>CALXWC010000013.1 GCA_944392265.1 uncultured Alphaproteobacteria bacterium | reverse complement strand
CAAGGTACACATGAAGAACTTATGAATAAAGAAAATTCTATTTATGCTTCTTTGTACAAAACTCAGCTGAAATAACTGTGGGGCCTTGATGATTGTTACAGGATGGTTTGAGATCACTTTGTAATAAAAAATAATAATTCCGCGCCTGTATTATGGTACAGTATTGTTTTTGCAGGGCATTGATAGATTTGTTTTGAAGATTAATAAAAAAGGTAGGGCTATGAATATAATACTTTTGAAAATTGCAAGAATTCTTCGATTAATTACAGAAAAAAAATATAATGAAAAAAGGCAAATTGAAATTGTTAAAAAATCAGAATTTTTTGATGAAAAATGGTATTTAGAGAAAAATCCAGATGTTAAGGTTAGTAGGATAAGTGCTGCCAAACATTATGTGAAATACGGATGGAAAGAAAGACGAAATCCTAGTGCTAAATTTGATACAAATGATTATATCAGAAAGCACTCTGAATTGCTTGAAAAAAATTGGTGTCCTTTATTTCATCTATATTTGCAGAATCGAAAAGAAAAGAAAAATATAAATAATGATTCTAATAAAATAGAAGCATCAATAATTGATACCAAATATTTAATAGATAGAATGGATATTTTAAATTCTCAATTATGGGATGAAAACTACTTTTTATCTAGATATTATGATGGTTATAAAGTTTGGTTGGCTAAAAACAAAAATAGTTCTCCATTGGATTATTATTTGCAAGAGGGATGGAAACAAAAACAATGGCCTTCAAATAAATTTGTATATTATCATCCTACATATTATAATATGAATCCGTTAATTTATTTTTTGAATTTTGCTCGTTTTGATGGTTATCAGTTTGAATATAATGTATGGCATCTTGCTCAGTCAAAAATCGATGAATACTGGAGAAAAAAACATAAAAATAAAAAGGTTGTTTATACTTGTATTATAAATAATTATGATAACCTTATAAATCATTATTTTATAAATGATGAATGGGATTACATTTGTTTCACAGACAATAATGAATTAATTCAACAAAAGAAACATGGAATTTGGAAAATTGAACCTCTTAGGTTTAATAATCTGGATGCAACTCGTAATAATCGTTGGCATAAACTACATCCTCATATTCTTTTTCCTGATTACGATGAGAGTATATATATTGATGCAAATATAAACATTTTAACATCTTATTTATTTGATCTCATTGAAGAAAAAGGAAAAGATTTATTGTTTCCCATACATTTTAATAGAAATTGTATTTATCAAGAAATAGATGCTTTAATGAATAGTCCTAGATTTAGTGAGGACGATAAAAAAGCTTTTTTAAAGCAGAAAGAGTTTTTAAAACAAAAAAACTTTCCTGATCAATATGGTTTAGGAGAAAATAATATTCTTTACCGAAAACATCATTCTCAAGAAATAATAGATATTATGAATGATTGGTGGAATATGTTAATAAATTTTAGCAAACGAGATCAAACAAGCTTTGCTTTTGTAATGTGGAAACACCATCGAGAAATGATGGATCACATGTTTGTAAATACTAGAGTAAACTATAAAAATTTTTGGGTTGTAAAACATTTGTCAGGACGGAAAAATTGGAGTATAGAATGCTTTAATTAATGTTAAATTTGTATTTAGTACAATTTTGGTTGTAAAGATGGATGCTTTATTATCAAACTTTATGATAAAGTAAGACTTAAGATGTGAGTAGGTTATTAATTCACTAGTGAACAGATAGTAACTATTAATAAATATTCCAAAAAACAGTAGGTTCTAAGAAAAGGCCCCAAAAGGTGCCTTTTCTTTACAGATCCAAACGGATCTGGATTAAATACGGTTGTTCTTAAAATTCTATATAATGTTTGATTTTATCTTCATCTAAGCCAAACTACTGACGAAGTATCCTGTGATTAAAATATATTTTCTTTAAAATATACTTTACTAAGCCATGTAAACTAGGCTCTTATTTGTGAGGAAGATTGGCTTTTCAATTTAGTCATTATATCGGCTATTGCATATCTTGGTGGAATTGGCTGATTATGTGGTTGATGATTTGCCTAAAATTTTATCTTCAGTTCAAACATTATCTATGAAAATAGTAAAGGTTGGAGATCTTTCATATAATTGGAAAGCAGAGTTTAGAGAAAAAGATAAAAATTCTCAATTTATGTTATTGAAAAATTATCAAAACGAAGTTGTAGGTTATGCGTTATATTCTGATGCGGCAAAACATATTCATGACGTAGCTGTTGCTCCCGATTATAGAAGATTTTCTAAAAAGCTATTGTTTGAATTGTTAAACCATATGAAAGAAGTAGGAGGTACTTGGGAGGCTGAAACAAGAAAGGATACTTCTTATGCGTTGCTTAAACGCTTAAGCCTATTAAATATGATTAATTTAACTGAAAAAGAAACATTTATGGGAATACAGGGAGAAAAATTATACAAAACATATATTTCATTTCCTAAAAATCAAGATGAAAAACAAAATATGAATATACAATCCCAAGAAAAGGATAGATAAATAAAAAAAGAGAAAGTTCTTTAATAGACTTTCTCTTTTTTTATGATTTTACTCGATAAGTGTGAACATAGAATTTCTGCTTGGGCAATGATGCATCAATACGGTGTATTCTTCATCTGTCAGTTCGCAGGTGAAAGAGTGGTTAAGCAAAGCAGCTTTTAGTTTCTCTTTCAAATTTTTTTCTGTTTTTTTTGCATTAATGTTTATTGAAAGGCCTTGATGTCTTTGCATTTCAACAACAGTGGATGCATAAGAACATTTTCCAAAAGACCAAATGTTGTCGCAATGTCCTTTTACATGATGAGAAGGGTGGGATATTTCGTATAATATTCCATTATGAGCGGCATCTCTGATGGCAATATCATCATCATGGTGTTTTTCTTCATCGGTACATTTGTTTAACATGCCGTTGAGGTAAACAATCTGTTGATGTCGTGCGGAATAAAATATCAAAAGATAACCGTGATAGTATTCACCTTCTTGTAACACATTTGCATCTGGGTAATGTTGACACATTTCTTCAAAGGAAGAAAATGTTTTTTCATAAGACATGGCTTGTTCAAATGAGAGTTTAAGAGCTTTTAATTCATGGCCGATTCTTAAATCAGCTTTATCAACAGCCAAATCTTGCAGAATAATTTTGATTGTTTTCATAATAGTAGGGTTTTAGTAAATAATTGTTTTTGTAGCTTTAATATATATTACGAATTTTATTTTAATCAAGAGTTGTTTTACAAACAAAAACCCTGTCAGCAACAAGCCGGCAGGGTTTTCTTGTTAAACTTCAGAAAAAAATAATCTGAAGTAATCCGGTGCGTAGCTTTGTACCACCAGAAATTCTTCATCACTCAGTTCAGCTGATGAATTAGTAATCAAAGACTGAATGAGCTTTTCTTTTATGCCTTCAGATTTCTTCTCGGCGTCCTCTTTGGGGAGTTTTCCAAGACCTTGAAGATAAGTAATCCAAGCGTCAAAGCTGCAATCTCCAAAGTTCCAGACATAACGGAACGAGCCTTGCTTGCGGTTTGCCGGATACTCAATCTTCCAAAGGATGCCTTCTTTTGCCGCTTGAATATCATGATACGGCATAAAGAACTCATTTATTCCTTCTGATTTTACTTTCGTTAATATCCCGTCTAGATATATTACCTCTTGTTTATAAGAACGGTAGAGGGCAACGTAGCCCTTGTAAAACTCTCCTTCTTTGAGAATTTGGTTGCCATAATAAGCAGCCATTTCTTCAAAAGAAGAAAATTTATTTCTTCTGAAAGCCATAGCTTGCTCAAAAGAAATTTTGACGACCTTCAATTTTTCTCCCAGAATCAGACTAGCATCTCTGAATGCTAAACGATCTGATTTAATTTTTACACTCTTCATAATCTTTTAATAATTGGTTTCTAATAATTTTATATCATATTTTTTTGTCTAAAACAAGTTTTTTTCACAAGAAAAATAAATCTCTGTTATGTTTGGGAATATGTGATATAACAATTATAGTTTTTAACTTAAGGAGAGAACATATGAAAAAAATATTGAGTGTTATGGCTGCATTGTTGATTACAGCTTGCGCTGCCAAAGAAAATTCTTTTAAGGGTAAAGAATATAAAATGAACGATGCGGCTAATAAGGCTGAAATTACCTTGGCTTTTGATGCAAAAGAGAATCGCTTTTTTGGAAAAGTTATTAATAACTATTTTGGTAAATATGAGTTAGACGGTAATAATATTAAATTTGGCCCAGCCGGTGCAACCATGATGGCCGGTCCGGAAAATTTGATGAAAGCTGAAAGCCAATATTTGATGACTTTGCCAAAAGTAAATTCTTTTGTTTTGGAAGATAAGAGCTTGACCTTGAAAACTACAGACGGCCAAAACTTGGTTTTTGAAGAAGTTGGAACAGTTGCTGAAAAATAATGAGAATCTTTTTTAGCATAGTTGCTTTACTTTTGAGTGTTGCCGATTTGCAGGCGGCAAATATGTCCGGCTTGAGAGCAAACCAAAAAAGACTCGATGCAAAATGTTGGGAGATAGGGCGGACGGCAACATATCCCAAAATGTGTAAAAATCCAACTTATGTAACCTATCAAGGAATCTTATGTTGGGGGTGCCCCGAAGCCAACAGGTGTAACCCGTCGTGCAAGGGCGGAAAGGTTTGTGTTAACCAAAAATGTGTTTGCCCGCCAAACAGATTTTTGTATGATTGTAAGGGGACTTGCATATCACCGGAATTTCCGTGTCGATAAAAGAAAAAAGGGAGTTTGAAAAAACTCCTTTTTTTTAGACCAAAAGTTAAAAAAGTATTGACAAAATAGAAAAAAGGTTATACTGCTGATGATGTGTTAGTTAATTATTATAAATATATTTTAAAAATTTAGGTTATGGAAACATTAGTTATTAAGAACGGAATGAGAGTGGCTTTGGCATCAAATGGTGCAAGTGTTTATACAGTATCAGTGACTGTGAATGTCGGACACATTAACGAGCCTAAGCTCGGTATCGCTGCTCTTTTTGAAAAAGTCCTTATGCTTCAGGCTCCTTTTGTGCAGGCTGTGTATGGCGGAACAATTACTACCTTCCTCACCGGATGTGCAAAAGAAAACTTGAAAGAGACAATGGAGAAGATGGCCAATTTGGTGAAAGCTCCGGAGTTGTCTGAAGAGTTGTTGGAGCAGGCAAAAGCAGACACAATCGAAAGAACGGAACTTTTGGCAAAAATGCCGGCTCGTCAGTCAAAATTGGCTTACAAGCACGTGGCGTTCTCAAAACACCAGCTTGTGTGGAATACGGAGGAATATATCGCTGCGGTTAAGGCTGTGACGGTGGAAGACCTCAAGGCTTTACACGAGAAGTACTATACCGGAAAGAACTTGGTCGTATGTGTTGCCGGAGAAAAGCCAAAGAAGTCTGATGCCGAAGAACTGGCCAAAGAATTCTTTGCAGATGTTCCGGAAGGAAAGCGCTACAAAGCTGACAATGAGCTGTATACAGGTGGCTTTGAGCAGATTGCTTCAAACGGTGACTACCAGAGAGTTATGTTCGGTTGGGATGTGACAAATCTTTCTGGTGTGAGCGAGGCTAACGTTCTGATGTCTGCCTTGAACGGTCAACTCGAGAGAGCTTTTGCGTCAATGGAGGCCAAACCGGAACTCAAGATTGCCGGTTATTTTGGTGGGATGCGTACATTGCGTATCTCTGTTGAAACATGGCAGCCGGACGTAAACTTGAATGATATCGTTGATGTTGTCATCGGTATTGTTCAGAAGCTCAAAAACGAGCCATTGTCGGAAGGTGCTTTGGAGTCTGCCCGCCAGTGGGCTATGACCGAAAAACTGTTCAAGTTTGCATCTGCAAACGATGCTTCGGTTGAAACTGCCTGGCAAATTTTGGGCCGTGAAAAAATGTATGATATCGATGAGAGAATCATTGCAACATGGCGTGTTTCTGCTCGCAATGTGCAAGAGATTGCTCAGGATATCTTCTCAACGCCGTTGACTTACGTCGTGGCTTCAGACAAGCAAGTTGTCGGCTATGACGAAGTGGAAGAAAATCTGAAATAGTTGGTGAATTGTTTCTGTTATAGAGGTGAAGGGTCTGGGGCGTGAGATACGGACCTTTCTTTTTTTTTTATGATATTTGAAAATGTTGACTTTGTTTTGAGCTTTAAGTAAAAAAATATAAAATCATTAATTTAGCTTAAAGGAAATAAAAATGCCTGATTTTTCTTTTGAAGATAAGTATTCAACTTTGGTCGTGGGAATTGATGAGGCCGGACGTGGACCTTGGGCCGGTCCCGTTGTGGCAGGTGCCGTTGTGTTTTTGAACAGAAACGAAAGCAAAGAATTGTTGAACTCTTTAAATGATTCCAAAAAACTATCTGCCAAAAAAAGAGAAAAACTTTATGATATGTTGCAAGAAGAAGAAAAAAAAGGAAATTTGAGTATCGGAATCGGGCAGGCGAGCAGAGAAGAAATTGATAATTTAAATATTTTACAAGCAACCTTTTTAGCTATGAAAAGAGCTTATCAAAACTTAAATGTTCACCCCAACGTGGCTTTAATTGACGGAAACAGAACTCCCAAAGATTTTCCTTGTGCAACGGAGACCATTATTCAAGGGGACGGATTGTCAATGTCTGTTTCGGCAGCGTCTATTGTGGCGAAAGTATATAGAGATAAGCTCATGCAAAACTTGGCTGAAAAGTATCCTCATTATGGTTTTGAAAAAAATGCGGGATACGGAACCAAACTTCATATAGACGGTTTGGAAAAATATGGAATCTGTCCGGAACATAGAATCTCTTATAAACCTATTCAAAAATATTTATAGATTTTTGTTTGACATCTTTTGTCTAATAAAATAAGTTTTTTTATAGCACATTATTATTAACTTATAATTTTACGGCTATGAAAAAAAGATTTTTTGCAGAACAGATGGGTAGAATCCATATGACTGCGGCGGCTATGTCTTCTTTGGCTATATATTTGCAGTACGGTCTTCCAAAAAACATTTTGGCAAAGCATATTGAATATATTCATATGATTGAAGACGATGAGTTTTGGCAGAGCGTTACTGCGGAGAATATCTCCAGAAAGGCAAAACTTTTGAAACAGAAGATTGATGAAAAATTAGAATCCTTAACAAAAGAGATTACCAAGTTGACCTATGTGGCAACAGACCATGAGGTCATTCCGTTTTGGTTATCTTGCATCGCAATTTTATCTCCTTTTGTGCATGATAATTTTGCCCAGCAATTTTATCAGTATGTGACGAGTTTTTTTATTACAAATGTCAGGTCCTTCAGTGGTGATGATTATTTGGAATTATTGGACTTGTTGGCTGATTTTGACAGGGATGATGATTTTGAAATTTTGACTGAGACATTGGGACTTTCTCCGGAAGAATATACGGTCGATGAAATCTTAAAAAAATTTTCGGAAAAATATCAGAATTTGCGAAAATTAAATTAACAAACAGGGGTGCTTTGCACCTCTTTTTTTTGTCTTATTTGGAAAAAACGGTCTATTTAAACGAATAATTGCAATTTTATCTTATTGAAATATAATAAAAAAATATTTTTTTACAAAAAATGTATAATTTTTTTGTCAATGTTAATAATTTTATAACCAAATTTGCGTGATACTGTGCTCAGTGAAAATGATAACTAACTTTTAGATGGATGCGCTATGAGCAGTAAGCAACATAAAACAATTCTTAATACCATTATCAATGACGATTGTATTAAAGCAATGAATAAAATGGAGCCTAATTCTGTTGATTTGATTTTTGCAGATCCTCCGTATAATTTGCAATTGGGTGACGCTTTAACTCGTCCGGATAATACAAACGTTAGCGGTGTGTATGAAGAGTGGGACAGCTTTGAAAGCTTGGCTGCATATGATGCTTATACTCGTGAATGGATGACAGCAGCTCGCAGAGTTTTGAAAGAAGACGGAGCTATCTGGGTTATTGGTTCTTATCATAATATTTTCCGTGTTGGCTACATTTTGCAAGATTTGGGCTTCTGGATTTTGAATGATATTATTTGGAACAAAACAAACCCGATGCCGAATTTTAAGGGTACTCGTTTTACCAATGCGCATGAAACTTTAATCTGGGCATCTAAGAATCCAAACTCCAAATATACTTTTAATTATGAAGCCATGAAGGCTTTGAATGAAGACACTCAAATGCGCAGCGATTGGCAAATTCCGTTGTGTACAGGTAAAGAACGCTTGAAAGACGGCGAAGGTAATAAACTCCATCCTACTCAAAAACCTGAAGCTTTGCTCTATCGTGTGATTATGTCTTCAACCAATGTGGGTGATGTGATTTTGGATCCGTTCTTTGGTACAGGTACAACCGGTGCCGTTGCTAAAAAACTCGGTCGTAATTTTATCGGAATTGAACGCGATGTAAATTATGTTAAGGGTGCTCAGGCTCGTATTGATGCAGTTGAAAAAGTTGAAAACGCTCTTTGTTTGGAAATGGTTTCCAAAAAACGTCAACCTCGTATTCCGTTTGGTTCTGTTGTGGAGAGAGGTTTGCTCAACCCAGGAGATGTTTTGTACGATGCCGGACGCAAACACAAAGCGGTTGTTCGTTCAGACGGAACCTTGAAATCTGACAATATGGAAGGTTCAATTCACCAAGTGGGAGCGGCTGCTCAGAACTTGTCTGCATGCAATGGTTGGGTTTATTGGTATTTTGAAAATGCCAACAAAGAACTGGTTTCCATTGATGAATTAAGAACGCAACTTCGAGAAGAAATTTATGGCGCTTAGTTTTTAATTAAAAGGAGCTTTTCATAGCTCCTTTTTTTTATTTTAAAACCAAAAAAATGCTTGCTCTTGAAAGAAAAATTCTTCATTATGAGAGAAATGATTGTATAAGACAAAGATAAGTTGAAATTAAATATAAAATGGCAAAAAAATTAAATAAAAATAATGTAAAGCCATATAACGATAGAATAAAAATTGCCGCGCCAGAACCTAAAAATTATGCGGCAATTGATTTGGGAACAAATTCTTGTCGTTTGGTGATTGCAACACCAACGCCGAGTTCTTTTAGAATTGTGGAAACTTTTTCTAAAATTACGCGGTTGGGAGAAGGTATTATTAATGATAATCAACTTTCTCGTTTGGCAATTAAACGTACAATTGCCGCATTAAAAGTTTGTTCCGGTGTGTTGGCTGAATATGCGCCTATTTATAAATATCGTTATGTGGCAACCGCGGCTTGCAGGCGTGCGGTTAACTGCAAAGAATTTGTAGATGCGGTGAAAAGAGAAACCGGCTTGAGTCTGGAAATTATTTCTTCTAAAGAAGAATCCAGATTGGCGGTTGTGGGGTGTATTCCTTTATTAAACCGAACCATCAAAAGAGCGTTGGTTTTTGATATTGGTGGCGGTTCAACGGAAATTTCTTTGGCCAGAGTGACAAATACGGGCAAAACTTTTATTGAAGGTTTTGTTTCTTTACCTTATGGCGTAGTGACAATTTCTGAGGCTTTTCCTTCTCAAGATATGACAGATTTGGCCTATAATACCATTATCGAACGCACACAAAAAATTTTGGCAGATTTTGAAGAAAAATATCAGATTATGGAGGCTATCCGTAATCAAGAAATTCAGGTTATCGGAACGTCTGGAACTGTTACTGTTTTGGGTGCCGTTCATCTTAACTTGCCAAGGTATAATCGTTCGGCCGTGGATGGTTTGTCTATCTCTAAACAAGATATTGACCGCACGATTAATAAAATTAAAAGACTGGGCGATGAGGGTAGAAAAAAACACGCTTGCATCGGTGCGCAAAAGGCAGATTTAACAATGGCCGGTTGTGCAATTATTGAGGCTTTGTGTTCTTTTTGGCCCATTTCAGAAATTACGGTTGCCGATAGAGGAATTCGTGAAGGAATTTTGCTTGACTTGATGCATTCACAAAATGAGCATCATAAACAGCAAAATAAAAAGTTCAGAAGACGTTTTCCTTATGGAAAAAGAGGAAGAAAAAATCATGAACAGAAATAAATATTTTGCAGCTATTGATTTGGGAACAAACTCTTGCCGATTGGTTATTGCTGATAAAAACAAAAAATATGCTTTCACAGAAGCTTATTCCGTTAAGCTCGGTGAGGGAATGTATGAGCATATGATGTTCACCAAAGAATCTTTTGCAAGGGGAGTGGATTGCTTTGTGAAACTGAAAAATATTATGAAAAAATATAATATTATCAAGACCAGAGCTATTGCCACGGCATCTTGCAGAATGGCGCAAAACTCCCAAGAATTTATAGATGAAGTGAAGAAGAAAACTGGTATTAAAATTGAAGTGATTGACGGTTATGAAGAAGCCCGTTTGAACTTAAAAGGCGCATTGGAACATGTTTGCGGTAAAACCGAATATGTTGTTCTATATGACTTGGGCGGCGGTTCAACCGAAATTACTTTGGCAACAAATACCAAAAATCCCAAAATCATACATACGATTTCTATTCCATGGGGTGCCAGAAACGCTTCTGAGGCTTTTGATTTGATTGAATATGATGAGGCAAAAGCACAAAAACTTCATGATGAAATTAAAAAATATGCCGATGGCTTTGTGAAAGATGCTAAGCTAGAACAAATCAGAGATAAGGTTTGTTTTGTGGCAACGTCAAGCACGCCGTTGCGCTATGTTTCTATGATTGAAAAATTTGGAAAATATGATAGAGACAAAGCTGATGGACATGTTATTTCTTGCAAAGATATTGATGAACAAATAAACGGTGTTTATAATCTTACGCGAGAGCAAATGATGGAAAATTTGTATATCGGTCAAAAACGTTCTACAATTTTTACAGCGGCCTGTGTTATTTTTAAAACAATATATGATTGTTTGGGAGCAAAAGAAATTACCGCTTCTTTGAAGAGCGCTAAAGATGGTATTGTTTCTGAACTCATTGATGAATATAAACAAAATAAGGAAAAAAATGGTAAAGTTAACCAAATCTGCCAAAGAAATTCGCGGTCGACACCAACTGACCGTGCGTGTTAAAACGGCAAAATACAGAGATAAATCTTCTAACCGTTGGTTGGAACGTCAATTGAATGACCCATATGTTGCAGAATCAAAACGCTTGGGATATCGCTCTCGTGCGGCATTTAAGCTTATTCAATTGGATGAAAAATTTCATTTCTTGGGCAAAGGCAAAACTATTGTTGACTTGGGTTGCGCTCCAGGCGGTTGGACACAAGTTGCCGTTGAACGCAATAAGGGAACAGGTAAAGTCGTTGGTATTGATATTTTGGAAGCAGAGCCGATTAAAGGGGCAACGCTTATTTGCCAAGATTTTACTGAGCCCGAAGCTGCCGATAGATTAAAAGAACTTTTGAATGGCGAGGCAGATATTGTGATGAGCGATATGGCTGCCAACACAACCGGTCACCAACAAACCGATCATTTGCGTACCATAGCTTTGGTGGAAATTGCTTATGAATTTGCCAAAGAAGTTTTGGCTGAAAACGGTATTTTTATTGCCAAAGTATTCAAAGGTGGGGCTGAGGCTGGGCTGTTGAATGATATTAAAAAACGTTTCAAAAAAGTTTCTCATGCAAAACCGGATGCCAGTCGTCAAGGCTCGCCTGAGGAATATTTGGTGGCAATCGGTTTTAGAAAAGATATTCAGGAGTAAAAAATATGGTGCATCGCGGGCAAATATATAAGCATTATAAAGGTAACCTTTATTTGGTTTTGGAAGTGGCAATACATACCGAAACCAAAGAAGAATTGGTTATTTATTGCAATGTGAAAAACAAGGCGCAAATCTGGGCGCGTCCTTTAACCATGTTTGAAGACACACTTCCTAACGGCAAACCTCGTTTTGAACTTTGGGAAGACAGATAAGGATAAAAAAATGCAACCAAGCGCAAGGTATCAGGCTGTCTTAGAATTAATTGGCGAAATTTTTAAGGATATGGCTCCGGCAGACGGCATTATTGAGAGCTATCTTAAATCTAAAAAATATATTGGTTCCAAAGACAGACGTTTTATCACAGATACCGTATGGGAGCTTATTCGTAATCGAATGAAGTTGGAGTTTGATGCCGGCTCAAAAGAATATCGCAAAGTTTTGCTGACTTATCTTAAAAAGAAAGGCGAAAATGTTGCGGAGATTTTCAGTGGCGAAAAATATGCTCCGGTGGCTTTGAGCGAAGAAGAAAAAACTTGGCTGCAAACAGATAATGAAGATGTGTATCCGCCTTATGTGGAGGCAGAAACGCCAGAGTGGCTGTATAAAAAAGTTCAAGATGTGCGCTTGCTGAAATCTTTAAATGAACTGGCAACGGCAGATTTTAGAATCAATGTTAAAAACAGAGATGCCGAGATTGAAAAGCTTAAGGCAGAAGGTTTTGATGTGGTTGCAACACCGTATTCTCCTTTGGGAATCAGGTCTTATAAAAGAATTCCTTTAGGTAATTGCATTGCATATAAAGAAGGCGAGATTGAGGTGCAAGATGAGGCTTCTCAGATTGCGGCCATTTTGTGTGATGTCAAGCCTGAACATAAAATCATGGATTATTGTTGCGGTGCCGGCGGAAAAAGTTTGGCCATGGCTTATTTGTTGCAAAATAAAGGACATATTTTTGCTCATGATATAGAGAAAAAACGCCTCATGGCAATCAAGCCCAGAATGGAAAGGTTAGGGGTTAAAAATATTGAGCTGTTAGATTTTGTTGCAACATCTGATAACAACTTTGACCGCTTTGTGGTTGATGCTCCTTGTTCGGGGACGGGAACATGGCGACGAGCTCCTGATGCAAAGTTTCGTCTTAACCAAAATATGGTAGATAAGCTTAATCGTATTCAGATTGATATATTGCAAACTGCGGCCGAAAAAACAAAGATTGATGGTCGGATAATTTATATTACTTGCTCAATTTTGAATGAAGAAAATGAAGAAATTATTGCTGCATTTTTGCAAAATAATCCAAATTTTCAGACAGTTAATATGAAAGATTTGTGGCAAAAGAAATTTGACGTGCCATATCCATATCATTCTGAAAAATATTTGCGTTTATCTCCGCTTTCTACATCTACGGACGGATTTTTTATTTGTGTGATGGAAAGACTTTTTTAGCTTTCTTGTGCTTTGCCGTTTTGTTTGTATATATAAGAGATGATTTCTGCCACGGCGGAAAAAGCTTCTATCGGAATTTCGCTGTCAATATCCACGGCTTTTAATATTTGCAACAAATCGGCATCTTGGCGGATTTCTATACCTTCTTCAATTGCAATTTGAATAATCTTATCAGCCACATGACCTTGTCCCTTGGCTAAAACTTTTGGTGCATTGTCTTTTATCGGGTCATAACCTAAAGCAACAGCATAATCTGTGGACAAGCTGTTTTCTTGATTGCTATTCATTAAGCTTTTGTTAATATCTTCTTCAGACATAGTGTGCCTTTCAAATTCTTATATGCTTTGATTATAATCTTTTAACGTAATTTTAGCAAGAATTAAAATAAGGCACGGAAATTGCATAACAATTTGATGAGGGGAAGTCAATGTTATGCGAAAATAGGGAATAAACAATGGACGTAGATAGTCTTAAAGTTGTGGACTTTATAAAAAAGAATATGCGTTATCAGGCCGTGCGTGAACGTGTGGCTTCTGAAAATATTGCTAATGCCACAACGCCCGGATATCTGCCTAAACAAGTTGTAGAACCCGATTTTAAAAAAGCAATGGAAGTTAGCGAAACTGCTCAATTGCCTTTAGCCAGAACGAATCCAAAACATTTAACCGCAGAAAATATTACGAGCAAAAATCGTCAAGAAAGAGGCTTTCAGATTGTTACACCTAAGCCAACTTCTCCGCTTACAATAGATGGAAACGGTGTTGTTTTGGAAGATGAATTAAATCAAGCTAATAAGGCAAGCGGCGAGTATAACCGTATGATTACAATATATAATAAATATCGGGATATGCTCAAAAACGCTAATACAAAAATTAATATTTAGGGGTGATTGATGAGTGATTTGTCTGTGACATCAGATATTGCCGTTTCAGGAATGAAAGCTCAAAGCGAGCGTTTGCGTATTATTTCTGAAAATATGGCTAATGCTGAATCAGTTGGCATTCGTGCCGGCGAAGATCCTTATCGTCGTCAAGTTGTAACTTTCAAAAACTATGTCGATAAAGAAACCGGCGCCAATATGGTCAAGGTAGACAAGGTTATTAAAGACCAGTCTCCGTTTATTAAAAAATATGCACCGAATCATCCGGCCGCAGATGCTCAAGGTTATGTTTCCATGCCAAACGTAAATACTTTGGTGGAGATGATGGATATGAAGGAAGCTCAAAGAGCCTATGAGGCAAACTTGACCATGATGCAAACGGCAAGAGATATGAATTCTAAAGTTTTAGACGTTTTGAAGTAAGTAGGGGGAATTGAATATGGTTAGCAATATTACTAATGCGTTAAATGCTTATCAAGCTGCATTAAGCCGAATTGGTGCCCAAACACCAATCAAAGAAGAAAAACCTGTTCAAGAAAACCTTTCTTTTTCAGATATGGTAAAATCAAGCATTGAAACAGCTCAAGAGCTTGGTCAAAAAGCTGAAAAAACAACCATTGCCGGAATTCAGGGCAAAGCAGATGTGCAAGATGTGGTTTTGGCCGTTTCAAACGCAGAATTGGCTTTGGACAAAGTTGTTGCCTTCCGCGATACTGCGATAAAGGCTTATCAGTCTATTTTCAACATGCAAATCTAAATTTAAAATGTGTATAATGGAAAGCTAGAGCGATTTTACGTCGGCTCGAAAAATTCATGTACTTCTTTGTACATTGGGATTTTTCTCGCTCCTAAAATCACTCTATCTTCCTCATTCTCCACATTTTTTTATATGTTTCGCGTTCTCCAAACTTTTGTGTACTTCTTCATATTTTTGCTAGTTTCTTATTGTTATGTGCATAAAAAAGAAATAAATAGGGAACTAAAGCAATTTTTTATCTGAAATTTACTTGAATTTATTGTTCTATTTCTTATAATATAGCTCATATTTTAATTTTTATGAGTTTATTATTTTATTGTTTAACAAGCTTGTAGAAGATTTTTCTAAAAAGCCTTAAAACTTATGCCTATGTTTGAAGTAATCTTTTTTTTGGTGTTCCTGTTTTTGGCTGTGTTATACATTGTATTTTACATATTGTCTCCAATAATTGCTTTGGTGCTTATTGTTTATGCTTTGTATGTTTTTATTACAGAGTCCGGTAGAAACAAGAGAAAAGCTTTGCTTTGGTTGATTCTTGCTTTTATTTTGATGGGAATATTCTTCTTTTAAATAGATTTTGTAACATATTTAAATTTGAAAGTTATGATAACAGCGGTTTTTGTCATAATGACCATAGTGGTGATTATGGTGGTGATAAGCCTGTATCTAAAGTTTGTGAATGAGAAATTTAATTTTAATTCCGCAAAAACATTTTGGATATTGATTTTAATTGCTTTCATCTTGTTTGCAATTTTTTGGAATTATCAAGACTTCTTTTATCAGATGATTAGGTCTATGTTGGCTTTCCCAAATAAAATATGGTCGGCAATTTTGTCATAATAAAAATTTTTGAAGTATGACTTGGTTTGCAATTTTGATTGATGTAATTGTTGTTATTGCATTGATATGGCTGTTTTGGGGCTCTTGGCATATAATCCTAATGGCATTTTTATTTGCTTTTTTAGGATATTGGCTCTGTTATGGATTGAAAATTGTATTTACCTTTCTTGGATGGGGCTGGAGTATTGCCATATTTGTACCCTTAATTATTTATCTGATTTTTCGTTTTAGGCGTTTTTAGACGTCAATTATAAAAAAAGAGCCTTGTTTGGGCTCTTTTTTTGTGATATATTAGGCTTAAATAAAAATTATTATGGAGGCGATTATTTTGCAGTATTTTGCCACGTGTGGCAACAGGTAGATATTTTATCGAACAGCCTCAATACTGCGCTTAAAAAAATAAAAGTATGGAAACAATACTGTTTTTGGCGGTTGCACTTTTGGTGATTTACCTCCTTTTGTGCTTGTTTTTCAAAGGGTTGGAAGTTGTTTTTGCAATTCTGTTTTCTACAAGCTTATGGATTTGGGCATTACTGGGTTTGGTCGTTTATGGTTGCTTTTTCGCACCGGCAGATTCTTGGACCAGAATCTTTCCCGAATTCTTTGGCGCCGTAAATAGCGTTTTAGGCATTTGGGGTGGTGTATTAGGACTTATCGTCGCTCTGTGTTTATTCTTTAAATATTTAAAGATAAGCGTCTTTAAAGCCATTTTTTATGCTGTAATCACATTGGTAATTACAGGATTAATCTTTTAGGCAATAGTTTTTATACTATTGCCTTTTTTTATGGAATAAATAAATATTTTTGCTAATATGGTTGCAAAATAAATTTGAGTTAAAAAAATGTTGAGAATTAATAATATTAAAGCACCCTTGAGCATAACGCCATCTCATTTAGCTCTTTATGTTAAAGAGCAAATAGGGATGTCTGCTGATTGGCTTTCTTTTAAGATAGTAAAACAGGCTATTGATGCCAGACGCAAGTCTGATGTGCATTATGTATATTGTACGGATGTTGAAGTAGAAGATGAAGAAAAGCTTCTATCTTCTTGTAAAATATATGATATTTTAATATATAAGTCTGAAGAAAAATATTATCTTCCTCAGAAAAAATCTGCTTTGCGTCCGGTTGTTGTGGGAAGTGGTCCGGCCGGAATGTTAGCCGGTATTGCCTTGGCAGAAGCCGGATTAAAGCCCATTATTTTAGAAAGAGGAAAGCCGGTTCCCGAACGCCAAAAAGATGTAAAATCTTTTTGGAACGGCGAAAATCTGAATCCGGAATCTAATGTGCAATTTGGGGAAGGCGGTGCCGGGACTTTTTCTGACGGAAAATTAATGAGTGGTATTAAAAAAGACAAATATACCTCTAAAGTTTTGGCAGAATTAGTTGCAGCCGGAGCTCCTGAAGAAATTTTGTATTTGGCAAAGCCTCATGTGGGAACAGATATTTTGGCACGTGTGGTGCAAAATATACGGCAAAAAATTGAAAAATTGGGCGGAGAATACCGTTTTCAAAATAAGCTTGAAAATATAGTGGTTCAAGACGGAAAACTTAAAGCCATAAAGGTTAAAAATCCGCAAGGGCAAATTTATGAAATAGCCACACAAAATTTGGTGTTGGCAATTGGACATAGTGCCAGAGATACTTTTGAAATGTTGTATCAGGCCGGCATATTTATTGAACCAAAAGCTTTTGCCGTTGGTGTGAGAATTGAGCATAAACAAGAACTTATTAATGAATCTCAATATGGAAAATTTGCAAAGTTTTTGAATGCGGCTGATTATAAAATGGTTTCTCATTTGAAAAACGGTCGTTCTTTGTTCACATTTTGTATGTGTCCGGGCGGAGAAGTAATTGCCGCTGCCTCAGAGCCCAACAGATTGGTAACAAACGGAATGAGCGAACATGCCAGAAACAAAGAAAATGCCAATGCGGCTTTGTTGGTCGGTGTCTCATCTCAAGATTACGGAGATAATCATCCGTTGCAGGGAATGTATTGGCAAAGAGAATTGGAAGAAAAAGCTTTTGTAAGCGGAGGAAGAAATTATTTTGCACCGATTCAATTGGTTGGAGACTTTATTAAATCTGTTGATTCTAAAAAAATCGGTGAAGTTAAGCCATCTTACACCCCAGGGGTGACACCTGCAAACTTAAAATCTTTTTTGCCTGATTTTGTGACAGATACGCTTAAAGCAGGAATTTTGGATATGGATAATAAGTTGCATGGCTTTGCTCATCCTGATGCTGTTTTAACAGGTGTTGAGAGCAGAAGTTCTTCTCCGATACGAATTAAGCGTGATGAAAGCTTGCAAAGCTCTGTTGAAGGTATATATCCATGTGGTGAAGGTGCCGGTTATGCCGGAGGAATAATGTCTGCCGCTGTTGATGGTTTGAAATGTGCAGAGATGATTAATAGTAAGTTATAACAAATTATTATTTAATTATGTTAAATTAAAACTTTAATATAAAGGAGATTGTTATGGAGGAAATGAATAAAACTTGTTCTTGCGATGAAAATTGCAAATGCGGATGTAATGAGGGCAAGCCATGCACTTGCGGATGTTCTTGCGGTCAAAAATGCAAATGTGGTTGCAAAAGTTTTGCTCGCGTTGTTTCTGCCTTATTAATCGGAGCAGGTTTGTGTGCCGGTGGTTTCTTCCCCGGATATTATTACTATCAAACAAAAATGAATTCAAACTATGTGACAGTTAAAGGTTTGTCTGAAATGCCGGTGCGAGCTGATTTGGCTGTTTGGGATTTGAAGTTTGTGGTTACCAACAATGATTTGTCTTTGGCTCAACAAGAAATTGCTCAAAAAGGACAAATGATTGTTTCATTCTTGAAAGAACAAGGCTTTAGCGATGCTGAGATTGTGGTTGAATCAATTAATACCAATGATTTAATGGCTAATCCGTATCGTAATGAAGGGGCTAATGCTTCCAGATATATTTTGAATCAAACAATTACCGTGCGTTCTTCTAAGGTTGATTTGGTGGCAAGTTCTTTAGGCAAAACCGGAAGTTTGATTGCTCAAGGTATTGTTTTTGAAAATCAATATGCAACACCGGTTTCTTATGTGTTTACAAAACTCAACGATATCAAGCCTAAGATGTTAGAAGAAGCAACCAAAAATGCTGAAGCTTCAGCTCAAGAATTTGCTAAAAGCTCAAATTCTACCGTTGGAAAAATCAGACGTGCTAATCAGGGCGTTTTCTCTATCTTGCCATCAGAACAAACTGCCGGAGCATCTGAAGCCTCTCAAATTGAAAAGAAAGTCAGAGTGGTTTCTACCATTGAATATTGGTTGAAATAGATATTTTGATAAAAAATTAGATTAAAGCACTGATGAAAATCAGTGCTTTTTTTATGATAAAAAACTGTATTGTCAAAACTGAATTTTGTGCTATATTTTAGCCAAGTTATTTATTATTGTATAAAATAAAATTTATGAATTATGAAATTAACATCTTTATTTTTTGTTTTTTCTTTGTTTTTTGTAAGTTGTATAGAAGAACGAGAGACAAAAGTCGAAAAGAATTCTCCTGTTTCAAAAGAAGTGGTATTTAGAGTTGAACATTCCATTAGTGGTGCCGGAGGTAGTGTCGGTGGTTTAAAAATGATTTTAACAGAGTCTGGGCTTATTCTTAAAGCTTATAAATCTGAGAAAGCTTTCTTCGTACAAGAAGGGGATACCATCACAGTGCAAGGAGACAAAATCTTAGATATTAAATTCAAAAAATAATATCAAAGATTGGCATAAAAAAAGCTCTCAAAACTGAGAGCTTTTTTTTATTTTGTTAGATTATTTTCTTATCTTAGAACCTTCAATTTCCTTAAAATATTTAACAGTATCTGCCTTGAGCTCTTTGGTGGCATCATCATCACAAATGATAAATCCATGTTGGTGCATTTGCAAAATGCTGACCGGCCACATATGGTTGATGCTTCCTTCAATAGCGTGGTGAATGGCTCTGGCTTTGTTGGCTCCGGTTGCCATAATCATTACTTCTTCAGCATCCATAATTGTTCCGATACCAACGGTTAAAGCGGTTCCGGGAACTTTGCTGATGTCATTGTCAAAGAAACGTGAATTTGCTTGCATGGTTTCTTGAGTTAATGTTTTTACTCTGGTGCGAGAGCTTAAGGAAGAGCCGGGCTCGTTGAATGCAATATGTCCATCAGAACCAACACCGCCTAAAAAGAGATGAATTTTGCCGTAGCTCTTAATGGCATTTTCATAATCTTGGCATTCTTTGGCATAGTTTTTGGTCATACCATCTAAAATGTGAACATTATTTTTTTTGATATCTATATGAGAAAAGAAGTTTTCCCACATGAAATAATGATAACTTTGCGGGTGTTTGGCATCAAGCCCAATATATTCATCCATATTAAAAGTGACAACATTGGCAAAAGATACTTTGCCTTTTTTGAACATGGCAATTAATTCTTTATATACGCCAAGAGGGGTTGAACCTGTTGGCAAACCTAAAACAAACGGTTTTTCTGCAGTAGGGCGAAAACGTTTGATTCTGTCGGCAATATAGTTGGCAACCCATTTTGAGCATTCTTCCTGATTTTTTTTGATGATAACACGCATTAATTTTCTCCCTTGTAGATGTTTCCGTCAATAATGGTATTTATTTTGTTAAAGTCTTGATTAAAAATAACTAAATCTGCATCGTATCCCGGTGCAACATAGCCTTTATTATTAATTTTTAGAATCTCGGCCGGACTAGGTGAGGCCACATGAATAGCTTGTTCTAAACTTAATCCCCATTGAATGAGATTTTTTACACCGTCAGACATGGTCATGGCAGAACCGGCAATGACATTATCTGATTTGCGGTAAAAACATTTATCCAAATAAACTTCTTCGTTGTTGGCATAAAGCTTGTCTGCTTTTTGTTTGGTCGGCTTTAGAGAGTCTGTGACCATAACAAGTTTATCAAGAGGTTTGAATTGAAAAAGAAGTTTTATTAAATTTGAATCGATATGTACGCCATCAGCAATAAATTCACATGACATTTCCGGATGAATAAAAACAGCACCGACTGCACCTGGGTCACGGTGATGCATACGGCTCATGGCATTAAACAAATGTGTTGTGTGCATGATTCTGGCTTGCATACCTTCAACCATTTGAGCATAGGTAGCATTGGTATGGCCGGCTTGAAGAATAATGCCTTTAGATATACACCATAAAGCAAGTTCTCTCATGTTTTTTAGTTCCGGTGCAACTGTCATATTGATAATTTTGCCTTTTGCGGCTTTATAGAATTTTTGCATTAGTTCAAGATCTACCGGACTAACGGAATCTTCCGTTTGCACGCCAAGTCTTTCTTTAGAGATGAACGGACCTTCAAGGTGCAAGCCTAAAATTCTTGCGCCTTTTTCTTTGCCCATGGCTTTTACAACGGCTTTGATATTTTTTATCATATCTTTTTCTTTGGCTGCATAAAGCGTTGGAATAAATGATGTGACGCCGTATTGTGGTAAAATTTCAGACATTTTTAAGATGGATTTATAATCTCCGTCATCTGTTCCAAAACCACCGATACCGTGAATATGGGTATCAATAAAGCCGGGAGCAACATATGAGCCGTTAACGTTGATTATTTGTACTTTGGGTGAAAATTGTTTTTGACGAAATCTTTTTTCACTAAAAACATCTACAATTTTGTTGTTTTTGATATAGACAGCGCAATTTTCCATAACCGAAAATCCGGTTAAAACTGTTGCGTTATGAAGACATATTGCCTTATCCATTTAAGCGTTCCTTAAGTTTTATTCATTATCTGACCTAATCATACAGGCAAATGGTAAAGATAGTGTATAAATCAAAAGTTTTTCTACACTTCATTATACATATAATGTATTTTTTTTCAAAGATAATTTTTTAAGGATTTTCATATGTCTTTTTTGAAGTTTATGTTTGATATTAAAAACCCTTTTTGTAAGTTAAAAATGCTAAAATTAAAGTCATACCAATATAACGCTCTTTATGCTTTATTGACGCTTGTTTTGTATAATCCAATTTTCTTTAATAAAGTGTGGAGTGTATATCCAAGTGTTATTTTTGTGTCTTTGATGTTTGTGGTTTTGTTTGTTTTATTAAACATGGCTTGTGCCATATTGTTTTGGAAATATACCGCTAAACCATTGTCTGTGATATTTTGTCTTATTAATGCTGCGGTGCTTTACTTTATGGATGTGTATCATGTGGCATTTGATAAGATTATGCTGATGAATGTTATGGAAACAGATAAGCAAGAAGCCTTGGCTTTGATGAACTTGGATGTTTTGTTTTATATGCTTGTTTATGGTATTTTACCTAGTTTTATCTTATGCAAGATAAATATTTTGTATAATACGGGAAGAAAAGAATTTTTACAAAAATTATGTATTTGGTTCGCAGGAATTGTTTTGTGTTCTGCTATTATTGGTGCAGGATACAAACAAACAGCTCAGTTTTTAAGAAACAATAAACCAATTAAATATTCTTTGTTGCCCGTGAATTATATCAGTGCGGTTATTTCTTATTCTAAAATGAAGATAAGAGAAAAGCCTCATGAGTTGATTATGATCGGGCAAGATGCCAAAATGGTTCCTTATTGGAAAAATAATAAGAAAAATTTATTTGTTTTTGTGGTTGGAGAAACTGCTCGTGCCGCAAACTTTTCTTTGAATGGTTATGACAGAAAAACCAATAAACCGCTTGATTCATATCAATCAGAGATTTTAAGTTTTAAAGAGGTATCTTCTTGCGGTACGTCTACGGCAATTTCTTTGCCATGTATGTTTTCGGTTGATGGACGTGATGATTTTGAAAAATCTACCTCATCTTATAAAGAAAACTTGCTAGATGTGGCAAAGCGTGCTGGATATAAGGTTTGGTGGAGAGGTAATGTTACTGATTGTAAAGGAATTTGCACTCGTGTTGAAAATGAAAGACTTTGCCAAAAGGATACATGCTTTGATGATATTCTGAATAAAGGATTAACGCAAAGATTGGAACAAGAGAATTCTGATATGTTTGTGGTGCTTCATCAATTAGGAAGCCACGGACCGACATATTATAAACGCTATCCGAAATCGGCTGAAATCTTTTCTCCAAATTGTAAAACAGAGCGTTTGGATAAATGCTCAAGAGAAGAGATTGTTAATGTTTATGACAACACAATTTATTATACTTCTCAAAATTTGGCTGATTTGATTGCTGATTTGAAAAAATTAGAAACAAAATACAATGTCTTTTTGTTGTATGTTTCTGACCATGGAGAATCTTTGGGAGAAAATAATATATATTTGCATGCCGCACCTTATATTATTGCTCCCAAAGAGCAAATACATGTACCGATGATTATGTGGTTTAGTAATGATTTTGCTAAAAACTTTAATTTGTCACGCAAGTGTTTGCAAGAAAAATTAAAAAACGAATATTCTCATGATAATTTGTTTCATTCTCTTTTGGGAATAATGGGTGTTAAAACCTCTGATTATAATGAGAAGTTGGATATTTTTAAAAACTGTATCAAAAATTAAACGGTAGGTAATATGATGGAAAAACTAGAATATTTATTTACACATCATGCCGTATTGCCCGAATATTGGTTATGGATTATTTTCGGCATTGCGGTTGTTGTACTTTTGTTGTGGGACTTATGCTTCTTTAATAGAAAAAACGAAGTGCCTAATTTTATGCATACGTTGGTACTTTGCATTATTTATATTTTGGCAGCGGTTTTATTTGGCTTCTTTGTTATGTATGAAGAAGGGGTGGATAAAGGTATGCTCTTCTTTACCGGATTTTTGGTAGAAAAAAGCTTGTCTTTGGATAATATCTTTATTATGTCCATTATCTTTACCTCTTTGGGTGTGCCAAGAATGTATCAGCACCGTGTGTTGTTCTGGGGAATCTTGGGTGCTTTGATTATGCGCGCTATCCTCATCTTCTTGGGTGAGGCTTTAATCAGTAACTTCCACTGGGTATTGTATATCTTTTCTGCATTTTTGGTTTATACCGGTGTTAAAATGTCTTTACCTGAAAAGGAAGAAAAGAAAGAACTTAAAGATACAAAGCTTTATTCTGTTTTATCTAAATTTTTCCATGTTACACATGAGATAAGAGGGGAACACTTCTTTGTTAAGGAAAACGGTAAGCATTATATTACACCGTTGTTCTTTGCTTTGCTTATTATTGAAACAATGGATGTGATTTTTGCGCTGGATAGTATTCCTGCAATTTTCTTGATTACGCAAGATGTGTTTATTGTATATACAAGTAATATCTTTGCTATTTTGGGCTTGAGAGCTTTGTACTTCTTGTTAGAGGCTGCTGTCCATAAGTTTGTATACTTAAAACAAGCATTGTCTATTATTTTGATATACATCGGATTGAAAATCTTTTTACCAAAGCTTGGTTTGGAAATTCTTCCATGGCATTCTTTGTGTGTAACATTTTCTATTCTATTTATTGGAATTGTTGCTTCTTTAATCAAAACGAGAAAAGCACAAGCGTAAAAAAAAGCTCCGCAATCGCGGAGCTTTTTTTTTATTTATTGAATATGTTCAATTAAAACAGTGATATTTGTGGTAAACAATTTTACGGAAATGGCTAACAAGATAATTCCGAAAAACTTTTGTAACATATAAATAAAGCCGTTGCCTAACATTAAGTTTAATCTCTTTGCCATTTTTATAACGCCGTATATAATGACGATATTGGCTAAAATTGCGCAGATGATGTTAATGTCAGAAAATTGGGCGCGGATTGATAACAAGGTGGTTAAAGAACCAGCACCGGCAAAAAGAGGAAATACAACAGGGATGAAGGTTGCATCTTTTGGCATATCGGGTTTTTCTCTGAAGATATCAATATCTAAAATCATTTCCAAAGCCATAATGAAAATAATTAAAGAACCGGCAACTGCAAATGATGAAATATCCAACTTGAATAAGTTTAAGAAAGCTTCTCCGACGTAAAAGAATCCTAAAAACATTAATAAAGATAATGCGGATGCTTTTTCTGCCAAAACGGTTTTTCCGCCACGTTTTAACTTCAAAATTACCGGAATAGCGCCAGGGGCATCAATAACGGCAAACAATACGACAAATGCACTGATAAATTGTCTTAAGTTAAATTCTTCTAACATTTTTTTTACCTTTTTTTAGTGAGTTACGTTGAAATTATGTGTAGGTAGTAGCACAAATTTTTTAGCTGTCAATATCATTTTAAAGTTTTTTTATTTTGAAATTTTTTATCTTATACTTGATAATATTTTGTAAAATTCCTATGTTATTTATATCTGAAAATTATGTGAAAGAATAAATATGAAATATATCAATGATTGGGTTTTATTAGTTTTTTGGTCCGCGCTGGGATTGTCCGGATTGTTTTTTGTTTTTTATGTGGCATCTATCATTTTACCGGTGCTGATTTTGATTGTGGCAATTTCAGGTTTGATTAATTTGGGATATAATGTTTATAGAAAAAAACATCCCTCTATTCAGATTCATAAAACGGTTTATAAAAAAACATCTCAACAAGATAAAATCATTGATGCCGAATATGAAATCATTGATGATAAATAATTAGGAAAAGCAATGAAAATACTTTCTTTTGATATCGGCGGAACCAAAATTTCTTTTGCTCTTGTTGATGAGAATGGTAAGATTATTTCTGAACCGGTTAAATATTCTACTCCGGCAACAAAAGAGGCAATTGAAAATTTGCTCAAAAAAATTATTTCTCAATATGAATCTGAAGTTGAGGCAATTGCTATATCAACAGCTGGAACAATAGATATTGAAAATAAAAGAATTACGGGGTCTGTCGGTAATTTACCGTATGGATATGGAGAAATTGATTTTCAATCTCTTTCAGAAAAGAAAGTTTTTGTTGAAAACGATGCCAATGCCGCTGTGTGGGCTGAATATAAGGTTGGTCATGCGCAAGGAATGGATAATGTTGTGTTGTTGACTCTTGGTACTGGCGTCGGAGTAGGGATTATTGTTAACGGAAAACTCTTGAAAGGTAAATCCGGAGCGGCCGGAGAAACACATTTCCCCGTTCGTCAGGATAAACATCGTCGCTGTGGTTGCGGAAACTATGATTGTTTGGAAATTTATATGTCCGGTACGGCTCTGAATTTGGATGCCAAGGAATTTTATAATGATGATAACGCAACCAGCTATGATATTGTTAACGGGTTAAAAAATAATGATGCCAAAGCAATTGGTGTTTTTGAACATTGGCAAAATATGGTGGAATCCGGAGTGCGGATTTTTGCCAGCATTTTTGATCCTGATGTGGTATTGCTTGGTGGTTCAATGGCTCATTTTATTAATTATTCCAAAATGGAAAAAAATGTAAATACATCCATTGTCACATCTCCAATTAAACTTAAGGAAGCCGAATTTGAAAATAATGCCGGTATTATTGGGGGCGCATTACTTTGTGTCGAGAATTTGAAAAATAGATAAAACATCTAAATTTCATTTGATAACATATTGATATTATAAAGATAATGTATTTGAAATGTTCTTTTCTTATACATTATTTTTTTTAGCAAAGTTATATTTCTTTTGAAGGAGAAACTTTAAACGGGCTTCCTGAGGTTGCCGTTCTTATCAGATAACACAAGCATAAAAAAAATCCCTTCACAAGGAAGGGATTTTTTTTATGGCTCCGGCTGCCTGATTCGAACAGGCGACCGATCGGTTAACAGCCGATTGCTCTACCGCTGAGCTAAGCCGGAATAATGCGGTATTTCTTTTCCTGAATGAAATCTTGGAGGCCGGTACCGGAATTGAACCGATGTACAAGGATTTGCAGTCCTCTGCATGAGCCACTCTGCCAACCGGCCAATTGATACCTCAACTTTGAGTTCCTCATTCACTCAACGAGAACTATATATACAATCTTTTTGCAGATAGTCAATACATTTTTTTTGTTTTTTTGTGAATATTTTTTTATTCCCTTAAAAATCAATATTTTGGTATTTATTTGATATTCATCTTGCATTTATATTTTGGCTATTTATGATTATATAATGTTTGTAAGGAGAAAAATATGAAAATTGCTATTGCTTCAGATCACGGTGGTTTTGAATTAAAACAGAATCTGATTGATTATTATCAAAAACAGGGAAAAAATCTTGAAGATTTAGGAACTTATACAGCTCAATCTTGTGATTATCCCGATATGGCCAATAAAATGGCAGATGAAATTTTACAAAAAAAAGCTGATTTGGGAATCCTTATTTGCGGAACAGGAATCGGAATCTCTATTGCCGCTAACAGACACAAAGGAATCCGCGCAGCTCTTTTGTATGATGATTTTACCGCAGAAATGGCTCACAGACACAATAATGCAAATGTGATTGTCTTTGGCGGTAGAACCATGAATTTTGATGACGTGTTAAGAAGAATCAATATTTTTCTTAATGCTGAATATGAAGGCGGACGTCATCAGAATCGATTGGATAAACTTGATATGTAATTCGTAGGAGAAAAAATATGGATTTTGAAAAAAAATTAGCAGAAGAAGATTTTGAAATCTTTGATGCAATTCAACATGAATTAAAGCGTCAACAAGAACAAATTGAACTTATTGCCTCCGAAAATATTGTTTCAAAATCCGTATTGGAAGCCCAAGGCTCAATCTTAACCAATAAATATGCAGAAGGTTATTCGGCAAAACGCTATTATGGCGGTTGTGAATTTATTGACGTGGTAGAAAATTTGGCAATTGATAGAGCAAAAAAACTTTTTAACGCACAGTTTGTAAATGTTCAACCACATTCGGGTTCTCAAGCAAACACGGCTGTATATGTGGCTTTGTTGCAACCCAATGATACCATCATGGGAATGTCTTTGGATGCGGGTGGACATTTAACGCACGGTGCTAAAGTTTCTTTTTCTGGAAAGTGGCTTAATTCGGTTGCATATGGTGTTAGACAAGATAATGGCTTGATTGATTATGATCAGGTTGAACGATTGGCTATAGAAAACAGACCAAAACTGATTGTTGCCGGTGGTTCGGCTTATCCGCGTCAGGTTGATTTTGCTCGTTTTCGTGAAATTTGTGACAGAGTAGGGGCTTATTTGATGGTGGATATGGCGCATTTTGCAGGGCTTGTTGCCGGTGGCGTGCATCCAAACCCACTCGAATTTGCCGATGTGGTTACCACAACCACGCATAAAACATTACGAGGTCCGCGTGGCGGTATGATTTTGACCAATAATGCTGAGATTGCCAAGAAAATAAATTCAGCAATTTTCCCAGGAACGCAAGGTGGTCCGTTGATGCATGTGATTGCTGCCAATGCTGTTTGCTTTAAGGAGGATTTGACAGATGACTTTAAGGTCTATGCCGCACAAGTTGTTAAAAATGCCAAAGCTCTTGGAAAACGTCTTCAAGAGCGTGGGCTTGATTTGGTGTCCGGCGGAACAGATACGCATTTGTTGTTGGTGGATTTGCGCCCGAAGAAACTCACAGGAAATATTGTGGCTCAAACATTGGAAAGAGCACATATGACCTGTAATAAAAACGCT
The DNA here is from genome assembly GCA_944392265.1 of uncultured Alphaproteobacteria bacterium. GTDB lineage: Bacteria > Pseudomonadota > Alphaproteobacteria > RF32 > CAG-239 > CAJLXD01. The sequence continues at coordinate 19,692 of CALXWC010000013.1, read as the reverse complement.
ATTCCGTTTGATCCGGAAAAACCGACCGTCACCTCAGGCATTCGCTTGGGAACACCAGCCGGAACAACACGCGGCTTTAAGGAAAAAGAATTTATCCAAATTGCAGATTGGATTGCAGATGTGATGGATGCCATGGTTGCCGGAACACAAGAATTGGTTATTCCGCAAATTAGGGAAAAAGTTATAGAACTGTGCAATCGTTTTCCGATTTATAAATAACTTTTAAAATAAAAAAACAGTCCTATTGAAGAAATAGGGCTGTTTTTTTTGTAAGTAAATTTTTTAGAAGAGCTTCTTCACTTCTTCTAACTTAGGAGCAGCGTCTTCTTTGATGCCGACTCTTGAGTAAGAAGTGACTTTTACGTTCTTCCAGTTAATCTTTTGGTTCTTGTCATAGATGCTGGTTCCGTCTTTTTTAGCATCAAGAGCAACATATTTTCCGTTAAGAATTCTCATTGCCTCATGCTTAGGAGCAATCAGCTCGCGGCCATCTTTGTTAACGATACCATATCTTTTATCTTTGAAGACAGAAAGATTTCCTAAGGTATCAATCTTGAAACATTCAAAGTTTCCGTTGATAACATTGCCGCTTTCCTGCAAGTAAATCAGTAATTCGCCGGAAGGTTGCTTAGCCATGAAGTAATCGTCATCGACGTTGTACTCAAACGGAGCCGGACTGCTCAAAATCACTTTGTTTTCTGCAGAGACGATATGGAAACCTTTTTTGTCTTTGCAGACAAATTTGTTGCCCATATAAGCCACGTCTTGGTACACATTGGGGATGATAACCTTTTTGTCGCCTTTTTTGACGCCGACCAAGTTTGGCTGGTCAGAAAAACGGTAGGTCTGATACTCTTTGGTACCGGTGAGTGGCTCTCGGATTTCTTTTCTTGAGTCACAAGCAGAAAACAAAACCATTACAAAGAACGCAAAAAATAAAACTAAATTTTTCATAATTTAAATTTTAAAAATTAAACATAAATATACTTTTCTCGTTTCTCTTTATATGCTCTTTTTTAGAAAAAAGCAAGAGTTTTTTGTCTATAAAATCATTTCGGGAAAGTAGCTAAATATTAATAAATTGGCTTTATGATGATATATTATTGTATAAGAGGTTAAAATGAGACAGATAAATTCTAAAAAAATTGCAGAAATCGTCTGCTCTGCATCAAATGTGGTGGATGTGGATATAGACAATATATCTACCGATAGCAGACATGTTAAAACCGGAGATATGTTTATTGCCTTAAGAGGTGAAAAGTTTGACGGGCATGATTTTGTTAAAGACGTGCTTAATAAAGGTGCGTCTTTGGTGATGGTGGATCACTTGATTAAAGATGTTTCTGCCATGCGTCAAATTGTGGTTTCTGATACGTTGGAAGCTTATGGAATGATTGGGGCGTATATTCGCTCTCAGTTTAACGGTGTGGTTATTGGGTTAACCGGAAGCGCCGGTAAAACAACGACCAAAGAAGAGTTAAAGTTTATCTTGTCTAAATTTGCTCCCGTATATGCTACCAGCGGAAATTTTAATAATTTTGTCGGTGTGCCTAAAACATTATGTGATATGGATTTAGATGCAAAATATGCCATTATTGAAATGGGAATGAGCGCTAAAGGCGAAATTGAAAAAATGGTAAAATTAGTCAAACCTGATATGGCTATTGTGACCAATGTATATCCAATGCATATAGAGTTTTTTCCAAACTTGCAGGCTATTGCAGAAGCCAAGGCCGAAATCTTTACTGGCTTAAAGAAAGGCGGAACAGCTTTTATTAATGAAGATACAAATTTTGCCGATGTTTTGGAAAAAAGAGCTGAAGAACATGGTGCAAAAGTTATTGAATTTGGAAAAGATAATCATCCAAATGCTCATTTTGAACTTGCAACAGATGGAGAACATTATCTGTACAATGCATGGTGCGTGTTAAGTGTGGTGCAAGAGCTTGGTTTGGATGTTGCCAAAGCGGCGTCATATCTTAAAGATTTCGGAGCCTTAGAAGGCCGTGGAAAACACTGGAAATTAAAGTTTTCAAAAGGTGATTATACTTTGATTGATGATAGTTATTCCGGTCAACCTGAAGCAATGAAGTTTGCTATTCAATCTCTAGATAAAATGAAAACCGAAGGCAGAAAAATTGTCGTGTTGGGCAAAATGGCCGAACTTGGTGACTTTTCAAAGCAAAAACATATTGAAATCGGAGAGGCTTTGGCTCAATCTGATGTCGATATTGTCATTGGCGTTTGTCCTGAAACAAAAGATATGTTGGCTCAGCTTCCAGCAAACAAAAAACAGTTTTATTTTGAAAATAAAGACGGTGTGAGCGACTTTTTGTTAAATAAGTGCTTGCAAAATAAAGATACTGTCCTTATAAAAGGAGCAAGATATTCTTCAGAATTATATAAAGTTGCGGAAGAATTGATTCGTCAAGGTAGGAGTTAAGCTAATGAAATGTCCGTTTTGCGGTTGTGATGATACGCAGGTTAAAGATTCCCGAAATACGGATGATAACACAGCTATCCGTCGTAGACGTGAATGCCCTGAATGTGGCTCTAGATTTACAACATTTGAGAGAGTTCAGTTAAGAGAGTTAATCGTGGTCAAAAAAAATGGTGAGAAAACCATGTTTGACCGTGATAAACTTGAGCGTTCCATTCAGTTGGCCGTGCGCAAACGTCCGGTGAACCCTGAAAGAGTGGAAAAAATTGTTAACTCTATTCAAAGACGTTTGGAAAGCTCAGGCGAGGCTGAAATTCCGTCAACAACAATAGGTCAATATGTTATGGATGCTTTATCTAACTTAGACCATATTGCCTATATTCGTTTTGCTTCCGTATATAAAGATTTTCGTGAAGTGAAAGATTTTGAAGATTTTGTAGAAACAATTGATCAGTTTGCAAAGCCAAAACATCAAGATGAGGGAGATGAAGATTAATGGCTAAATTTATTTCTGAAAAAATTAAAATGAAATCAGCCGCTCGTTTGGCTGCCGTTCAAGCGACATATATGATTGAGTTTGGACAATTGTCCGTTGATGAGGTTATTAAAGACTTTGTAAACGGTGAAGTCGGACGCTATGTGATTGAAGAAGAGGGCTTTGATCATGAAGAGTTGGTTGAGGTCAGCGCTATGGACACAGCTTATTTTACAGAGTTGACCAAAGGTGTGCATGCTCACAAAGAAGAAATTGAAAAATCTTTGGCTCATTATCTTAAAGAAGGTTGGTCTTTTGAACGTTTTGACGGTACATTGCGCGCATTACTTTTGTGTGCAACTTATGAGCTTGCGCACACACAAGATGTTGATGCCAATGTATTGATTAAAGAATATGTTGATTTGGCTTATGCATTCTTTACCAAAAATGAACCGAAAATGGTGAATGCTTTGCTTGATCATATAGCAAAAGAAATACGCTAAAAATGCAGCAAACGGGAAGCTAGAGCAATGTAAAAGATTTGTTTTAGTTTGTTGCTAAAAAAATAAAAGGAAAAAAATGGCTGTTTTGAAATTATATGAATATCCGCATCCGATTTTAAAGAAAAAGGCGCAAAAGGTTGAAAAAGTTGATGATGATATGCGCAAGTTTTTGGATGATATGTTAGAAACCATGTATGCCGATGCCGGTGTGGGGTTGGCTGCACCGCAAGTTGGCGTGTCTAAACGTGTGGTTGTGATAGATATTTCTCATGAAGAAGAAAAAATGGATCCGCTTTATATGGTTAATCCGGAGATTATTTGGAAATCTGAAGAAATGGTTTGTGGAGAAGAGGGTTGCTTATCCGTTCCGGACCAACGTGCGGAAGTGGAGCGCTTTGCTGCCGTTAAAGTGAAATATCTGGACTATAACGGCAAAGAACAAGAGCTCTTGGCGGAAGACTTTTTAGCCATTGCCGTACAACACGAGTTGGACCATTTGGACGGTATTCTCTATATTGACCGAATCAGTCGATTGAAACGGCAAATGCTTTTGAAAAAATTGGAAAAAATGCGTAAAGAAAAGGCTCATCAATAAGATGGGCTTTTTTTATATATAAAAAAAGCCCAAAATAGACAAAAAAATCTCTTGTGTGAGGGGTAAATTTATGATATTATATTTTCTTGTAAATATAAATCTTTGTTAATTATTGTGTCTGCATTGTATGTAAGAAAATGATTCGTATTGAAAAGATGAAGAGATTAAATTTGAGTGTTGCAAAGCTAGCAACCGCCCAGCGAGCGAAGTATAGTACCTCAGGGACCAAAAAACAAATTTGTCAAACATTTTGAGTAGAACGAAAGCCATTTTCCCAGGGATGATGCAGGTTTTTAACATAAACTCCGACTGAGATTCGAAAGAAGGTAAAGTTTGGAGTTAGACTATGGCTAATATTACCATAGCTTTTAGTAAAGATATTGAAACTGTAAAAAGTTTGGTAGCTGAAGGATTCTGCCCAGTGGAATGCTCTTTCGGGGGTGTTTCCGTGGTTGACTCTCTTGAGTTAGATCACCATGGTTCTAAAAGCCACCTTGAATCCGTGGCAATTAGAGCCTATCGTGATTTCTTCGGTAAACGTGCTGAAGACCCGCGTTTCGTGATTAATCACATCGACGCGGATTCAATATTCGCGGTGGCATCTCTAGCTGGACTGCTTCCACACCCAGAGGCTGCCAAAAGCATGCCGGTCTTTATGCAAAAAGCATGGGGACAGGATTTGTTGCCTCTGGCCGAGACAATTGCAATTATGGATACTGACCCAATTGGTCGTGATGTAATTGCGATGCCGATGGGAAATGTTCTCACAGCATGGAATTCACTCTTTGGCGCAAATGCCAATGATGAGCTTGCTGCCTATGCTGCGGTTGAGGGCTTCCGCCGTCTGTTGACGCAGCCTTCTGCCAAGGTCTTTGTTGATGCGGCTCAGACGACTGAAAATCAACGTCGAGATGCTGCGTTGAGAGACCTTCGCGAGCGCGGTGAAAAGGTAGGTGCGGTGATGACCATTAAGCAAAGCCGAGTTTTCGGATTTTCAGAATGGTATCAGCGCAACGTTGAGTCTGGAGCTCCAACAGAGGCTGCAGGTTGGGATAATCCAATTGTAGTATCTTTGGTTGAGGCAACAAGTGCTTTGACGTTCGGTGCCCCGAATAAGACAGTTGCCGAAGAAATGCTGGGTACTGGTGGCTTTATGAACGTCTTCAAGGCGCTCAATGAAGCATACGGTTTGGCTGACGGTGCAGGCTTCGGTGGTCGTGAGACCATCGGCGGTTCTCCTCGTGGTCAAAAAATGACCGAGGCTGACCTTGCTACCGCGGTTTCTGTAATCAACCAACTGATGAAGAAATAATCTTCTTTCATCAGTTGGAAAGAGAGGTGTTTACCACCTCTCTTTTTTTGTTTATTTTTCTTTATTAGCTTTTAGTAATTTACTGAAAAATAATGATGAATATTTGAACGGGTTTTTATACCGCCCGTTAATAAGGCTTGAAATCAGTTCTTTGGTTATACCTTCTTTTTGTAATTCGGATTGTCTTCTTCTTATGATGTTTTCAGCCTCAATTATTGTTTCGGCATTTTCTTTTTTGAGTTGGGTCGGATTTTTAATCAGAGGCAAAACATTTGTTGTTTCATAAACTTTTTTATCCGGATTATAAATTTCAAAGGTGAACATATTTTCTTTGCATTTCAAATATGTTGTGTTTGAGGTGTCGATATTTAAAACAGATATTTGCTCAGCTTGATTAAGGGTTAATCTTTCAAGATGGTTTTTGCCGTTTATTTTTTCTTTGTAGCCTAAAGAAACTCTTTCATCCCAAAATCTTATGCTTTCATTGACAATAAAATTTGTATTGGTCAAAACTTGTTTGCGTTGTTCAGGTGTTAGGTCTTTTATTTTGTCTTTGAGCCAATAATAACGGTCGGTAAAGACTTTAATGTCTTCTCCTTTTTGAAAATAAGAGGCGCAAAGCGTAAAAATTTCTTGCAAATAAGCTGATTTTTCATTGTCTTCATTAAAGCAATAATTTTGCCATGGAGAAAGTTCAGGATATCCTTCTTTTTTTACTAAATTTTGCCGATATAGGTATGTTTGAGCGTGTTTCATTTCATGGCAAAGCATATAGAATTTTTCATCTTCAATAAGGTATCTGGATATAATATCGCTTAAGAAAAAAAGGATTTTTTTCCCTTTGGAGGAATGGTCTTTTTTACGGACGCAATCAATAAAATCTTTGGGTAGCATAAATACTTTGTCATAAATGCTAATTAAATTTTTGAAATGACAGCCGTTAAAGTCAGAGATATTTACCTGATCATGATTTTGATTGTAGCAAACAACTTCTTGTTTTTGTTCATCATATTCCGGATAATAAAAACTAACCACACGTTTGATGGGTGTGTTTTGTTTGTTAAACGGTGGCGGTAAATCTTTTTGAGAGATGGTATATTTAGGAAACCACGCTCGTTTTTGTGTTTGGTCTTCTAAATTATAAACGTCATTTATGAGGTCATCATTTTCTGAAAGTTGATTAAAATATTCTTGCTGTTTTAATGTGGTTGGTAATTCTTTTTGCAACATTTCCGTTAACGTGAAATCTGCCTTAGGAAATTTTTTTTGAAAATCTTGCTTATCTTTGGCAAAATCTGATTTTTTATATTGCAATACCTCCATATAACTCAAAGAAGCATCATCTTTGAACGCAATAAAAAATCCTGAATTTGTTTTTAAGACTTTAACCATTTTTATTTTCCTTTTTGCTTTTTCATCGTAGCAGATTTTTGTGTTAAATGAAAGTCCATTTTGCTTGCTTATTTATATAAATTTTTTACAATAAAGCAAATTGAAATAGGAGATTGAAGATTATGAAAGTTGTTTTTATGGGAACACCGGATTTTTCTGTTCCGGTATTAGAAAACTTGGTTAAAGAACATGAGGTTGTTTGCGTTTATACGCGTGCGCCAAAAGAAGCCGGACGTGGTCAAAAGGAAACCAAAACTCCCGTTCATCTTAAAGCAGAAGAACTTGGTATTGAAGTGCGTATACCAAAAACTTTGCGCAATGCTGAAGAACAACAAAAATTTAAAAATCTTCAAGCAGATATTGCAGTTGTTGTGGCTTATGGTTTGATTTTGCCTAAAGAAATTTTAGAGGCTTGTCCTAACGGATGCTTGAATATTCATGCTTCTTTATTGCCTCGTTGGCGCGGTGCAGCTCCAATTCAACGCGCTATTGAAATGGGAGATGAAAAGTCCGGCGTAACCATTATGCAGATGAACGAAGGTCTTGATACCGGTGATATGTTGCTTAAAAAAGAAGTGGAAATTACCGATACCACAACAGGAGGTGAACTCCATGATGCCCTTTCTCAGATGGGGGCAGAGTTAATTATGGAAGCTCTGCAAAATTATTCTTCTCTCAAACACGAAAAACAAAATGAAGAAGAAACTTGTTATGCCGCTAAGTTGGATAAAGAAGAAACTCATTTAGATTTTTCACAATCGGCTGAAGTGTTGGAACGCAAAATCAGAGCGTTTAACCCATTCCCGTCAACTTATTTTGAATATAAAGGCGAGCGTTTCAAGGTTCATGAAGCTGAAGCCCTTATGGCAGATTCAGGATATGCGGCCGGAACAATTATTTCCAATGACAGCGGCTTATTGATTGCTTGCGGTGAGGGAATGCTCTTTATCACCAAAATTCAGCGCCAAGGCAAAAAAGCCATGGCAATTGAAGAGCTTTTACGAGGCTTCCAATTTACACCCGATGAAATGGTAGCTTAATTGCAACAATTTGCAAAAATATGTGTGTCGTGAAGTGATAAAAAAATCTTGTTCTTCACGACATTTTTTTTATACTAAAACCATTATTAAAAATTTTTGGAGAATGATTATGGGAAATAAATTGTTTGGAACTGACGGTGTCCGCGGTGTGGCTAATGTTTATCCGATGACGGCAGATTTTGCCATGAAGTTGGCTTTAGCTTGTGCCGAGACGGTTTGCAAAAACAAAAAGCGTGTTGCTATCGGTAAAGATACACGCATTTCCGGAGATATGCTTGAGGCGGCTCTTTCTGCCGGTTTTACCGCAAAAGGAATTGATGTTATTCGTTTAGGTGTTCTTCCGACACCGGCCGTTACCACCGTTACGCCCATGCTTGATGTTGATATGTCGGTGATGATTACGGCTTCCCATAACCCGTATAAAGACAATGGTATTAAATTGATTGCCGCTGACGGTGAAAAATTTGCAGATACGGTTACGGCAGAATTGGAAGCCAAAATTGAGGCAAATAATTTTTCTTATGATGAAGATGCTTTGGGCAAAATTAAAGATGACCACAAAGCAATTGATGAATATGTTAAAATTGCCAAATCTGTTATGAAAAATGGCATGAATCTTAAAGGTGTGAAAGTTGTTTTAGATTGCGCCAACGGGGTATTTTCTCAAATTATGCCGGAAGTATATAAAGAGCTCGGTGCTGAAATAATAACTTTGGCTTGTTCTCCTAATGGATTGAATATCAATAAAGATTGCGGTTCAATGCACCCGCAAAATATGATGGAAAAAGTTAAAGAAGTAAAAGCAGATTTAGGCATTGCCGTTGATGGGGATGGGGACAGAATTATTGTTTGCAACGACAAAGGCGAAAAGGTTGCTTCCGAACAAATTATTGCCTTCCTTGCACAAAATATGCAACTGAACGGTCGTGCCGTGGTTTCTACCGTGCTCTCTAATACCGGTTTGGAACGCTTTGTTAAAGAGGAACTCAAACTCCCTTATTACAGTACACCGGTCGGCGAACGTCACGTTGTTGCCAAAATGAAAGAAATTAATGGTGCTGTCGGTGGTGAAGAGTCCGGTCACGTTGTGGCTTATGATTATTGTAAATCAGGTGATGCTTTGATTGTTTCTTTGCTCATCTGCCAATATCTCTTAAAAGCTAACAAAAAAATGAGTGAAATCTTTCCAATCTTTGCTATGGATCCGTTTGAGTTTGTCAGCTTGCGCTTTAACTCTCGTGAACAAGTTAAAGAAGTGGTAAAAAATGAAAAAGTTGTCTTGGTTTTAGAAGAACAGAAAAAACTGCTGGGTGATGAAGGACGCATTGTTATTCACCCATCAGGAACAGAGCCTTTGGTGAGAGTTTGGGTGAGTGGCAAAAATGCTGAAAAAGTAAAACAAATTCACCAAAAACTTATTGATACTTTGAAAGAACTTCAATAACAGACTTGCCTTCTTTGATTAAACTTTTGTTTACTAAATGTTTGTATACTGAAAGAAAGTTTTTTCTAAATGGAGGTGCTTTATGCTTTATAAAAAACAAAATTGGAGCTTGGATTGGCAACGCCAATCTGTTGAGCCTAAAGAGCTTAAAGGTAATATGCTTTTGGTGGAGCATGGAGCACCTCAAAAGTCTGTTCGCCAAATGTCTACAAGATGTGTATGGCCAACTTCCGTTATGACCAGTGAAACGCGCGTATTTACCAGAAAATTAACGGTTAAGGCTTATTAAAAATGATTAAAGGGATTGTTGCTCTTTTTACATCAGGAATGATTTTTAATCCCTTTGTTTTATTAGGTATTGTTTTTGGTTTTGTGGTAGCTCTATCTCCTAATAAAGAAGGAATAGAGCTATTACTTCATTTGCCAAGCTTTTATTTGTTAATTTTGCTTTTGGCTTTTTTTTATAATTATCTTTTTAAGAAAATTTATAAAGATGACGGAGATAAATTAGATATTCTGCAGATGTTTTGGAATATCGTAATTTCTTTTTGTACGTTTTTCTTTTCAGCTGTTTTGAGTTTTATTTTTGTTTTGGTATTCTTAGCTTTTTAATTATACCAACATATCAACGGCGTGGTTTGATGAGGCCATAATCTGTTCAGAACACTCAGTTAAAAGCTCTGCAACTTGTTGCTGCATTTCAACATTGGTCTTGATTAAAGACATTTGCATTTGCTGCATGGATAGAACATAATTGCTGATAGCACCTAGAGATGACATTATTCTTCTCCTTATTTCTTTCTGAACTCTAATAACTAATATAGCATAAAAATTAAGGAATGTTAAACAAAAAATAAAATACCGCTTTTGTGAAATCTGATTCTTTTTTATTTTGTTTATTGAAAAAATATTGACAAAAAAAATATGGGATATATGATGAATTTGTTTTTATTAAATCTATGTTTTATTTTTTAATTATAACTATTATGGAACAAACATTTAATCCTGATGCGATAACCTATTTGGGTATTGCATGTTTTTTTATTTTTGCATTTGTCGTTGTGGCCATTGTCTTTTTTTTGAAAAAGGACAAAGAAAACAAAATCAAAGCAGACGAACTCAAGCAACAGCAGGCTAAATTTGAAAATGAAATGAAATCTTTTGAAGAAAAGGTTTCTGAGCAGGCTGATACGCTTAATAAGCAAGGTGATGAGTTGGGTAAAAACAACCGGTATAATAAGGCAATGAGCCAACTGATGTTGGAAGAACAGAAGACTTATTTATACAGTGTGGCTTGTACTCTTGATTCTTTTGTCCAAAAAAATGAACTGCAAATTGAACACGGTTTTATTAGCTATGAAGTCGGACGGTATAGAAATGCTCAGCTGTCGGTTCTCAAAGGAAGCCTTATGCAATATGCAGATTCATTGGCCGTTGCGTTAAATAATGAAACACAAAAAGTTAATGCATAAATAAAAATTTTTAAATTATGGATAAAAAAGTATTTTATACACTTGTTGCAATTGCAATATGTGTATTGTTGTTGCTCTTTTCTTGGCGCTTTTTTTTGGGAGTTGTTGTGGCACTTGCCGTAGTATATTTCTTTGGTGAAAACAAAGTTAAATCCTTTTTAACGGACTTGTTCAGCCAAACGAAAACTACCGTAGAACAAGTCTATGATGGTTTCAAAACAGAAGAGAAAAAGGTTGTTGTAGAAAGTGTTTCTGTCACATCAACAAGACAGCATGGTTGGTATCAGCTTGTTATTGTGGCTGATAACAAAAAATGGTTTATAAAGCCATCTTCCAACTCTGTTATTCCTGAAGTTTTGACAGCAGGAGCTGAGATAACTATCAAAACCGAAAGAAATTTGACCTCAAATGGCCTTAAAACCCAAACGGTTATTATTGCCGAAGGTGAAATTTTTGAAGTCGTAGATTAAAAATTATGCCGAGAGATTTGTTTTAATAAGCTTTTCTCTCGGTTTTTTGTTTAACTTAAAATTTTTGATTTATGTGGGAAATAATTGTCGTTGCTGTGGTCATTTTCTTGCTTGTTGTGGCATATAAGCTGTATGTTGTTAAAAATAAACAGACTGCTTTAACAAACAAGAGTAAAAATTCTGCAATCTCTGAAAAAGAAAGGTTTTTGATGAAAGAATGTCGTGAGTTGGCAGAATGCAAAGGATATGATTTTTATGGCGATAGAACAATCACTGGTGCTCTTTTTCGAACAATGGAAGCTCGGTTGATAGATGTGCAGCAAAGAGAAGCTCAAAAGGAAGCTGCTCAGCAGGCGATTGAGTTGGAACATTTTAAGATGATTAAGTCTATGGAGACGTTTAATCTTCTGTGCCAAATGATTATGCAAAATCCGATTTTGGCGGAAAAATTGCGCTCACTTCAAGAAGAAGGTGCTGTTGATGTTTTAAGAAGTGTGTCCGGCTTTTCTGAAGAGCAATTTAAAAATAACAAGCGATTATTGCTTCAAGTCGTTGACATGGTCAAGACAGGCGTAATTACTTGTAAAAATTAAATGTTTCTGATTATAAAAAAAGAGGTTCTTTTGAACCTCTTTTTTTTGTTTTTATGTAAATCTTATTTTTCTATGATTAATAAAAATATTGACAAAAAAAATATGGAATATATGATGAATTTGTTTTTATTAAATTTATGTCTTATTTTTAAATTATAACTATTATGGAACAAACATTAATTTCTGAAGTGCTCATCAGTTCGGGTCTTACAATTTTTTTTATTTTTACATTAGTCATTGTGCCCTCTTACTTTTTCCTGAAGAACATACTAGACAAAATCAAAAAACAGCAGGCTGAGCTTAATAAGCAACGTGACGAGTTAGGTAAAAACAACCAGTATGATAAGTCAATGAGCCAATTGATGTTGGAAGAACAGAAGATTCATTTACACAGTATGGCTTGTACTCTTGATTTTCTTGTCAAAAAAAATGAACTGCAAATTGAACATGGTCTTATTCCCTCTCAAGTTGGACAGTATAGAAATTCTCAGCTGTTGGATCTCAAAGAAAGCCTTATGCAATATGCTGATTCATTGGAAAAGCTAGTGTATAGTTAAATATTGCTTCAAGTTGTTGATATGGTCAAGACAGGCGTAATTACTTGTAAAAGTTAAATGTTTCTGATTATAAAAAAGAGGTTCTTTTGAGCCTCTTTTTTTGTTTTTATGTAAATCTTATTTTTCTGTGATTAATCAAAATATTGACAAAGCTATCTTCGTGATATAGCTTTTTTATGTGTTAAAAATTTTTATGTCTAACTCTTTAATTATTATATTATGAATAAGAATGATTTTTATTGGCTTATAGGCATCTTAGTTATTACAGGGATGTTTTCTCTTTCTTGGAAGATTGTTTTATTTGTCGGGATTGTTTTTATTGCCTTTTGTTATTTTGGAAAAGGTAAAAAAGAAAAGTTTAGCATATATCAGCTCTATGATGTGGCTAATGTGTATGTGAAGACTCTCTATATTGATGAGTTTTGCATTAAACAAAACGAACATTTTGAGTTAGAACGCCTTTCTTTTATTGCAAACGGATATAGATGGATATTATATCCTTGTGATTTGGAAAGGAAACTTGATGAATTGCCTCCCGGAAAAACGGTTATTCTTCGTAAAGAGGTTTGTAACGGAAAAGAAAAAGTTCAAGTTATCAGTGATGAAAGTGTTTTTGATGTTAAGTCTTATCATCTTGTAGATAACAAAAAAAGAGGTCCTAAATGAACCTCTTTTTTTATTGGATTTTTTTGTTATTGCATGAAGTATTGGAACTCCAGATACAAAGATGCAATAAACACACTGATAAGCATGGTTGGTACAGACCACAGCATGAAACCTAAGAAGCTGATGGGGTGACCTTCACGTTGAGCCATACCTGCAACAATCACGTTTGCTGAAGCACCAATCAACGTACCGTTACCGCCAAAGCATGCACCTAAGGACAATGCCCACCAAACAGGCATCATAGCCTCTCTGCCGCCCATTGATTCTTCCATTGATTTTATCATCGGAATCATCGTGGCCACAAACGGAATGTTATCAATGGCACTGGATACAATTGCTGATGACCATAAAATGAGGAAGGTGGCTTTTTCTATGCTGCCTTCTGTCATCTCAACAAATTTTTGTCCTAAAATGGCTAATACACCTGTGACTTCCAAGCCATATACGATAACAAACAAACCAGAGAAGAAGAAAATGGTTGTCCAGTCTACCAAACTGAAAATATCTTCTACCTTTTGTTCTCTTTCATCATGCTTGTCACCTAATGTGTAAAGCAATAATAAAAGAGCTGCACCGGCCATGGCGATTGTTCCGTTTGCTATGTGAAAATGTTCTGCACTCATAAATCCACCGATAACGCAGAAAAGAACAAGCAAAGATTTTGCTAACAAGCCTTTATCCGTAATGCAGTCTTTTTCTTCAATATTCATAACGGTTGCTTTGTTGGCTTCCGTGGTGACCAATCTTTTACCCCAGATGAAGTCAAAGCCCAAAGCCAAAACAATCATCGTGATTAAAACAATAGGACCTAATTCAAACAAAAAGTCTGTGAATGATAAGCCTAAAGATGAACCAATCAAAATGTTTGGAGGGTCTCCGATTAAGGTAGATGTACCGCCGATATTGGAGGCAAAAATCTCAACTACCAAATAAGGGTAGGGTGTGATGTTTAATTTTCTGGTGATTTGGAAAGTAACCGGAGCAATTAATAAAACGGTTGTTACGTTATCCAAAAAAGCTGAGAAAAATGCAGTCACCAAAGATAAAACAACCAATAATCCTCTGGGGTTAGCTTTAACCTTTTTAGCGGCCCAAACGGCAACGTATTGAAACATTCCGGATTTTTCAGAAATGCCAACAATTGTCATCATTCCGATTAAAAGTGATAGGGTGTTAAAATCAATACCTTTTAAGGCGGTCTCTTGGGTAAGAATGCCCGCTAAAATCATAATACTGGCACCAAGCAAAGCTACAATTGCGCGGTTTACCTTTTCTGTAAATAATACAACGTAGGAAATTATTACAATGGCAACAGCTACGATTTTGGCATCTAACCCCCAAACCAAGTTTGGTATTGTAGATAAATCTGACATTTTTTTATTTCCTCTTTCTGAAATATCTAAAAACACTTTATTTATAGTCTAATAAAACTAATATAATCTTAATTTTTTTGTATAAAAAAGATTGACGAAAGAGACCGCGTGTTATACAGATTTAATATCTGAAATAATTTTTATGTTTAACTTTTTTATTATTTTATTTATGAAGAACAAAAAAATTTATTGGCTTTTAGCCATTGTTGCAGTGATTTTGCTTTTTGCTTTTTCTTGGAAATTTATTGTTTTTGCTTGTATTGTTCTGATTGCCGTTTGGTATTTCGGAGGTTACAAAGTCAGAAAATCTATTATGCAATTTGTACAAGAAATTCAGTATAAAATTTTTCTGATGCAAGTTAAAGAAAATGATCCAAACGAAAAAGTGGCCGTTATTGAAAAGTCTTATACTCGAATGACTAACACCATCGGTAAATATCAAATAGTTGTTGGTGCAGATGGATATGAATGGTTCTTGAAACCCTCAGAATCTTCTGTGATTCCTTTATCTTTATCGGCGGGGAATAAAATAGTCATTAGAAAAAACACGGTAAATGAATCATCTCAATCTGCAACTGAATATGCAGATACAAGATTTACCAAAAGAAAAAAAGACAAATCCAATCTTTTTAACTCGGTGTTTGGTGAGAGTGAGAAAACTCAAATTGTGGCAAAAGACGGTATTTATGAAGTGGTTATTTTTACCAAAAAATAATCTGTTCTTACAAAAAAAGAGGTTCAAAAACTGAACCTCTTTTTTTTATTTTAAGCAGCTTTTTCTTCTTCCAACCCATATGGAATATCATCAAACAATACGGGGATTTTTTTACGGAATTCATTTAATAACATAAGCATTATATGGCGAACACTCGGATGTGCAGCAGGAGCGCAACGAAGTTTGAAGATATGACGCCATTCTCTGATGTTGGCGGTCATAATAACATCGGCTTTGGTTGAGTGAGGTAAAAGCATACGCAACTGGTCCGCTTTGGCTCCTTTTTCGGCCATTTCAAGGTATGATTTCTCAATCATTTCCATGGTCTTGTACCAAATGTTGTAAAGCTCTGTACCTTCTTCAATGTTGCTTGGTTGCATAAATGTTAGTTCATTACCGTATTTGCCTTTGGAATAATTGCAAAAACGAGTACTTTCAATGGCAAAGCTTGCCATACGGTGACGGGTTAAGTCTTTGTAAGCGCCAACATCTGTGGTGAATTTGACCGTAATGGAAAAATGCTCAATCATGGCTTCGTGTCCTAATTCGAGCAATTTTTTTATCATCGCTTTTGCAGAATCTTCAGTGATTTTATCTTCGCTTTTATAGCAATTGCGAGCGCATAATTCTAAATGTTTGATTATATAATCACCGTCTAACGGGGTAAGTATTTCGATTTGCGGTTGAACTATTTTAACCATGAAAGCCTCCTATATCGTTCTTTACTTATATTTATATTAACTTATATAGCGCTTCAATTAAAGAAATCGGATAGTTAACAGTTTTTTGTTGCCAAAGCTTTTTTTTATTTTTATTTTGCTAAAAAAAGGAGATTGGTATGATTGATTATATTTATACAGCGGTAAAATTTACCAAACTTGCACATTATGTTGAAAACCCCAATAACTTAACTTATTCAACTGATGGGGCCGCTTGTTTTGATATTTGTGCGGCACTTTCTGAACCTTATATTTTGAAAGCAGGGGAACGTTTTGGCTTTCCGACGGCTATAAAAGCCGCTCCGGAAGCTCCTTTGTGGTTTAGGGTTAATTCTCGTAGCGGATTGGCCTTGAAACAAGGAATCTTTGCAATAGGTGGTATTATTGATACAGATTATCGCGGAGAATGGAAAATTATTCTCGTAAATGGCGGTAAGGATGATTATGTTATTAACCCAGGAGATAAAATTGCTCAGGTTGAATTGCCGTTTCCATACAGAGCAAAGTTTGAAGAAGTTTCTGAAGCTGAATTTGCATTGCTTGAAACTAAACGCGGCGAGGGTGGTTTTGGTTCAAGCGGGAGATAATATTTAAAAAGCAAAAAGCCCTAGTTTCTCAACTTGGGCTTTTTTTTCAGATTTAAAAAAGAATTACTTCAAGCTAATCTCCAAATCAGGATACTTAATCTTGAGGCATGGTGAAGACAAACGGCTTGGTTTGTTTTTGGTGTATGGTCTTTCCAAAACATCTTCTGTTACCAGATGCGTGATGCTGGATCCTTTGGAAATGATTGTTACCGGTTTACCGTCTTTACGGCCACGTCTGTTTTCACTGACAAAGATTTCGAGAAGCGGAAATTGTGGTTTGGCTCTTCTTATCATGGTATAAGATTTGTACTCTTGAGATGATAAGGTAATTCCATTCTGTTTTGCATAAACTTCAATCTGACTCATGGTAAAATAATTTTTTAAAAATTTATAAAACAAAGGCACAATACCACAAATTTTAATTAATTCAAGCCTAATTATCCTAATAAACTTAAAATGATGCCCATTGAAAACGGAATGGATAGATTATCGTCGATTTCGGTTTTTTCTTCATAGACTTCGGACATGGTTGCTAACAGACAAGCCAAAACAGATGCATAGGTAAAATGAAAAATCGGCTCAAAACACATACATATAAATAATGCGCTCATAAAAAAGGCAACTGTTCCTTCCAAAGATTTATTCTTATAAATTTGTCTTGTTCCATAGGCTTTACCTATGAGTGCGGCAAAGGTATCTGAAATGAGCATAACCGTAATTGAGATAACGGCAATCGGTTTGCTGAACAGCAATATACAAGCAATGGCTGCTAAAAGAACATATAATGATCCGCTGCTTTGAAAATATATTCTTTTAGTTTCTTTTTTTCTTAAAGTTTTGAAAAATAATCTGCCAAAAAGGTTTCTTGCCCATTTCCATCTTTTATAATTTCCATATTCAAGTATGGCATCTCCTAAAAATAAAATTGAAAATATAATAATGCATATGCCTGGGTGAACAAAATACATTAGTCCCGGAATCCATAATGAGCTTAAGTGAATGCTCTTTCTTAAAATTTCTTTTTTGTATGATTTATCAACTGATTCAATTCTGTTTTTGACATAGGCTATTTTTTCTGCAGAAACAGAGCGAAGTCTTGATTGAAATTGTGAAAATTTATCTTCATTAAACTGTTGAAGAATTTTTCTTAACCTATTGATTGTCATTGTTTTTACCTATTTTGCTGTTTCTGTCAGGATAATGACGTAAAAGCATTAAACGTGAATTCTTTTTCACAAAACTATTAAGTATTCCATATGTTCTGTCTTCTGAAATTTGACTATTATACTTGTTGATATTGTTATTTAATTCTTCAATATCAATATTCATAAATGCCAGAACACATATGCATATATAAAGAGCAAAATGAAATAATCTTCTAAAAAAGCTGGGTGATTTTATTTTTGTAAAAAGATATGGATAAATTATTTTCCATATAATTAAACTAAATAAGATGATGATGCTTAAAAACTTTATCAGAGGATATTCTTGGTATATATTTATTAATATAGATTGAGCTTTTAGAAAATATGTTTCTGGATTATCAAGAGGAATGTTTTTGAGAATATTAAACTCTTTCCAGAAAATGATTGCTGATGTATTTTCTAATATGTTCAAAAATATAAATGCAATAAAAATCATGGAGCAGATGATTTTATCTGCGTTGCTGTTTTGATATTTTGCTGGCAAGATTGTCAAATAGCAAACATAAGGAATTACCATAAATAAAAATGAAACTAAGGATGTGAGTTGCAAAACGCCAATGTCTTGAATGATTGTGGAAAGATGCCAATCAACATTATTGATGTTAGTAATCCCCAAATATAAAGCAGCAATAATTTCCAAGCAAACATAGCACAGTAGGAAAGGGATTAGTCTTCTAATTAAAAATGAATTCATTGGTGTTTCTTTGCAACTATTAGTTTCTTTAATTTGTATTTTATACAACTATGTTTTTATTAGCAATGACTAATTACAAATTATACATACCTGTTTTGTAAAAAAATAACTCCGAATATTTTCGGAGTTATTTTTTTTATTTTACTTTGCTTAAATTGCTTTTTTGATGGCATCAATTGCCGCAGCGGTTTTGCTACCATCCGGACCACCGGCTTGAGCCATATCAGGACGTCCGCCACCGCCTTGTCCGCCAACTTGAGCAGAACCTAAGCGAACCAAATCAACTGCAGAATATTTTCCGACCAAATCATTGGTTACGCCAACAACGATAGAGGCTTTACCTTCATTGTTTGCTGCCAAAACAATAACGCCGGAACCAATATTGCCTTTGATTTCATCAACAAAAGCTTTTAATTCTTTGGCTTGAACATCTTGCAAGTCTTTACCAACAAATTTGATACCGTTGATTTCTTCAAACTCGTTATTATTGCCACTTGCTTTGTTGCTTACCAAAGCTTTTTTCAAGTTGAAGATTTCAGCTTCTTGTTTTTTCTTTTCTTCTTGCAGTTGAGCAATTTTGCCTTCGATATTTGCCATATCAGATTTCAACATTGAAGCGATATGATGCAAGCGTTGCTCATTTTCCAAAGCATATTGTTCGGCACCACGACCAGTTAAGCATTCAACACGGCGCAATCCGGCACCGATTGCAGATTCTGCAATAATCTTGAAGTAGCCGATGTCACCTGTAGATTTAACATGCGTACCACCGCAGAGCTCTGTTGAAAGGAAATGTTCGTTATCATTATCACAAACAGAAACAACACGAACTTCATCACCGTATTTTTCACCAAACAAAGCCATTGCGCCTTCTTTGATAGCATCTTCTTGACGCATGATGCGAGTGATGACAGGGTGGTTTTCTCTGATGATATCATTTACTCTTTCTTCAGCCAAACGGAGCTCAGCATCAGAAATTTGTTTGTGGTGAGAAATGTCAAAACGCATTCTGTCGGCAGCAACATATGAGCCTTTTTGAGTAACGTGTGTGCCCAAAATGTCACGCAACACTTTGTGCAAAATGTGGGTAACGGTGTGGTTAGCAGCAATGGCGGCACGATTTTTAGTATCAACTTCAAATGTCAAATCATCGCCAACTTTAACTGTACCTTTAACCAATTTGCAAACGTGAACAGTGAGCTCGTGAAGTTTTTTCTTGGTATCTAAAACTTCAATTTCGCAATTTGGGCCATAGATTTTACCAATATCACCAACTTGACCGCCCATTTCACCATAGAACGGAGTTTGGTTGGCAACGAGGTAGAATTCACCATTATTTACGGTTTCAACTTCTTTACCGTCTACAACCAAGTTGTTTACCAAGCATTCTGATTTTAAGGTGTTATAACCTAAAAATTCGGTACCGCCGTTTTTATCAAA
>CALXWC010000012.1 GCA_944392265.1 uncultured Alphaproteobacteria bacterium | reverse complement strand
AATTTGGCGTCCCCGAGAGGACTCGAACCTCCTGCCCACAGTTTAGGAAACTGTTGCTCTATCCTGATGAGCTACGGGGACACGCCGTATTTTTTATAATTTTATTTTAACCTGATTTCAAGATATAAAGTAGAAAAAAGCTATTTTTCTTAGAAAAGGAATGAGGTAAAAGAAGCACCGATATATAAAATTTCGGTGCTTCTTTGTTGCTAAAGATATTTTATTTTAAATCTTGAGCAAGTTTATCTAAGAATTTAATTTGTGTATCGGCAATTTTTTCAACACTACTTACTTCAACATATTCGCCTTCAGCATGCATACCTTCACCTGTGCCGGAATGCATAATAACAACAGAACCGCGAACGGCAAAAGCTCTTGAGTCTGTAGCTCCGCCAATATGTTCAAATTCAAGCTCATGACCAAGAGCTTGTTCCGCAAAATGTTTATAATCCAAAATGTAGGGGTTGTTTTCATCCATAACAACAGGCGTGCTTTCTGAAGAAATTTTGTATGAAGCACCTTCTACCATACATTTATCCAAATTGCGTTTTAAGTTTTCAACGGTAGAGTTTTCGGTTAAACGAAAATCTAGAACAGCCTCGGCATGGCGTGCAATTACATTGCTGACTTCTCCGCCATTCATAATGGCCACATGCACGGTATCAATCCATTTATCATGAGGGTTAACACCACCCTTAGAATAATAAGGATAAATTTGGCGAATGTTGTGTAAAGTTTCCATCAAAATCTCATTGGCATCGATTCCTTCCCATGGTGTAGAACCATGAGCAGCTTGACCATCTGCCATAATTTTAACAAAAACCGGATTCTTACATTTAGAAACAATCTTATTAATGTCACCGCCCACATCGTTGTCCAAAACAATTTTAGATTTCAAATTTGGGTGTGCTTCCATAAAAGCATGCGTGCTTTTTGAACCTTTTTCTTCATCTGTTGAAAGAATAACAGCAAACTTGAGCGGGAGTTTATTTTTCAAAACATGTTCCAAAGAATTAAGAGCAACAGCAGCAAAAGATTTCATATCCAAAGAGCCGCGACCATAGAGTTTGCCATCTTTGATATAGGGTTCAAACATATCATCTGTTGCCGGAACAACATCCAAGTGTCCTAAGCAAACCACATCATAACTATCTGTTTCTTCATTGGTTAAAAACAAAACGGGAGATGCGTTTTCAAAATGATAGATGCCACCTTTAACATCCAAGCCGTTAAAAAGAGATTTAGCGTACTCTAAACAATTATTAATTTCAGGCAGATTTCCCGTTTCAGTTCTAAAGCGCATCAAATTCTGCGCAACTTCTAATACATTCATATTTTTCACCCTTCTTTATCTGTTTTTTACGTTTTATTCATTATATTTAATCATAATAAAGTAAAATAACAAAAGAAAAATTAAAAGGATGTAAAGATGAAAACTTTTTTGGTTGCAGTACTCAGTCTGATAGCAATGATGACAAGCGCACTTGCCCAAGCCCTTCCAGATGAAGGAGAAACCGGTTTAACTTTACCGCGTTATGTTTCATTACGTTCAAACCATATTAATGCGCGCTCCGGTCCGGGAATAAGATACCCGATAGAATGGGTATATATGCAAAAAGACGCTCCGGTTCAAATCATTGCCGAATTTGAGCTTTGGCGCAAAATTAAAGACTGGCAAGGTTCTGAAAGTTGGATGCATAAATCTATGCTTTCCGGCAAAAGAACGGTAAAAGTGACTACTCCGGGGCAAAACAATATTTATGATAAACCCGATTATCAGTCTAAGATAATTGCTAAGGTTGAAGATGATGTTGTTGGAGAAGTTGTCAAATGTCCAAAGGATAATCGTTTTTGTTTGGTAAAATTTGGCAGTATTGAAGGATGGATTCCTAAAAATAATGTCTTTGGTATCTTTTCTGACGAAATTATAGAATAAAAAAAGGCTCTTTTTAGAGCCTTTTTTTATTGCATAGGTTGTTTTTTGTGCTAAATTAAACCTCAAGAAACAAATTATTAATCTTAAAATTACTCATTATGAAAACAAATTTTTATTTTATTCGTCATGGAGAAACCGAAGGTAACGCCAAAAAAATATGGCAAGGCTCCCAAAGTGTAAGTTGTTTATCTGAAAAAGGCAAAACAGCTGTTCGAAATCTGGCAAAGCAGGTTGATACTTTATGTTTGGAGATTTTGTTTTCCAGCAATTTGCTTCGTGCAGTGCAAACAGCCAAAATTCTTTCTTGTCATTGTGATATTCCAATCAAGATAAAGAAAGAGTTTGCAGAGGTTAATTTTGGCGATGACGAGGGTAAAACACTGGAAGAGGTGCAAAAGTAATATCCGGAAGTAGCCGAACATTGGTTTAATCCTCGCATGGATAGGTTCGATAACCATTTCCCGGATGGAGAAACCGTTTGGGAGGTTTTGGAAAGAGTATTTACCGTGCTGAACACGATTTATGATTATCAGTGTAAAAAAGGCTATGAGGAATGGAATATCGGTATAGTCAGTCATGCCGGTGTCATCACTTCTTTAATGGCCGCAGTCGGTGTTGAATCTCCTCGTGTAGATAACTGTGACGTCGTTCTTATATCTCGAGATGAAACAGGATATAAGTTCGAGAAAAAGCTCTTTGAAAAGTAAGAATAAAAAAACTCTGAATTTGAAACAATTCAGAGTTTTTTTTGTGGGATTATTTACCGATTTTTATTTTATCCAACAATTCTTTTACGGAAGGAATACCGTTTCTGTATAAAGGATCTGTTGCAAAACGATATACCTGATGTCCGGCAAATAAAAGGTTATCTTTAATGCTGCCGCCGTGACTGATGTCATATAATGTTTTATGAATACAGTAAGAACGCGGATCCGGAATACGACCGGTTGTGCCGTTTGCCTGAGACCAAGTAGAAAATTGACATTGAGACAAGCAACCAACACAGTTTGCTCTGTCTAATTTCATTTGTTTCCATTCTTCAGGAGTTAAAAATACCACGGTATTATCCGGAGTTTCCTTAATTTCGGTAAAGCCGGCATTTTGTTGTTTTTGTGCTTTTTCAACATCTTCTGCTTTAATATAATAAGTTTTGGCAGCACTGATTTTCAACGGATGAGAAAATTCTTCATTTTGAACTTCAGAGAAAGCAATTTCACCGTTTTTACGCGCAATCAATTTTTCAAGAAATGTGTTTTTGATTGCAGAAGAGAAAAAGCCTGTCGGGCTGAATTTTTGCAAGATAACATCACCTTTTTTCAAAGTGAGCATCAAGTTTTTCCAAGCATCGCAAACAGGGCTTTCTTGAGTGATCATCGGACGTGTTCCGAATTGGAATGCAATTTTGCCGATTTCCGGATTATCAATATAATCATCCCAATCATCCAAAGCCCAAACACCGCCGGCCATAATGATTGGCAATTCATTTAAGCCGAGTTTGTTTAATGTGGCGCGCAAATCAACCAATCTTTGATATGGAGATTGCGGTTGGTTAGGGTCTTCTGCGTTAGAAAGACCATTGTGACCACCGGCCAACCAAGGATCTTCATAAACAACACCGCCTAAAAATTCTTTGAAGTTTGCATAAGCTCTTTTCCACAAAACTTGGAATGCGCGTGCAGAAGAAACAATAGGGTAATAGTAAACACCAAAATGAGATGCGATTTCACCCAGACGATAAGGCAAACCGGCACCGCAAGTGATTCCATGAATTAAGCCTTTAGCTTTTTCTAAAACGCCGTTTAAGATTTGTTCAGAACCGCCAAGTTCCCAGAGCATGTTCATATGAATACGTCCGTTTCCATCGGCAATTTCATGCGCAATCTGAGCTTGAGCAATACCACCTTTGATTGCTTGCTCAATCATTTCCATATGGCGCTCTCTTCTATCTTTTTTTAAGTATTTTTCAATAACGACATTGCCGTTTTCGTCATAAAAATCGGGACTAACACCGGAAAAAGTACCCACGCAGTTTTCATGAGCCCAAGCACCGCAACTTCTACCATCGGAAGCATTAATACCTTTACCCCCTTCAAAAAGAGGATAAACTTCTTTTCCGGAAATCATAATCGGGTTTAATTGTTTCAAAATCGTATCCTTTATCTTAAAAATTCAATTTGAGACACCATAACATAAAAAATTTTTAATGTTGAGAAAAAAATCGCATTTCTTAAACGTTTTTGTCATTTTATTGCTCAATTATTGCTAAATCGAGCAAATTTCTTGGTATATCATTAATTGAAACAAGCGCGATTATAATACAAATCAGTGCATATACTTGTAGCATTTGCGTTAAAGAGCGATTCTTTAATAGTGGAATTTGGTTTTCATACTTTTTGATACCATGATTAATCAAAATCATAATAAGTGTTACCAATATGGCTTGAATACCCAAACCCATTGCCAAAATTTGACCGGACATAAGGTCCATAAGTTTGTAAAGAAATGTAAAAAACAACATATATACGGCCAGAGCAATAGAAGAAATTATTTGCATTTTTTTATCCAAAGCAAGCTGCTCTGCTTTGCTTTTTTGATTGTGTTCAAGGGTTAAGTCTTCTTTTTGCATGCCGCGAATAAGCTCTGGTGTTTCTTTTTGTTTTTTGATGTTGGAGAGCTTGTTGGAAAATTTTTCTTCAACCATACATAAACCACAGCCTTTAGACGTGAAATAAGCGTGATTTTTATTTTTTTTGCAAACTTTAAGATTGTGCATCAGTTTCCAAAGATGTTCTTGCCATTCTTTTGCTGTTGGACGATTACCGCTTTTGGTGAATGCGCGTTCAAACATTTCCAACGTTGGTTTGTCAAAATATTCATGAATAGAGTACGGATGAGGCATTTGGTAAGCATCTGGCCACAAACCATATGCGTAATGATATTTTTCGATTCTGTTTTGAATGGTCAACATTTCGGCATTGTTTTTTCTTGGCACGCCGGAAAAAGGATGAATACCGCTATTGAGTAATTTGAAAATAATAACGGCCAAAGCAAATTTATCTTGCTCTTCACCCATGTCTTCGCAGCTTTGTTCCATTCCTTCCGGATAAATATATTCTTCGCTGACAAACTCGGCAGGGTAGCGCCCAAATTCACCCTTGATGGAAAAACCGTCGCAGTCCACCATAGCCACCATCATATTGTTTTTATAAACAAAGACGTTAGATGGTTTTAAGTCCACGATGTAGTGTTCGCATTTGTGCAAAGCGGCAACCATACAAGCCAAATTATATGCCGCAAAAATTCGATAAGCATAATTTTCGGGAAGTTTGAGTTTTTTGCGAATGGCTTTTTGCATCAAATGGTCAAGAGAAACAGAGTCTTCCATATTAATAAGCGGCATCAAATAACCTACGCAAAAGCCTTTTCCATCTTCCAATAAAGCTTCCGGCCAAGCAATTTGCACATAATTTATGCCATCAATTACAGCATCGGGAAAATGAGGACGATTAAGAAGCATAGCTTCAAGTTTCTGACGATTCGTATTACTTTTATTTTTGGAATGGAATATTTTAGCAACCTGATTTGGATTATCTGCATTCAAATAAATTTTACCGGCGGCACCGCCTTTGTTTATTTGCTTGCCGATTTTAATTTTTTCAAAGTGTCCATCGGCAAAAATTGCATTAAATTCCAGATTTTCAGCGCTTTCAACTTGTTCCATATTTATAATCTCGCCCACAAAAGAGTTTTGTCATCAGAATTCAAGCGTTGCGCCTGCGTATTGTTTAACGTATTGGCAAGAGCACGCTGAGCTTTTATTTTACTCTTTTCATCTCTTAAAAAATTATGAATCGGAAGAATAAAATTTTTCTCAATCATTTTATAATCATGCGAAAAAGAAAAGTTTGTTAGCCCATCACTCATCAAAAAAACAGCTTGTGCGTTTTGAAAAGAGGTAAAGCGTAAGTTTTCTTTCCAGTTATCTTGGGTGTAAAAAAACGTCTCGCAAGAAAAATTTCCGTTAGAAGGAGGAGAGGCAACAAAATTTTTATAATCATCATCAAACAATGCCAAAGCCGCCCCATCTCCAATATGAAAGAAAATACCTTCATTTTGGCAGCAAACCACACCGACAAGCGTCGCAGAAAAAAGGTTCATTCCTTTTGTACAGTGTGTTTTGTTAAGCCTATGACGCAAAACTTTGGCTCGGGCAATCTCAATTGCCTTCACAATTCTTTCTTGCATTTGCGAAAAAGGAGAGTTTTTAAGCAAATCGGTAAGTGTTTCGCATACAATTTTAGCTCCTATTTTGCCGAATTTTGCAGAACCGGCACCATCAGAAACAACGGCAACAAAATTTTTGCTTTGCACGGAATATTTACAAAAATCTTGGCAAGGAAGATTTTTGTTTTTATGCAAAGGTCCTTGTATGGAAGCAGAAATGACCTTGATTTGTTTATTTTTCTTCTTCATCCCAATCTCCGGTATCTTCAAGCAAATCAGGGATGTTTGGAGCTGCTTTAGAAATGCAGGAAACCGAACGACTGAGCCATAAGAAAAATTCAGTAAATTTAAGACCGGTCAATCTCTTTGGGGACATTATGGAAAACTTAGCTAATTTTTCCAAATTTGCATCTTTTGTTCCCACGGCGTGAACCACAACTTTTTTATTTTGTTGAGCATAGCGGCATTTTTCAGCCACAATTTCCCAATCATAGTCAGTCGGTTCACCATCGCTGATTAAGAAAATCCAAGGGCGTTTTGAGGTTATGCCACAACTGTCATACAAGCATTTTTGTTCTTCAATTTTTTGCAAAGCAAGTTCCATGGCTTTACCAAGAGGAGTTAATCCACCGGCTTCCATTTCCGGTGCGCTAAAGTTCATGGCATCCGTCCAATCAGAAGAAACAACGGCTTCATCTTTGCCAAAAGCTTTAATGATGAGCAACTGTACGCGAGAGCTGGCATCAATATCTTCTTTTAATTCTTTTTCTAGAGCTTTTAATCCGGCATTAAGCTGTTTGATAGGTTCACCACGCATAGAGCCGGAACAGTCCAAGACCAAAACACAAGGAGTGCGTTCATTTGCATTATCGGCAAATTCCACATAAGGAATCATTTCATCTAAAAGAGTATTGTTTTCAGCCATGATTTACTCCATTAACGACGAGGATAAGAGTGAGGATAACCGCTGCCTTTGTATGGCTCAGGCGCAGAAACTTTGCCACAAGCACTTAGCTGAACGGATAAAGCCAATAAAACAACAAAAAAGATAATAGCCTTAATTTTTTCCATTATAAATCCTCATATTCATTATTTATTTATACATTTGTTATATTACTAAATATCATTTAATCAAATTGAAAAAAAGAAGTTATTAAGAAAATGAAAAAAAATATTTTATTTTTGTTGTTTTGTTGTTTTTTTAGTTTGAATTGCCATGCCAAATATGATGCGGTTAATATTTATGCGCACCCCAGAGATTTACCGCAAAGAAAAATTATTAACGAGCAAGGGAAAAAAATTTCATTAAAAAAATTCAAAGGAAATTTTGTTTTAGTTGTATTTTGGTCAAAAAACTGTGTTCCTTGCATAAAAGAGCTTGATAATTTAAGCAATTTTGCTACAAAAGTCCAAAATGATAAAATTCGTCTTGTGATGCTATCTCCGAGCAATGAGTGGAACTCTCAAGAAGAGCAAAGAGCTTTTGTTAATAAATTCAACGGGCAAAATTTGGATTTATATTGGGATACGGATGGAAAGTTAGCTGAAGACTTAGGTGTATTTACAACCCCGCATACTGTTTTGGTAAATATGAAAGGGGAAGAAATCGGACGTATTCGCGGTACGGCAAAATGGGATGATGAAAGAGTCATTGATTATATTAAAGAAATAAAAGCAACAAATGGATAAAACAATGGTAGAAAAGTTATATATTTCTTGGGCTGATTTTCATCAAGATGTCAAAAAATTATGCCAAAAAATAAAAGAAAGTGGTCATTTTGATAAAATTATTGCCGTAAGCAGAGGAGGATTAATTCCTGCCGGTATAATTGCTTATGAGCTAGACGTCAGAAACAATGAAGCTATAAATTTTTCAAGTTATGATGGTCAAGAGGCCAGAAGGAGTGATGCCGATATTGAAGTTTCTGCCAATATCGGAGAAGTCAATGAAAAAACTTTAATTATTGATGATTTGGCAGATTCCGGCAGAACATTTCGTGTTTTGCGTCAATTCTATCCCAAAGCAAAATTTGCTTGCGTTTATGCAAAAGAAAAAGGAGCTTCAAGCACGGATATTTATGCTGTGGATATGCCTGATAAATGGGTGGTTTTTCCTTGGGATGTAGAATAAAAAAGAGCTCTTTTTGAGCTCTTTTTTTATAAAATCTTTTTTATGATAAATCCGGAAATAAGGGCAATCCTTTTTGCATACGCGTCATTTGAATCTCGATAGAAGTACCCAAATTAAGATTACCGGTTTTAATAATACCACGCACTTGATCACCCTTTGTAGTGTCAGGGTTAGCAAACAGATAAGATACACTAG
The DNA here is from genome assembly GCA_944392265.1 of uncultured Alphaproteobacteria bacterium. GTDB lineage: Bacteria > Pseudomonadota > Alphaproteobacteria > RF32 > CAG-239 > CAJLXD01. The sequence continues at coordinate 43,110 of CALXWC010000012.1, read as the reverse complement.
GTGTTTTATTTTCTACCCCCATTAATGTTTGGTGCAATACTCCAAGCATACCTCTGGAGAACAAATCATATGCCAAATCTTCACTCATGGATGTTGATGCAGCGTATTTGACCACAGAGTTGATAGCATCTGTAATGTTGTTAGCGTGGATTGATGAAAGTACTAAGTGACCTGATGTTGCGGCACGCAATAGTTGGCTGGCGGTTTCAGGCGTTCTAATCTCACCTACTAAAATATAGCGAGGTTTTGAACGCAAGGCCGATTTCAAAGAGGCACCCCAATCATCATTAATGGGCTGTGTTTGTTTACATAGACCCAATCCACCTTTAATTGAGCGATATACCCCATCTAAAGGCATTTCTGATGGGTCTTCAATTGTGTAGGCAAATCCACCCTCCATAGTTAAATATTCTTTAAGCAAGGAAGAAATGGCAGTTGTTTTACCTGCGCCGGTTGGACCTGACCATAAAATCAAACCACTGGAATTGCTTAAAGAAAGCAAATGTCTATTCAACTCTCTTGGAAAACGTAATGCTGCAATAGGGGGAACTTTTTCAGGCATTTTACGGCAACAATATTGAATACCGTATATGCAAACCGAACGTTCAATACGATAAAACACATGTTCATATAAAACAGCATAACTTGGATTTTCTCCATCCCAAGTTTCTTCAATAAGGTGATGAAATTCATCCATATCTTCAGGCTTAATAATAGCCAAGCCGTTTTCCGTCTTGCAATCAGGAACAAAGAACGTTTTATCAGGAGTGATATACAAGTCTGAAAAACGAATAGAATTAAGTTTAACCATACACACCTACTTTCGCGGTAACTTTACAATTTGCCTACATTGTCTTATAGTCTGGTAAAAAAAATGTAAACAAGGTTCCAGATATGCTTATTTTTAACAAAAAAAATTTAATTTATATTACATTTGTTTTTTTTCTATCTTTGCAAAGTGCAATACTACATTATGTAATTTTTGAAGACGCAGATTATATATTTGGCTGTTTTATGAGCTTCTTTTTTGCATTTTTATTTTGGTTTGGTATTATGCGTTTGCCAAAGTTTATTGTTTATATTTGTTTAACGCTAAAATTTTTATCATCGATTACACTTATTATATATCATAATTTTTTGAGCGCTCCCCTAACGGTATCCGTTATCTACCATCAATTTTTTGAGGGATTTGATGCCATTTCAAAAGATATGAATAATTTCTACAATTTAGAGGTCTTTTCTGAAATAATCTTGTTTATATTAAATTTGTATATTTGGAAAAAAATAGCTTTAAATTGCAAAGTAAAATTTGAATATAAAATTTTAAATATGATTCCGATAGTTATTTTATTTGTAGCGATTTGGTTAAATCACTCTTTTTATGGAGGTCGTGTATTCTTAGCAGAAAGTTGTAAAATATTAGGGTATAATGTCTGTTGGATATCAGAACTCAGTGTTGGAAATAATCGACAAATCATTATTGATGATATGATAGAGGCATATAAAACTAAGTATTCCATTTCTCTTAATTTAAAACCAACAAATAATATTTATATTATTCAGGTCGAAAGCTTAGCTTATGCGCCTATGAATAGTAAATACAAAGATAAAGAAATATTACCTTTTTTGAATAAAATCAGTAAAGAAGGAGGATTAACCGAAGTTATCCAAAATGTACATGGAGCCAGTTCAAACACAGATTTGTTTGTTAATATAGCTTCTTACTATGAAAATAATCCACCTGTTCTCTATAATCTTTTTGAACCAGAACAAATTTATTCTCACTTTTCTCTTTTGGCAAAAAAAGCACAAGAAAAGGGTTATACAACTCATTTTTATCATAATTATTACGGAAGCTTTTTTTCACGAAATAAGCATATTCCGGCACAAGGATATCAAGATATTTATTTTGCAGAAGATATGGAAGGAAATAAACCTAAAGAAGAATGGGGAATTGCAGATAGATATCTATTTGAATTTGTTTTAGCTCATCAAAAAAAATCAGCAAAAAACTTTAATTATCTCATTACGGTCAGTTCTCATAGCAACTATATTGTGTATGATAATAAAAAACCATTGTTTCAGGGAAAAGATGTTAAAGAAAAATATTATAATGCCATTAACTATGTTGATAGAAGTTTAGAAGATTTTATTGAAAAATCACCCTCTGATTCACTTTTTATTATTTTTGGAGACCATGGTGTTGATGATTTAAGACTAAAGAACATTCCTTTAATTGTTTATTCTAAACAACAAAACATTGCACCAATGCCTAAAAAAATCAGCTCAATTCAGATGATGAAATTAATTCATTCTTTAATAGAACAATTATAAAATAAAAAAAGAGAGGCAAAACCTCTCTTTTTTTTTTGGGAACCTTTGTTTTTCTTAGTTATAGTACCAAGTAATTGAGTTCTCAGAGTCTGATGTACAAGCTGACAACGCATCAGAATAAGAAACAGGTAAATCAGCCGGTTTAACGATATTACTTGTTGGTAAAGATGTTGGAGCGGTAGTTACGTTTGTGCTCACAGCTGTAATACCTAACATACCATCAGTACCCCAGTCAGATGAAAGCAAGCTTACACAAGCATCTCTACCCAAACCACTCAATACAATTGAAAAGCCGGCCTCTTGAATTCCATTTGCAGTAATGGCGCTAACCAACGTTCCACCACCCAAAGCGTGCATCAAAGTAGCAGTTGAACCGGAGCCAACAACCATCTCTTGAGATGCTAACTTATTTTTAGCCACAAGAGCAGTATCAAGCTTTGGATAACCAGGGCTGGTTGCATAAGCGGTACGAATGTTCATAATCATCATAGAAAGCTGATCTTGAACTTTGGTCAATTTGAACTTAGCCATAGCTTTTGAATAACCAGAAATACCACCAACGGACAATACGCCGATAATGGCAAGCACACCAAGCATTTCCACCATGGAACGACCGGTTTGCTCTGTTTTAATAACGTTTTTCATTTTAAATCCTCCCAAAATGAGTTTTTATACACTCTTTTTCTCCCTATAATCTTAACTATATATTATTAATAAATATTAAACAAGCCAGACTTTAGATATATAAGGGTCAAAATAGTTATATTTCTTATGCTTTAGAGATATATCTCCCAGAGAATATCATTATTTGTTGAACAAGATTCTGAAGCATCATTTTTAGAAATTGGTAGTTTATAATTTCCGCCCCATGTATAAATATATTGTTTCTCATTAATGATTTTAATCATGTTTACGGAAAGTTTCATATTTTCAGAAAATTTAGCTCCGGATAATGCCACACATTCATTTTTATCTAAGTTTTTATAAACGATAGCAATTTTATTATTTCCGGGCATAATCGTATTACCAAACTCATTAGCTCCGAGCAAAACCTCTTTTTTTAAGGCATTCTGAATTTGTCTGCCATTAATCATATCTTGAGGCACAATTTTGTTTTGAATGGCCGAATATGAGTTTAATCCCCAAGCATTAGGCTTATTTCTATAAAATTGGCGAATATTATCCATAAGAGCATTGAGCTGATTTTCTGCTTGGATGTAGGTTTGGTTTGGTCTAAAGGCAAAGAATATGCTCAATAATATAACCAAACAGCATGATGCAATGATTATACTTTTGGGATGAATATATTTTTGAAGCAAATTTTTTAAATTTTCCATTATCCGGCTCCCATTTGGTTGGTAATTTGATCTTGCATGGCAAAAGTACCCATAACAGCCCAAGCAATAACACCGGCAACGGTTAAAATAGCAACCATGTTTAATAAAGAAGCTTTTTGTTCAATCAAATAAACAGATTCTTCCAACCATTCATTGGCCAAAGCCTCCAAAGCCTCTTCAAAGTTATCCAATTCAGAATAAATTTTTAAGTCAGCAATAATTTCGGGGTCAGGGAAGTTAAGCTTTGTTTTCTTCAATGCTGCACCTAAGTTATCACCATTATTAATAAAGACGAGTGTTTTATCAATTCTTTCTTTCAAGTAGCGGCTAGCATCTCTTCTTAAAGCACGCATTGCGCCCGAAACAGGTGTTCCGCCTTTAACCAGTGCAGACAGTGCCAAAAGCCAACTGATACCAACAAACACCTTATAAAGAGAATAGGGAGGAAGATTATCAACAATTGCGCGAATAGGACCGGTCCAAATACTGATAGTAGAATATATGAGCAACATGGCAATCGGCAGCACACTAAAAGCAAATACCCAGTTCTCTTTAATCCAGTCAGATAAGTCAACCAAATCTCTGGCTAAACCTGTCCATCTGGTTCCCGGAGCGGCATCTAACATAGGTGGAACCATATATACACCAATACCGTAAATAATCAAAACGGCCATCATAAACAAAAACGAAGGATAAGAAACTGCGCTGATAATTGGTCTAATCATACGAGTTGTACCTTCAGTAACACGAATAAGGTTCATCAAGGCACTTTCAAGGTCAGACACATCACCCACGGAAAGCATTAATCTTTCACGGTCCGGAGCCCATCCCTTTAATGCATCAGAAAAAGTCAAACCGTTATTAAGGGCGCGTCCCCAACAAGCAATCGCAATAGCCATAGGTTCTCCGGGTTTTTTACCACCATCGGAAATACTATCATGCAACATGTCCAAAGCACTCATTAATGAGAAACGGTTTCTCATTAATGATGCAATTTTTCTATAAAGTTTTAAACGAGCTCCGTTTGAGCAATTACAAATCATTTTTGCGTAATACTCTTCAACCTTATTGAGTTTACGCATCGCTTTGTTTATCGAATTACTGGCAAACTTTTTATCACTTTGTTCGTTCATAAAACTCTCCAAATTTTAATATACAGGACGTTGATCCATTAATCCGCACCAACGCTCAACTTCATCTAAATCTATATGACCTTTGAGCATACGCTCAATGGCAGCATCTTTCATTGTTCTTCCGCCTAAGTCACTGGTCCAATAATCAATGGCTTTTCTGGTTTCGCCTTTAATAATTAATTCCAAAAACATAGCATCAGGTAGAATAATTTCCGGAACACTCGTTCTTCCCTTAACGCCTGTACCACCACAATATTTACATCCGGGACCTCGAATATATGTATTTTCAATTCCAAAATCACCTAACGCAATTTTAAGGCGTTGAACGGAAGGCATATCTAAATGTTCTTTAACAGAAACGCGACAGTGCGGGCAAAGTTTTCTAAACAAACGTTGTCCGATTAAACCTTTTACTAGTTCTGGGTCGCCAAGCTTAAAAGTTTCCACGCCCATATCTCTAAGTCTGGGGATAATAGCCGGTGCAGAGTTTGCGTGCAAGGTTGTCCACATACCGTGACCGGATAATGCGCCTTTAAAAGTAAGTTGAGCAGCAGATAAAGAACGAATTTCTCCCACCATCATAACGTCAGGGTCAGAACGCAAAGCCGCAGACAATGCTTTTGTAAATTCTTCATCTTTTTCTTCTTCGGTGTTCGCATTCGTCACAGGCATTTGTCTGGCACCAGGGATAGGGTATTCTGGTGGGTCTTCCACGGTAATCAGGTTAATTTCATAATTTTTTTCTTGCAAAAGCTTAATCATATTTCTTTGTAGCGTTGTACTCTTACCGCTACCTGTTGGTCCGGATACAATACTTACACCTGTTGGTACAGCTCTTAATCTATAAAAAAGCTTTTCCTCATATTCACCTAAACCTAATGAAGACAAATCACCACTTCCGTTAGGATTATCATCGGCATACAAAAGGCGCATAACCAAATATTGTGAACCAAAGGCAATAGGGTTAAATTGCAAACGAATAGCCAAAACGTTATGCGGAAGCATTAATTTACCTTTTGACCCGCGCAAAGGTGTGGAACCTAATTTTTGTGCACCTTGGAATTCATTTTGAGCATAGTTTGCATCGGAAATATCTGCAGAAGCAAATGCAGCGCGAACAAATGCTTCACCCCAATCTTTGTTATATTCCATTTCAATGGCCATCATACCATTAACACGGAACATAATCTGAGTACTGTCTGCTACAATAACGTGAATATCAGACACTTTTTTTTCAGCGGCTCTTGAAATAACATTGACATAATCTCGCAAAACTTGCATAGATTGCAAATCATCATCATTCGTGTCAATGTCAACGGTATTTCTTTCCGCGTAATTATAAATGGCATTAAGTTCATTTTGGCTAACATAAACAGGTTTGGCAATCATAATCCTCTTTTTACGAGCCAACACCTCAAAACTTAAAACGCGTCCGTCAAATTTATGGGTCTCAGAGACCAGAAAACTTCCATCTGAAAAAAGAGCGAGCAATCTTCTGGTATCATCATTAATATTTAAGCTACCGCCGGGAAGAGTTAATAATTTTCTTCCGTTTTGAAAATAGAGATCAATTTGGTCAAAAGATTGAGTAATAGCGGCAGAAGCAGGTTGCGCAGACTGTGCATTCTGATTTTTTAAAGCCTCTGGATCTATAATTTCCTGCTTCTGTTCATCCATTTTTAATTGTCCAAGTTAGCGAACCATCATTTCTGTTGCCAAGCCCGGAATTCCACTAGACACAACAGGTCCTTGTTGTTGAGGTTGTTCCTGAGGCATTTGTTGAGCAGAACTTCCTGCCAAAACATCATTAGCAACCGGTTCCTGATCTAATATACCACCAGAAGAGAAGTACAAAAAGTCTTTCACACCATCTTTTGTAGCGCTAACGTATGTTGTAGTAATGGCATCAATTACTTGACCTGTTTGCAATGTCGTTCCAACTCTTACAAAGAACGGAGTGCCGTTTTTATTTATCAACTTTGCAGAAATATTCTCACCTTTTCCGCGAATTTCCATAATTGCGTACATATCACTTAATTTAAGTTGCTCTTTTGCAGCTTCTTCAGCATCGGCAAATGGGTTTTCTTGCTTTTCAGCAGCTTCTAGGCGTGCTTTAAGAATAGAAATCTCAGTTTGCAAATCTGAAATTGTTTTTGAATATGCATCACGAACACGGATAACTTCGGCATTTGCTTCATTAGCCAAGTTTTTTAACTGAATGAAACGTCCCTTAAAGTTGCTGATAAGTTTTTTACGTTCATCTTGCATTTTATTAATTTCTGCATAAACAGATGCTTTGTCTGCAATATTCTTTTGCATTTCTTCAAGCATTTTATTTTTATAAGCTTTTAAAATTTGTTCTTGTCTTTTTTGTTCATACAAAATTTCCAAATTCTTTAACTTTTGTTCTTCTTGCAGAAGTTTTTTCTTTTGTTCATTACGCCATTCAATGTCTTTTTTACGCTTTTCTTCAAGCTTGTCTAACTCTGCTTGTCTAGCTTTATTTTGAACAGCCTTAAGAGCTTCAATGCTATTTTTTACTTGTTCTTTTTTCAATTCCAAATTCAAAATAGCTGTTTCTTTTTCAATATTTGACATTTCATCAAAGACAGAGTCATCAATATCTGCAATTAATGATGTATCAATTTTTGAAGCTGAAGCAGACAATGGTTTAACTTCGCTGTTAGGTTCTTTTGTTTGAGGGGTATTAGAAGCAACCTCAGCTGTAGAAGCCAATGGTTTAGCAGCATTAAGAGGAGCCGGCTTGTTGTTTTCGCTCGGAGCTTCTAAAGAAATGCCTTGCTTTATTGGTTGAGATGCAGCCTGTTTGGGTTGAACCGCAGCTGGAATATTTTTTGCGACGCTATTCGTTTTTATTGTTTTAACGGTTTCTGTTTTAGTTTCCGTTTTGTTAACCGTTTTGGCATTTTGGATAGCAACATTTCTTCTAGGTCTTGCTGGTTTTGAAGGGGTTAATACGTCAGCTGAATCATCTCCGAAAAGAGAAATCTCGTCAGGAATTTTTTTGTTTTCCTGATTTGTAGATTTTGCAGATTCAGCTAAAGAAACAACACCTTGCGCTTGGCACATGTCAATTGCACCTAAGTTTAATATTAAAGCAAGAGCTGATGTAGATAAAAACTTTTTCATATTATAACGCATAGATTATTCCCTCATAAACCCAATTCTGTCCATCATAGTTAATCATTTTAATCTCTAGTCCTGAAAAATTTATTAATTTTTTACTCCATATCAAAGGATTATATGGTGAACTAAAGTGAAATCCGACATATTTGTATGTTACTTTTCTCGGTCTTTTCGGATTTGCAGCACTCGGATACGTTTCTGTAAAGCTTCCGTTAGACAAACTTACATCCTGACCGATACTTTGGAAAAAGTTAATTAAAGTTTGTCTTAAACCTGTTAATGTCTTTAACGGAGGGGACGAAATAGTCTTAATATCGCTATAATTAATACCTCCGCTCATGGATGTTCCATTTTCAGCAAAAGCATGAAAAGATAATTTGACTTTAGACATATTTAAAGCTTTTTCCATCCAAGCCAAACGGCCAAATTCTCTAGCCCAAGAAGTTGAAACGCCAGTTTGAGAACACTTAAAGGCTCCCATAGTCCATCCTGGGGTATAAATTTTCTTTATATCTCTAATTCCATTGGTGCATTGTACCATAATCTGAATGGGATCTTTTAGTTTTTCCCAAGGTTTAATGATTGGAGCTTCGACAACGGGTTTGACAACCTTAGGTCGAACCGGAATAACCGTAGGCCTTTTAACCGGTGTGAAAAATAAGGCATCAATTAAATTAGAAAGCAGCCACAAACCAACAATTGCGCCACCGCCCAAAACCATTAAAAGTTTTGCACCGCGCAGCCCTTTAATTTTTTGTAATTTTGTTTGCATGCCGCGTTGCAGTAAGTCTTCGAGAGAAATCTCTTCAGAGTCTTCAACTCCCCAAGAACTTGGTGCAATTTTTCGTCCCCAATCAGGAACGGCAAGCATAGACATTAATTGGTTTTTTGCATCTTCTTCATTTAAGAAAAGCATATCGCCATCAGAAAGAATAATATCATTTCTGACACAGATATACCACCAACCGTTCGGAACTTTGAATACCGCAATAAATGAAGAGCGGTCAGCTAAAGAAGTTGCAACGGCTACGGCACCGACTGTCGTTCCGGATTTATATCCTTCATGAGAAACGCAGATACCAAATTGAGAAGCTTTACCTGGTTTTATACAATAAAGGTCAGCCCCTTCCAAAATACCTTCAGAAGCCTCTATAATTTCATTAAGAGGTTCTTCTTGATTTTGTAAAGGCTGCCAGAACAAGCTTGTTGCATAGCTTTTGCCACCGACAACAATTTCTGTTCCCCAGGTTCTTCTGCCCTCGTTTTCAGCATCTTTATCTGCAAATTGAGCGTTATCAAGCACCGTTTTTCCCTTTATTATTAATAAGTTTTCATTCTAGATTCTGGGTTTAATGGAGATTCCAACACAACAGGTGTTAAAATAATAACCAATAAACTTCTATCTTTTTGAGCAACTGCGGTTCCTCCAAGCAAAGAGTTGTCAGCTGAGCCTACACCGGTTTTTTTAGCTTCGGTTTCAACACGTTCGTAACCACTTAAAATTAAGGATTCGCCGGATTTCAAAGCAACTTCTTGAGTGAAACCTCTGGTCTCAATAATCGGGTTTTGAATATATTCACCTGAATCTTCTTCGCCCGCACCAGAACTTCTTAAATATACTTTCTCCAAAGAAATCAAGTCTGACAATGTAAGGTTAAACATCATCAAAAGACGACCATGTTCCAAAATTCTAGGCAAAACGTCCAACGTAAAACCGGTTTCAATTTCTTCTGTTTCTGTAGAAATATCATAATCAGAGCCGGTATCAGAGCTACCAGAATTTGTTTTTGTAATTTCAGAAATATAGTTTTCAGTTCTGGTTACCTGAATTGGAGCCGGTTTGTTGTTTAATGTCGTAACCGTACCACTTGTAACTAAAGTTGTATTATTCTTGGTTGACAAAGCTTGCATAAAGGTATTGACATTCCAGTTCCCAGGAGCAATCGTCATTGACAAGTTCTTTGTAATTTCATCAGACAATCCTGCAGGAGAAGCAATGCTTAATTTAGATTTTCCATCATCAAATCCGGCAGAAAGGTTTAAGCCATATTGATCGCTATCAGAAACGCTGACTTGCAAAATTTTTACACTGATTGCAACTTGACGAGATAAACGAGCGTTTTGTTCATTAATATATTTTGCAACTTTTTTAATCTCAAGAGGCGTTCCTGTTAAGGTAATTGTACCGTTTGCTGAATCTACACTGAGTTTAGATCCGTCTCCAAGCATGGATTGAATGGCTTTTTCGATATTTCCCCACAATTCAACATCGGCACCAGATGTTAAAGTAGCGGAAGAACTACCGCTTGAACCACTTGCTTCGCCGCCCATGTTAACTTTTAATGACGGGTTTGTTGGCAAGCTGTAAACGACAAAAGTTCTTGTTTCATATTTATAGAAAAAGAGCTCTCCTTTTTCATATTTCCACCAAATTCCAAAGCGAGAAGAAATCTCGTTTAACAATCCGCTTAAAGGTCCTTTGTAGGATAAAAGGATTTTATCTGGTTCTGTCCAGTCGGCATTTATTGTCTCTGGACTTGGTTTGTTTGCCGTTGCAGATGCTTTAATTTCTTGTTCCAAATGACTGGCAAAACGTGTCTTTAAAGATGTAATCTTACCAATCATATCTGCAGCTTCAAATAATGTTACAGGTCTGTTGCTGACCAATGTAATGCCATCAGGCGTTTCCAAATTGGCCGGTAAAGGCTCTCCATTGTATTCGACACTGGATTTATCACCGAGCCAAATATCATTTTTAACACGAACAATATCTTCAGGAGCAACAGGCGTAGGTGCCTTTGCTTTTTCTTTTAATTCAACAGATGCTTTAATATCGCGTTCGATTTCGGCATCAAGCTGTGTAGACATTGAACAAGCCGTAATCAAGGCAGATAAAGATATACCTAAAGTGGCCTTAAAATAATTATTCATATGCATTTTCATCCTCCAATGTCTCAACGACTAAAACGCGATTTCCTTTATAAAAGGTTGCAATCGGAGCAGGTTTTGCTCTGGCAAAAGCTCGGATAAGAGCAGAACTTACATCTGCAAAACGACCTCTGAACATAGCTCCAGCGGTTAAAGTGTAGTTGCGATTGGAATTCCAGACTAAGCGCCATCCGGCTCTGTCGCTCCACTCTGTTAACAAGGTTTTTAAAGTTTTTCCTTCTTCTGCCAACCAATCTTCAACAGGATCTTCCGTTAAATTTTCATCATTTTTTGTGTTTTGATTGTTTTCTTCTTCAACCATCTCGACATTTGCCTCATATTCAACAACTTCTTCTTCTATTGTGGGCGGAATAGAGGAAGAAACATTGCTGCCTGCACCTCCCTGAACAATCATCTGGTCTCTAGGTGTTCTTTCTCCATATTCTTTATAAGAAGCAGGAACATTTGAATCTTCCACAAAACCATCATTACCAGTAGGAATACTTTGAGTTTGTTTTTGGATATTGTCTTGTGTCATTTGCGCAGACGTTGCGGAAGCAACATTATTTGTATGAGTTGCGCAAGCCGGCAAATACCCTAAAAGGCATAAAAGCAAAACAGTTCTAAAATTTTTTATCATAACATCGGATCCTATGTTTTTTTTCATGTTTTAACCTATCATATATATTGAAAAATAAATAATCAAGCGCAAGCAACAACTTATTACCATTGCATATAATTATTTGTATTTCTTACTTTTGAATTTATTCCTTCATTACTAATGAGCACCGTTCTTAATATAAAAGAATTTGGTTCTCTTGCCGTGAAAACTGTATTTATTTTTTGAGGGTTAGCTCCTTCAGAAAGAAGAATATTTTGCAATAAATTGAGTCTTCTTCTTTGCAAAACGGGAGAGCTGGTTCCGTCAATTCTAATTTCTAGTCCAACATTATCTTCTTCAGCGGTTTTTTGAGCAAAAGCTTTAATCCATTTTAATGTCTGTCCGGAGATTTCGGCTCTGTTCGGTTGAAAAGATAATCTGATTTCAGTTGGCAAAATTTTGCTTATGAATTTCTTTTGTTTTTTTGTAAAAGCAGAAAATAGACTATTTTTATTTTCTTCTTCATTTGGGTTTTCACCAATTTCAATTTTGTCTTTTGCATCAGAAAAGATAGCACCTAAACTTTTCAAAAGTCCGCCGCTTTCTTCTTTGTTCGAAACTTCTTTTGTCTCTTTATAAGGAGAAGATTGAGCTTTGCTCACTGTCTCTTCTTTTTTTTCTTCTTTCTCGCTTTTTTTTACAATAAGCCCCTTGGCTTCCAATTCTTGCTCTAATTCTTTGTTCTTAGGTGAAGATATAAGCTGAGGAACAATGTTCTCTTCTTTCATGATCTCTTCGGGAATTGGTATAAGTAGATTTTGTACGGTCTCTGCTGCTATTTGGATTCCGTTTGCATCTGTTGCTGGCATTGAGAAATTATTTTTTTCAGCATTTTTTGCTTCATTTATGAAAGAATTATTGGCTTGTTGGTTGCCGTGAGCAACTTTCCATGGATTATCTTTTATGCTTTGTTCTTTTTCAGCCATGGAGGTCCATTCTTTCTTTACATTTTTTGTCTTCTCTTTTTCAAAAGCAATGTTTTTAGCGTCCATACTTTTGATGGATGTATTTTGTGATGCAAGTGCAACAGAATTTTTGCTGGCATCTTCTGAAGTTTTTACAAAATTTTGCGCAATTTTTTGAGTAAAATTATTCTTTTCAAGAGGAATAATCGCTTTTTCTAAGTTATCTTCTTTAACTTTGTTGTTAGGATGTTTTACACTATCGTTTTGCGCAATTTCTTTTTGTAAAATATGCGTTTTGCCTTTTTCTCTCTTCTCAACAATTAAAGATGTCGGGGTAATAGAAAGAGTCTGCTTCCTTTCAGTAAAGAGATCGTCAGAATTTTTTTCTGAAGGAATGCTTTCTTCTGTGCTATCAGAAACGTTTAAAGATTCTGAATTTTGAATATTATCTGTTTGAGCAACAATGATTTCTTTTTCTGGTTGAGAAATTTCTTTAGGACTTAAAAGTGGTATTTCTTTGGGCGCTTCCGGCATGGGAGCTTCTTCTTTCTCAGATGTACTATCTGTAGAGAAAAGAGATTCACTAAAAGATTTATCCTGAGCTTTAGAGTTTTGTTCAAGAGGAATATTCGTGGCAACAAATAATATTTCATCTTGTGCCTTTGAGTCCTGTGCTTCTAAAGAGTTATCCTCGTTTTCAACATCGTAATCAATAACTGCATCGGGAATATCTTTAATGTCATTTTGGCTTTCCTTTTTTATGACAGGAAGTGTTAATGCGATCTTCTTTACGGGAAGAGTCTCTTGAGATAATCCGTTGTAAACATCTGTCTTTAGAAATAAAGTTATGTTTTTGCTTGATATTTTTGTTTTTTGAAGGGGCAAGTCAGGGGTATAAAAAAACACTCTGTCAACAATTAATATTGCTGATAGAGAAACAACAAAACTGCATAGAAAAGTTTTAAATGTTGTTTTTTGCATATTTACCCCTCAAAAAACTAGATAAATCAAAATGCGACTCTTGGCAAGAATCTAAAAAAAAAATACGTTTTTCTGTGGATTTTTTTTTACAAGATTAAATCAGATATGTGCAATTTTCAGATGAAAATATACAAAAATTCAAAGGATTAGAATATGAATTTTTTGTTACAGGGAAAAATATTCTTTGTAAACAATATGTTAATACTTTTTTGCTAAGAGTGAAAACACTGGAAAAAAGTGAAAAAATTCGCTATGATAAAAACAGTGATAAATTTGTGGTTAATCTTTCAAGGAGAGAAGAAATGAATTTAATTAAGAGAAATATATGCACAATTTTGACTGTTGCATTACTTGTGACATTAGGTTTTGCTGATTGTGCATTTGCTGAATCTCAAGATATTATGGATACAGCAGAACAAAAAGCAGTGGAAGTGTTCCAATCCGTTAAAAGCATTATCTTTATTGTTGGTGGTTTTGGTTTGGTTGTTTTAGCATTCGCAGCTATTTTTGGAAAATTGGATTGGAAAAAATTCACAATGTTGGCAGTCGGTTTGGCTATTTTGGCTGCGGCCGGTGCTGTTATTGAATATGCTACTGGAGAATCAGGTTTAACAGATTCATCAACAGGTTTTGGTGATACGTTTGGTCAGAAATAGTTCATCAAAATATCATATTTAGTTAATATAAAAAAAGGAGGTTGTTATGTTAAATGTTTTCAAAAAATATTTGGGCGACCTCCTTTTGTTTTTATCTAAATATATTGCTCAAAATAAATTGGTGTTCCAAATTGCTATCGTTATGGTTGTGTTGGCATTGAGTTCAGATTTTGCTTATGCGGTAGAAACAACCACAAAACCCACTGGCGGTGGAACAGGGCCTTTGTTCGGAGAGCTTATCGATAAAGGCGCCCAAATATTTAATGGAATGCGTGATATTATTTATGTTGTTTCTGGTTTAGGCATTATTGCGGTGGCAATAGGTGGATTCTTTGGTAATCTGAACTGGAAATGGTTGAGTGCAATTATTATTGGTTTGATGGTAATTGGGTTAACTGGAGGTATAATTAGTTATATTTCCGGAGAAAATCCTACCGGAATATCTGACACGTTGAAATAGGAGGTAAAAATGAAAACAAATAATCGAAATTTTTATCTCATCTGCCTTTTAGCCATTCTTTTTACATTTGCGTGTGGAGATGCATATGCGGGTGATGTCTTTGGAGCTATAAAAAATAAAACTTGGAATGTTGTCAGCGGTGTCAGAAGAATTGCAATGCTAATCGCCGCGTTTGGTTTGATTGGTTTTGCTTTTGGTGCAATTTTTGGGAAAATAAGTTGGAAATGGTTTGCAAACATTGCAATAGGTTTGTTCTTGGTTGCTAACGTTGGTCTTTTTATTGATTACTTTGCTACTAAAAGCGGAAGGAAAGGACAGTATGCTTCTTTAGGTTATGGAAATTATATAAATGATTCAACGCCTAATAATGGTGGTGGAGGTGGTGGTAATTATGCACCAACCCCGGGCTCAGATGAGGCTCCGTCTCCTCAAAACCCTGGCGGAGATGGAGGAAATAGTGGGGGTAATAGTAGTGATCAAATTAATGGAGATAATTGTCAGCCGGGAACAGGTGTAGGTTGTGAAGGTTCTGGAAAAGACACAGGAAATGGTTCTGGAGGTGACACTCAAAACCAAGGAAATCCTTCTGAACAAGGTAAGACACCCCCAACAGATCCTAGCAAGAGTAAAAAAGAGCCTGCAAAAGATAATCCTACAACTACACCCTCTAAAAAAACAGGTCCGGTATATGTTGATCCGGGCTTAGATGGTACGGAAAAAATGGAAGGCGTTGGTATTTCGAAAGCGGATACGTCAATTCCATCAACAGCACCATCCTTAAACGTAGGTGATATTATAAATAATATTGATGGAATAAAATAATAAATTTTATAAAATTAAATATTTGTTCATAAAAAAAAGATACCTTCTGATTTGAAGGTGTCTTTTTTTTATGAGGCTGATTCGGTGGAAAATATATGTTTTGGTTGCAAAATATATCAGAATTAGGCATCATAAAATATAGAGGAGAAAGAAATGCGGGAAATGATATTAAAAGCGGTGGCCAATCCTCCCAAAATTTTGTGGGGGCCCTTTTTGCCTGTGCTTTTGAATCTGGGTCTTCAGTTTCCGCTAATGTTCATGGCAATTGGTGTGGGAAATATCAATCCCATACTCTTTTTGCTGTCAATATTGATTGTGCATATTATAATTGTTGGTTTGGGAGCTAAAGAGCCTCATCTGTCTAATATGTTACAAGCTTTCGGTCAGAACTATAAGCCAACCAAGAATTTGTATAAAGTAAAGGGGATGAAATTTGCACCTTAATTCTGAGTTTTTTGATGTTTTTGTTCAAGGGTTATCAAGTGCAGAAGTTTTAGTCGCTTTTATAGGATTCGTTTCTGCAATGGCTTTTGCCGGATTTTGGGCCACAAAATTCGGTCGCTATGTTTTACCTCAGCCAAATGAATCTCGCGTTGCGGATTTTTTGCCCTTTAATACAATGATGTCTGATGGTATTACCATAAAATGCTATAACGGCTCTATGGTTAGAGTTTTCCGTGTTGAAGGTGTCGACTTAGCTTTTGCTCCGGGCGAAAAGGTTATGTCAATGCTGGAAGCCAGAAAATCTTGGATAGATAGTATGGCCGATTTACAAGTTACTTGCCGAGTTATAACTTTAAGAGAAAAAATTCCTCTGGAAGAGGATGAGGGTGATTTTGGTAACCAAATTCTTGAACAAGTTTCTCAAGTTTGGGCACATAATATTGACCGTGTTTTTTCCAATACACACTATATTGTATTGTCTGTTGCTGATAGGCAAGATGCTTTGAAAGATTTGAATTATGCATCGCAATCACTATTGGCAACGTTAAATGATTATGGTGTTAAAACTTTGTATGAAACACCTGAAAGTCCTGCTACGGATAGCCCTTTATATGTATACTCAAGAATATGTAGCCCAATATCTAAGCCGGAACCCAAAGTAAGAAATGCCAAAGGGGGAATGTTAAACCAACTGTTAACGGCAGATCATATACATTTTACTGGAGAAAACGGTGTCATCAAGTTTTTCTCTGGAGATAAAGAAAAATATGAAATTACAATGGGCATTCGTACATCCGGTGATTATATGGATGAGGCTATGGTTGCATCATTGTTGGCTGTGGATTGTGAATTAATTGTTTTACATAATATCAAACCCATATTTAGATCCCATGCGCGAGCATTGTTGATGCAGCAAAGAAGAATGGCTACAATTACAAGTTTTTCGGATGAAGTGGTTGAACAGTATAGTGAAGCATTAGCTTCAATCGATGATAGTGATGCTAACTATCAAGCCTTGACAGAATATGCAATGGCAATAATTATCCGTGGAGAAAGTATGGATGAGGTTGAATTCGGTGAAAGTGAAGTACAGAGAATTTGCCGTTTATTCAGCGTAACGCCGGTAAGAGAAGGTTGGGTCTCTGAGGCAACTTTCTTTAATCAGTTTCCGACATACGATACATATCCCAGAACATATATGTATTTATCAAGAGTTGTAGCTGCGGCAATATGTTTTGATAAGCCGTCTGAAGGTTTTAGTAAATCAGACTGGGGAAAAGGAGCTATCAGTATCTTCAGAACAACATCTGGTTCTCCATATCGTTTCCAATTCCATGTCTCATCAGAAGAAGCGGCGGTTGCACACTGTTGTATTATTGGTCCGACCGGACAAGGTAAAACAACTTTGCTAACATTTTTGGCCGGTCAAGCTATGCGTCATAGAGATTTGAAGGTGTTCTTCTTTGATAGACACCGAGGTGCAGAAATTTTTACACGCTCAATAGGTGGTGCTTATATTGGTTTTGACGGAGATGAAAAGAACGTATCTCTTAACCCGTTTGACTGTGAAGATAACGGAACAAACAGAGCTTTTTTAAGAAGATGGCTTAAAGCTATTACAATGGCAAATGATGCATTGTCTGAAAAAGAAATATCCCGAGCCGTAACCACTGCATTTGATTATTTGCGTCCGGAAGAAAGAATTTTACAAAACTTGTATAAAAGCTGTTTTTCTCCGACAGGAACAATGAGAAGAGAGTTATTTAAGTGGGTTAATCCCGAACAATATGGCAATATTTTTAATGCAACAGATGATAGTTTGGATTTAAAAAGCAAAAGGTTTATGTCTTTTGACTTTACCCATATTTTTGAGGATGAAACCTTGGCTCCTGCCGTAATCAGCTATATTATGCATAGAATTATGTCTGAAACCGGTGATGCAGGTATTCCGGCATTGATTATGATAGATGAAACAGCGCCGATGTTAAAGCACCCAATGTTTAGAGATTACTTTATGATTGGTTTGCAAGAAGGTCGTAAAAAACGTCAGGCATATCTTTGCGCGTTTCAACAACCAAATATTATTGATACTTTAGGTGTCGGAGAAGTTATTCGTGGTCAATGTCAAACAGTACTATTTTTCCGAAATCCGCAAGCTCAGGCAGAGGATTATGCAAACTGGAATTTAACGCAAAGTGAAATGGACTTTATTTTTGGCCGCAGTTATCGAGATTTTCCTTATGCAATTTTGCTTTCTCGTCCGGCAACCGGAGAGTCTGTTATTTTGGACGTTAATTTGAGTGGATTAGGTGTTTATTTGAAACTCTATAATTCAGGAAGAAAGAATGTTTTGCTGGTGGAAGAGCTCATAAAAGAATATGGAGAAGATAACTTTGTTACAAAATATTTAAATATTGGCTAAATAAGAAAATATTTATTTATCGTTTACATTTTCTTTGATATAATGAAAGAAAGTAAAAAAAATGGAGGTTGCAATGAAAAATTATTGTAAAAAAATAGGAACGATATGTCTGAGTGCCTTATTGATTATGGCAACCTCACATAAAGCATTGGCATTCGGAATTCCTGCCATTGATACTCAAGGTTTAGTTCAAGCCGTCAAAAGAGCAAAAACAGATATTCAAAATTCAAAACAAGTCTTGTTTATTGTTAATACTACTAAAAAAGTTCAAGCCACATTAGGAAAAGTTAATGAAGCTATGAATAGCTTTATTAATGAACATATTAAATCTAGACTTGATGCTTTAAAAGCAGCCAAAGAAAAATATGAAAAGAAGTTAAAAGCACTGGAAAATAATAAATGGGTTCAGGCTGGAAAAAAAGTTGTTGAAAAAGGTAAAGAGGCAAAAGCTATTTATGATGAGGCAAATAACCTGATAGATAGAGCTAACGAATTAAAAGAAAAGGCAGAAAGATTGAAGGACGAGGCTTTATCAAAAATGGATGAAGCAAAAGCTTTATCTGATGAAGCGTTGAGTTTGGATGATAAAGCAAAAGATCTTTTCTTGACAGCAAAAGAATATGCCGAAAAAGGACCTCAATTGGTTAAGGATGGTAAAGCAAAATTAGAACAAGCAAATTCATTAGAAGCAAAGGCCAATGCAACTAACACTTCAGCAGAGATGTATGATGAATATGAGAAGACCTTAGACGAAATAGATGAAATAGAAAAAGAGCTTGAAAAATTGGAGAAAGAAATAAGCGAAGCTTCGGCAGAAGCATCGAGTAAGGAAAAACAGATTCAAAATAATAAGCAAGAAATAAAGCAAAGACAAGATCAAATTGCCGCAGGACAAAACAGAATTAAAGAAAAAGAAAGCGTAGGAGCAGATACTTCTGATGATAAAGAGAAAATAGAAGCATTGAATGAAGAAATTAGCTCATTGCAAGAGTATGAAAAACAATTTCAAACTGAACTTCAAGAGCTAAAAGACAAAGCTGAAAACGCAAAAAAGAAAAAGGAAGAAAAAGAAGCTGAAGCTAAGGAAAAAGAGGCAACTGCAGCAGAGCAAAAAGCAGCCTTGGATAAAGAGTTGGATGATAACAAGTTTAAGGAAGCCAGAGCTCAAGCAAGAGAATTAAGAGATCAAGCTAAAAGTTTGATTGATGAAGGTGAGAAATATATTGCAGATGCTGAAAATGTAAAAAGAGAAGCTGAAGATTTTCAAAATCAGATTCCGCAATTACAAAATAAAGCAAAACAACTTGTTAAAGAATCAGAAGATTGCGCTAAGCAGGCAGATAATCTTCTGAAAGAGGCAGAACAATTAGGTAAAGATGCTGAAGCTCTGCTTCAAAGAGCTGACAGTTTTCTGGATTAACTAAGGTAAAAGAGGATAAGACTATGAAAAACAGAGCAAAAATATTAAGATATGTTTTGAGTTGTACTGTGTTAAGTGCTTTTACTTTGGTTAATACAAGTAAAGCAGAAAGCTTGGAGGAAATGATTTCTCGAGCAGAACAAAATATTGAAAAAACAACGCAAAGTCAGGAAAAAACAGAAAAATATCTTAATAAAATAGAGGCAGACTATAAACAACAACTCTCAGAAGCTAGAAAATCAGATCCCAAAAATAAATATGATTTGAAGCGTCAAGAAATTGCTGAAAAAAAACAAAAAACAACGCCGGTTGAAAAAGAAGTAACTTCAAAAGAAATTAAAGCAGATAAAAAAGTTTTGAAAAAAGAAAGTAAAACAGAAACTTCTAAAACTAAAGTTGCTCCGCAAAAGAAAAGTAAACCGGCGGGAAGACGTCCTTTTAGAAAAAGTTCAAATTTAGAGAATGATGTTTACTATGCTACGGTTATGGGTAGTGAAATATTATCATTTGCGGCTGAAGCAACTCAGGAAACCCCGAATAATACGGCATCAAATGTATATTCCGGAACCACAGAAGAAAATGTCTTCGTCTTTCCAGATAGCTTAGCAAATTTCTGTCAGATGGATACTAAAAACATAGATAAAATGCAGGAATGTATTAATAAAATGATTAAGTCTAGCACGGGAGGAAACCAAGCTGAGAAAGAATCAATGAGAAATTTGCATAATGAAGGTGCTGTTGATTATGCCGTAAACGCATCTGTTAATTCGATGAGCATTACAAATGAATCAGCTGGATTTGAAAAAAATGTATTAATTCCGTTGCAAGAAAAGTCTTCAAAAGCCACAGATGAAAGAGGCGATATTGAGGTCTTAACATATTCTCAAATGGAAGAGATTAAGCTCATAAATAAATTGGTTCAAGTCTATGCCGGAATATTGGCAAGAGAGTCATTTAAAGATATTGGTTCAAGCGAATTGATGAGCTCAAGTATAACCAAAATTGAAGCTGAATATGAACAAGAAAACAGAGGTTAGCTATGTGTAAGAAAACTAAAATAGTCCTTAGCGTAAGTACAATATCTTTTATATTGTGCGCAAAGGCTTATGCTTTCTTTCCCATACCGGTGCCTTTGATAGGAGCAGATATTGCTAACAATTCGGCAGATATGGTTGAAAACGTTAATGCCGTTGCGGAAAAGGTCGAAGAAGGCAAGCAAGTTGTTCAAAAGACAATTGAAGAAGCAAAATCAGGAAAATTTGGATTTGATGCAATAAAAAATTATACCAACACATTGAGCTCAATAAATTTAAATCGAATGGTCCCTGAGCTTCAACTTCCATGTGGAGTTGGCAAAAATGTAAATAATCCGGATAAGTTAAGCCAGAGTGTTAAAAATAATTACATTGGAACTATTTCCGAAGATGGCGACCAAATGCAGGATGCAGCAATTAATGATTTGAAGAGAACAGAATTAATGCAAGAAAATATCAGTTCTTTGTATGCACATGCATTAGCGACCAGAGTAAATTTGGCAAAAGAAAGAGAAATGCCGGAGACAGAGTTAAAAAGTGAAAATACGCGTGAAATAATACAAAGCAATAGAGCGCTATCGGACAAGATGCTTAAACGTTGGAATGATATGCTGTTTATGGTAGCTCAGATGGATCAATTTAAAACAGCCAAAGAGCTAACATCAATCACTTTAGAGCCCGAAAAGACGGAAGATTTTGGAGTTAAGCCCGGAGAAGATGTTAAAAGTGATGAAGAAGAAGCACAAAATAACTCTGCTCCAACGCCGGAAAACAAAAATGATGAAGCAAAAGAGCAAGGAGAAAAGAAATGAAAAATAAGCTGACAATATTTCTTCTTGTAATGACGATTGCTTTTGTAAACAGTCGTCCTGCAAACGCATGGGTTGTTGCAAAATTATCCAACATGGCAGAAGATGTAAGTACAACAATAACCAAAGTTACTAAAAATGCACAAAAAAAGCTGGATCAAGCGGCTTCATTAACAGTGATAAAAAAGATAGGTAAAGGCTTTAAGGAAAGTAAAGCATGGGTTGAAGGAAATTTAAAAAAGGTAAAAGATTTTTCTAACAGAGTTCAAAAACAAATAGACCAACAAAAAGAAATGATTGAAAAGACCAAAGAGGTTTATCAAAATAATATAGGAAATTATAAAACCTTGTATAATGATTTGAAAGATTTGGATGACCAAAGACAAGAAATTATGGCAAGTATCAGTCAGGTAAGACAAGATTTTGAAGATCAGCTGGAAGCACAAAAAAGTTTATATAATGGCCGAATTGACGGTATTAAGAGTAATATTGAAAATATCAAGCAGTTGGCACAGACAAAGCCTGAGATGAAAGATGAGTATTTTCAACAAATTACGTCATTGGAAAATCAAATCAAAGAAGAAGAAAACAGCTACAAAAACCTGCTCAGTTCCAGCCAAAATGAGCTGAATGGTCAGATTTCACAATATAATTCGCAGTTAACCAGTTTGACATCAAAAATGTCTAAAATTAAATCTGATTTAATGTTAATTGCCGGATTAACAGAGGAAGATCAGACAGCAGAGGAAACTTTAACTCAAACAGCGGAGGTTTATTTCTTGCAGTTTGATGAAGTGGAAACTGCTCAGAGACAAGAAGATATCCGAAAAAATAGATTGTTGGAAAGAAGACGTTCTATAATTGATGCGTATGTAGAAGCCATAAAATATATTCCGGACATGAATGGAAATAATAATGAAACCGAAGATTTAAGCTATAATGCAGCCACATTTGATACAACAGCAGGTGCATGGGGAGCTTCTGCAAATCTTCAAATTCAAAAAATAAAATCGTTAAGTAATTTAGCTCATTTAATGGTTAGTGATTTAAAGAAAGAAACAGCAAAAGAAATGGCTAACTTAACATTTTATAAGCTAAAGAAAGACCAAAAGAATATCGCCAATTTCACATTGGATGATTATATATTTAATCAAGGAGATAAATAATGATGAAGAATTCTCTGGCAAAATTGTTTATCTTAGTAATTGTAACGCTGAATTTAGTCATAATTCCGCTTAATAACGATGCTATGGCTATATTTGACCCAGGTAGTTTGACAACGCAAATACCTAATACGGTTAATTCTGTAACCAACAAGGTAACAAGCTTTACAAATAATATTGTCAAAAAGACTTTACAACTTTACAAGTCAGCGAAAGACTTTTTCAAAGGGTTGTTTTCAAGAAAAAACACACAATTGCCTGGAACCAAGAAAATAGAAGAAAGTAAAGTTGTTGATATTACGAGTGAAGAAGAAATCAGAAATATATACCCGGAACTCTTTTTCCGCTATCCATCAAAAGATATTAATGTGCGAAATGCATATAAAGAAGAAAGACAAGAGTTTTATGAAGATACAATAATAGAAGCCTTTACGGCAGCCAGACAAATGGAGAAAAAACTCTTGGAAATGGATATGGAAATTGTGCGCTTGGAAGAAGATTATACTAAAGCAGAAGATTTGAATCAGGGATTATATAATAGATATATGATAGATCAAACGACAGATCAATATTTGGCAATGTTGCAAGAGTTAGTGGCACTGAAAGCACAAATGCAGTCAGCATATTATACCAGATTTGAAATTGAACCGACATACAACCCGACAAAAGAGGACTAGGAGAAAAGAGATGAAAAAGAAATTATTAATGGCTTTAGCTCTGGTTAGTTTGAGTTCTCTTGCATACAATACGGTTAGTGCAAAAAGTCTGCTCTGCGGTTTAGGTCAGTGTGCGGCCGCACCATCGAATGTAAAAAGTATTTTTTCAGGTTCAGAAACAGAAATGGATGAGCTGGATAAATTAGAGCCGATTACAGAAGATTTGCAGGTTGCGGTAGATGCGCACAACTTGATGAATAGCTTAAAAGGGTATAAAAATATTCAAAAGCAATATAATAACATGAAGATATTGCATGATAAATCTATAGAGCTTTTAAGAAATTCAGAGCAATGTACATTGCAATACATGGGACGCTATTTTAACGATCCTCTGAAAGTTTGGTCCGGAAAAGATATGAGTGAGCATCCGGAAAATCACGATGAAAGACAAGGTCTGTCTGCATGGGCAATTAATTTGTTTGAAACGGCAAAAGCAGCAGAAGTATCACCAATCAGCACGGATGATGTTGTAAGCGTAAATGTTTCTGAAAGTAATGTTTATGATGAGGATGGAAATCTTATTACAGTAAACAGTGAAATTAGCTCAACAACAGAAACCATAGGTATAAATGTTGATGCCGAAGGAAATAGTTTTAATTTGGAAGATGTCCATAAGAGCGGTAGTGAGCAGGCAGATAAATTAGAAGAAGATAGCCAAGGAAACTATTTCAAAGAACCAAGCAAACAGGCAGAATTGGAAAAATCTGCCAGAGAGAGTGAGTTAATGAGTGTTGATATTGGCTCAAATGTTGCAGAATGGATGGCAAAATATTTAGCCAATGAAGAAATGGGTAGCGGACCGGAATGGAATTCTGAAAACTTAGGCGGCGTAAAACAGCCATTCCCGATTTGGAATGACCAAAAGATATTCTTTAATCAATATTTGGTTCGAAAATATGCGAACATATACGAATATATTAAGAATTATCAAATTTCAGATGAAATAAATGAAAAAATAGCAAAGGCTGTTTTTGATAATCAAAAACAATATATGAATGAGGCAGAAAAACAATTAACACAGGCCTCTGTTGATGCTAAATTAACGGCTCAAAGACTTCATAATGAAAAAGTAGAAAAATTAAATAAAGATGTAGAAAACCAAATTGAGGCGTATAAAAATCTGAAAGAAAAAGAAAAAGAAGACTTGAAAGTTGCATCTCAAAAAGAAATAGAACCGTTAGAAAGAAACAAAGATGCGTTGCAAAAAGAAAGAGATGAAATTTCAAAAGAAAAGAATGAAATAGTAGAAGAAAACAATATCTTACATCAAGAAATTTCAAATTTAAATGCAACACTATCTAGCTTAACTCAACAAATTAATGTTCCTGAATTAAGTCAGGAAGATAAAACTGCATTGGAAAAACAAATCCAAGAAGTTAATAATGAGATAAGTATAGCTCGCAAGTCTATGGAAGAAGGTGAAAAAAGAAGAGTAGAGTTAAATGACTTATATACTCAAAAAACCGAAGAATATAATAAATTAGAAGAAGACATCAAAGCAATTGAAGACAAATTGCAAAAAGATTTAGGCATAATAAACAATCAAGTATCAGATGAAGCCCAAAGAGTTAAAGATGATGAAAAGAAAAAAATAGCAGAATATGAAGAAGAATTAAAAACAAAAAATGATAATATAGATAAGGCTGAATTAGCAGCTAAAGCAGCAATAGGAAGCCAATCTATGATAACAGCTCAGCAAATTATAGCACAATCAAATTTGGTTGTTGAGGATGCCAGAGAAAAGGCTTTGGATAATATTGAAAAATTAATTTCTGCATACAAAGCGTTGGGAGATAAATTATATATAAGTTCAGCTCAATCTGTGGTGGATTCTTATCATCAGGCATACATGTCTTCATTGAAAGGAGAGGAAGCTGTTGTCGGAGATATTAAATTAGAGACTGCAGCAGGCAAGGTTCA
The DNA here is from genome assembly GCA_944392265.1 of uncultured Alphaproteobacteria bacterium. Lineage (GTDB taxonomy): Bacteria > Pseudomonadota > Alphaproteobacteria > RF32 > CAG-239 > CAJLXD01. The sequence continues at coordinate 17,818 of CALXWC010000012.1, read as the reverse complement.
TGCTTTAAGTAATTTTAACATTGATATTGTGATTAGTGCAACAATGGATGAAAGCATGAAAGAACTTTATTTATCAGATTATAGAGATAAAGTAAAGAATACGGATGTCTTGCTGACGGTAAGTGTATTTGATGATTTGATAAAATCCGTAGATTCATCGATTGATGATGACTATTTTGTAGGTTTTGAGCCTAAAGAAAGAGATTTTAGAGCTCCAAAAGCATTCCCGACTTTTGATTTGCCTCCGTTAAGAGAATATGTTCGTTTAGATTATATAGATTTGCAAAATATTGGAAAAGATGGCGCTAAATTTTATGCCGGAGAGTATATGGAAGTTCCAATTTTAGGTAACAATGGAATTCCGGTTCCGCAAAAGCTATGGCAACAAACATCGCCAATTGCATTGACTATTATCGATAAGGAAAAATTCTTAAATTATGGCGGAAGGATTCCTGAAATTTGGAAATTGATGTTAAAAGACAAAGCTTTTGTGGAAAGTGATTTCTATTTAAGTGAAAAAATGAAACCATCTTCAGGAATTGTTGACCAATTAGCCACAATATTGGGTAATCAGATTAATCCTTTAAGCATGGGTGGAGAAAAAGCATCTATTTTCAGAGGCGGTGTATATCCTTGTGTGTTAAAGAATATTAAAAACAATCTAAAAGGTGTATGTAATATTCCAGATAAGGTTAACAATGGTACCGCATACATAGATGTTTTTGAAAGAGATTTGAAAAACGAAGAATACAGAATGGTTCTTGATTTTGCCAACAATGAAGAGAGTCAAAAACTGGCGCAAATGGATTTGCCAACTTGCCAAGAAGTAAATGTAGGATGTGAATCAGGCTTGTTGGGCAAAGGTAAGGCTTATTTGTCTTTCCCGAAAGAAAAAGAAAATGGTCCGATAAATATTAGTCACAAAGCCGCTTTTGAATTTACACCATATAGCGAATTAGGTACAATTTTAAATATTTACTCAGGCAAAATGGTATCTGATGGCACAATGGTAGAAAATGTTTTAGGTCTAAGTATTCCTATGCAGTCCATTGCAAATTATGGAACCAGAATGGAAAAAAGAGCAGAAGATAAAGATAGTGAAGAATTGTCAAAAGAAGAAAACATAAATGATAATGTTTATGTAAGAGCTCAATATAAAACCAATCAGGTTGGAGATTTCTTGGATCACTTTGAGGTTGAACAAGATTATCAAAAGGCTTTAGATGAATTGGCAGAAAGTATTAAAGAAAGCCAAGAAGATTTGAAAGAAAGTTTTGCATCTTTCGGAATAACCATGTCTGAAGATTTTGATATTTCAAATCAAGAAGATTATGAATATGCCTTTGATAAAGTAAATTCAATTAAACAAAGTTATATGTCAAAAGCTAAAAAGAAGTTGGATGACTTAAATCCAGGAAAATCTGATATGTTAAAAGATCATAAAAATAACTTTAATAAAGTGCATACAGCCTTAGTACTTGATGATGCAGCGGTTATGAATTTGTCTATGGAAATATCTGATTTGTCAGAATTTAGAGAAGATTTAAAAACAGCCAAAGCAAATGAAAGTGTTGATGAAGCGTATGAAAAAACCGGAGATGAAGATTTTGAACAAAATCTAAAATCATTAAATCCGGCTTATTGTCCAACATATTAAGGTGATTTTGAATGAACAATCAAAATATATTGGGTAGAGGGAATGAAAATCTGTCAATTACAGACGGAAGAAAGCAGAATATTCCACAATTTATAACGACCAATGAGCAGATAAACACAAGTTTTAAAATGGTTTATTATTTGTGGATATCAAGATTGTTTATTTTCTTATCTTCCGTCTCTCTTATTTTCTTTCTGAGTGCAAGTTTGGCTTTGTTTCGTTTAGCACCTCTTGTGGAAGTCGAGCCGTTTTTAATCATCAATCAAAGCAGTTCAGAAGATTTGGTAAGAACTGAGCCTATTGAATTGGACATGGCTTCAAAGGATTTGTTGCTCGAAACATTTATTAAACAATATGTTATTTTAAGAAATACAATAATAAATGATCAAAGAGAGATGGATAGCCGATGGTTGCCTGGAGGTATGATACACTTTTTGTCATCACCAATGGTATTTAGAAACTTTAGAGAAGAAAAAGAAAAAAATAAAGTCCAAGAAGAAAATGTACAAGAAGTTGAAATTATTTCTTTAGCGCGTCAAGGTGGAAAAAAGAGTAAGGTTTGGAAAGTGGATTTTAAGACATATGTCGTAAGAAAATATGGCAGAGCGGAAGCAGGATTAAAATTAGAAGAACATTATTGGACGGCATCAATAACGGCAAACTTTTATAAAGAAAGAATGTTTATGGGGCGACGATTAATCAATCCGCTAGGTTTTACCGTAACCAGATATTCGCAAACAGAAGTAGAAGTTTTTTAGCAGATTTATGTTTTAAGATAATTGTTGATAAGTTGGGGATTTTATGTGCTTGAGATTAGACATTTAAAATAAAAAAGTTTAAATCTAAAGTAATAAACGTTTATCAATTATCAGGAATTATAAAATATGCATAAAAAATATATCGCAATAGCGCTTTTAGCATCATTGTTTATGTTGTCAGGCTGTTTTGGTTCTTATTATGAGCCAGAACCGGTTGGTATTGGTAAAGGTGTTAATGAATTAAAATTATCGCCATGTGCTTGCATGCATATAGAATTGCCAAAAAATTTACCTGATTGGTATATTGAAACAATTTAGTTAATTTAGAGAAAGCCAATGGTAGATAGTTTGGAAGGAAATAAGGCCGCACCGAAACTGATTGGTGGCAGAACAACAGGAATGCCTCAGGATTCGATACCGCAAACAGAAGACGTCTTTGTCGCAAATATTGCTGAAAAAAGATATCTTTGGACAGCTCGTGCCTTTGCAGTAATTACGGCTGTTAGTATATGCTGCAACATAATATTGTTGTTGGCAATTTTCCAGACGATTCCGCTGTTTCGTGTTGAGCCGTTTTTGGTAACCTTCCAAAACAAAAATGATCAAGTATACAATATACGTCCATTGAAAAATATGGAAAGCGAACGAGGTGTAACTGAAGTGTTTGTTCGCCAATATGTTTTGTTGCGTAGTTCTTTTACTTCAAACATCGGAGAAATGGAAGCGAGATGGATGCCTGGAGGTCCGGTTCAGGAAATGTCGTCTCCTGCTGTATATGAAGATTTTAGAAAGAAAACGGCTATTAGAGCGTTGGATATTATAAAAAATAAAGGCTTAACCAGAAGTGTTAAAATTATTTCAGCAAACGAATTGACTTCAGGTTTGTGGCAGGTCGAGTATGAAACAACAGATATGTATCCGAATTCAAACCAGCCTGAAATTAACTATTGGACGGCGGCATTGAAAATCAGATACAGAGGAAAAACGGTAAAATATGCTGAGCGTTTGAAAAATCCGGTCGGTTTTACGGTAGAAAGATATTCATTAACCTTTAATAAGGTTCAGTAACATGGTGCAAAAGATGGTTTCAAAAAAAGTAGAGTTGTTGTTTTTATTTTTAGTTAGTGTACTGTGTGGCGTAAAAGACGCGCAAGCTCAGGCAAATGCTCTTGATCAAAGTGCTGACCAAGACATGGGACAATATAGACAGATGGATATGTCTTATGCTGGCTTTGGTTCTATCGGTATGATGCAAAATGCATGGTTGGATCCTTTGCAAAATTTGGGCGAGGGTCAAACAAAACCTGCTTATTCCAAATATTATTGGTCTCCGGACTTGGTGTTGCCGATTCGTGTTCGCGAAGGTATGATTACTATGTTGAACTTTCCTGAATGGGAAATGGTGGAAGATGTTTATTTGGGAGATAACTCTACATTTGATGGTCAAATTTCCGGTCCTAATACCGTGCTCTTGTATCCTAAAAAAGGAGCCAATGTCGGTGTAGATACAAACGTTATCATTTTTGGACGTTCCGGAAACAGATATGTTTTTTATGTAAGAAGTGAGGGTGTTAATACCGAAAAGTTGACTAACTCTATTATTGATATTGATGTTATTGGTGAAGATTCAAACGGTTCTGGTGGCGGTATGGGAGCTTCTGTATCTAACGGTGGAAAAGGAGCGTCATTTTCAGGAGGTAATTCTAAATCTGTAGCATCAACCTACACAAGAAGAAATCAAAAAGATGATTGGCTAAAATCAATTCCGGTTGATCCGGAAAAATTCCGCTTTGATATAGAAGTTTATGTTCCCAATCCGGAAGATGTTATTATTGCTCCGGAAAGAGTATGGCGCGATGATATCTTTACTTATATTGATTTGGGAAATAAAGCGTTAAATATGACACAGCGCCCGATTGTAACCTTAATTAATGAAAAGGTAGAAACACCGGTTGGTTTTAGAACCAAAGGGCCAAACAATCGCTTAATCGTTGTGGAAGCTGTCGGAGATATGGTTTTGCGTAATGGAAAAAGATTGATTTGTCTGAAGTTACGTAGAGCAGATTCTGCTGGCTTGGAATATGGTGTTTATGCAGATGATGCTAAACCGGGCTGGGATGTTCCTCCTCCGCTTAAAAACGGTGATTTTAGTGCCGCTTTTAGTGAAGGACAGCCTCAGACCTTTAATTCGGAGTATGCTTTAGCAGGGCAGTCTTCATCTGGCATGTCAATGAGTTCATCCGGTGGATACATGAACAATAATATGAACGGCGGTAATAATATGCCAATGGGAATGGCTGGAGGTATGTCCGGAATGCAAGGAATGAGTGCGGCTCAAAATATGTATGGAAACCAAGCAAATGCGCAGCAAATACATCAAGGATCGGTAACGGGTTTGTATGATTATTCAAAGATGCAAAAATTGCCGAACCAATCTTTAGCTAACGCTCAAAATGGTAATGCAAAATATTTACAACAATACGGATATGGTAGTGGCTTTACAGATATGAATACAAATATCTCAATAGAATTGGGCACAGATTCTGACGTAAGTAAATTAGAAAGTCTATGGGGTTCTTTAAGCGGAAGGTATAAGTCTGATTTAGCCGGATATGAACCTTATTATTCAGTAGATACACCGGCTGACGGTCAGGGAAAAGAGTTGTTCCATTTAAGAGTGGGACCTGTTAAAAGTTTAGAAGAAGGTGATGCCGTATGCTCTAAACTTGGAAGAAATGGCGTATTTTGTAGCGTAGTAAGAACACAATGAGCGAAAAGAACCAAAAAAATATAACTGCTTCAGAAGCTTATGTTAAGAAAACCAACCGAATAATTTTAATAGTCGGCTTGGTTTCTCTTGTTATATTTTTATTTGGTGTAATGCTACTTGTTTCTGAAGATGATGGCAACTACGATTATGAAGAGCCAAATTTTACAGATAATGCTGATGTATTATCAAACGAAAAAGATGATCCTCTTTTAAGTAATAATTTAGAATTTCAAACTGTTGAAGAACAAGAAATCCCAATAACAGCAACTCCAAATCCGATTCCGATGGGAGAAGTTATTTTAGGAACAGATGCTAAAAATGTTCTAACTATTGGAACCAATGGAAAAGCCTCTATCAAAATAGTGTCTGTTTTATTGGCAGATCCTCCGGCAGAAGGGTTCAGTTTTACTGATGGATGTAGCGGAAAAATCTTATCTGGCAAAGATACATGCCATATAGACATGAAATGGATTCCTGTAGTCGGCGGTAATGTTCAAAATAACTTTATAGTAAGTTGGCATGAAAGTAATGTGGGGGCAAGCAGCGCAAAATCAGAAAAAATTCCGGTTATTGGAAGTGCTGTTAGTAAAGAAGATTGTAACATATGCGAAAATGTTCCGGGCAGTGTAACAAATGCAGCTCCTGATAAAAGTAAAGGTCTTCGTTTAGCAATTGGAACAGAAGGACAAATTATCGGAACAATTGGCGAAGATGGTTTGGTTCGTGATGCCAGAGGAAATATTATCGGTCGAGTAAATAGTAACGGTTTAATTGTTGATGATAAAGGTAATATTATTGGTATTGCTGATAATCAAAGAATAGCTATTGATGAAAATGGTAATGTTATAGGTTATATTAATGCCGAGGGTAAGGTTATAGACAAGAACGGCAACGTTATTGGTAGAGTTTTGCCGGATGGAAGTATTGTTGATGAAAATGGCAATACAATCGGAAGAGCAATAGAAACAGGATATATTTATGATGAAAACGGCAACATAATTGGAAAAGTATTGCCGGATGGAAGTGTTGTCGATAAAAATAACAATGTAATAGGTCGTGTGAGAGGCGATGGTCAAATTGTTGATTTGCAAGGGAATATACTCGGTTCTGTTTCAAAACAAGGAAGAGTTGCCGTAGATAAAGATGGCAATAAATTAGGCGTTGTAATGCCTAATGGAAGCGTTGTAAATGCATCAGGAAGGGTCGTTGGACATATTAATGAAAAGGGAGAGGTAGTAAGAGATAAGATTGTTGGTATGGTTGCCAATGACGGAAAGAACGCTTTAGATCAGGATGGAAATATTATAGGTACGGTTCGCGAAGATAAAACCGTCTGGGATGCCAATGGAAACCAAATTGGCATTGTTAATGAAAATGGTAAAATTATCTCAATAACCCCCGAGATATTAGGAAAATTAGTTGAGCCTGAAAAATTGCCGATTACGGTAGATGGAAAAGTTTTAGGAACAATAACAAACGAAGGCAATGTTGTTGATGCACAGAAGCAAATTGTCGGACGAGTATTATCGAACGGCTTGGTAAAAGATATATCAGGTTCTCAAGTTTTAGCAAGAACATTGAATGGCGGCTTGGTCGTTGGATATGGTTGCAAATCAGTAGGATATTTAGATAAAGATGGCATAATAAAAAAGGATAATCAGATTGTTAATGCTAAAATAAATTTTGACGGAACGGTAACGGATAATGCCGGAAAATATTTAGGGGAAGTTATAAAAACCGGAAATATTTTTAATGATAAATGTTTGTTATTAGGAAGTGTTCAGTCAGACGGTTTGGCACGAGATGCTTATGGAAAATATATCGGGTGTGTTAATCCGGATGGAAGAGTCTTGGATGAAAAAGGAAGCGTTATCGGAAGGGTTTTACAGAAAGGTTATGTGTTAGATAGTAACTATCGCTATTTGGGTGAAATAAATCATACAGGGTTACTGGAAAATGCTCAGAAAAAAGTATTGGGATGTACCAATATAAATGGAGATGTTTTCGATGTAAAAGGACAGTATGTTGGACATGTCCAAGAAACAAAATATGCCTTTGATTTATCAGGGAAGTTTATAGATATTGTCGATGATACCGGAACAGTTGAATATGAAGATGATAAAAAGGCTCATCTTGCGGCAAATAATCTTTTGTTAGATGAAAAGAATAATATTGTTGGCTTGGCAATTGAAGATAAGTCATTTTTAATTAACGGAAAAAATCAGGTTCTGGGAAAATTATTCTATGATGGACAGTTTTATGATGTAAAAGGCAGAAACATCGCAGACTTTTTAGGAACAAAATACAATTTTGTCGGAAAAAATTTATCATATCTGATGCCGCAAGGAACAATTATTGACTTTCAAGGAAAATTATTAGGAAAAGCCTTGCCAGATGGAAGCGTGGTAAGCCTTTACGGAGAAAAACTTGGGGCAATTGATTCTAGAGGAAATGCTTATGATTCTAAAGGTAACTATATTGGTAGCTATTTAAGAGATGGTATTGCTTTAGGATATGATGGTTCTTATCTCGGTAAAGTGATGGGTAATGGCCAGATTATAGATTTCTCAGGAAAAAATAATGGCAATGCAACATCAGATAAAAAAATTATAACATCGCAAGGGGAAGTTATCGGTGAGGTTTTGGAAGAAGATATCATGCTGAATTCTTGGGGCGAGTATAGAGGATATATTAACGGTTTGGGTGATGTCTTAGATTTGAAGAATGAAACCGATGGTCTTGTTTTGCCTGGTGGTGGAAGTGATAATGGCTTAAGCTTAAAACCTCAGGGTATAGTATTAAATTTTGAAGGCAGAGTAGAAAGTGTAATGCGTCCTGACGGAAAGGTTATAAATTCACAAAAAAATATAGTTGGACGTTTGGTGCCTGATGGAAGTATCGTAACGGAGACGGGAAAAGTATATGCAGAATTACTCCGTGGTGAAATTGTTGTGAGTAATGATGATAAAGTAGTAGGTTATGTAAATATTGATGCTACAATTAGAGCAAAAGACGGTGCCGTTATTGGTCGAGCTATATCGGAAGATTTGGCAATCAAAAATAATGGAGAAATCTTAGGAAGAATATTTAAAATTGGCTCCGGTGTTTTAGAAAACAGCGGAAAATATATTGGTCGAATAGATGCGCAAGGCCATGTGATTGATACTAAAGGGCAAAATATTGGCTATATAAAAAATAATGGTTCTTATATCAATCTGGATAAAAAAATTGCAGGATATGTATTGCAAGAGGTTGCAAAAAATCGGAGGAATTAGTTTTTAATGCAAAGCGCAAAATTGATAAATAAGAAGATAAAAAGAACAGCAAAAGTTATTACTTTTGCTTTTTGCTGTTTATTTGCGTTCGTAAAAAATGTTGATGCACAAGAAATATCTGCAATAGATTTTAACGGAAATTTATTAGGAAAAATTATTCCTGACGGAAATGTTGTTGGCTTTGATAATCAACTTATCGGAAAAGTAAATGCAGACAGCTATGTTACGGATTTTGATGGTAAACTTATTGGGGCGATTATCCCACAAGGTGTTGCAATCGCTAATGATACTAAAGTATTAGGTATTGTTAGTGTTGACGGAACAGTTCGTTCAGCTTCTGGAAAAGTTGTCGGTAAGGTGCTTCCAAGTGGTTTTGTCGTAGATGAAAATTATAAGATATTAGGTGCAGTTTTATTTCCGGGGTTGGTCTATGATGATAAAGGAGAAACAGTTGGAAGACTGACCGGAGACGGACAATACACAGACTTGATGGGTAAAAAAATCGGCTTTATGACGGCAGATGGTTATGCGTATAAACAAGTAGCAGATGAGGCAGTTTTGGCCGGCAGATTAATTTCTTCAAGAATAGTCGTTTCTTTATCTGGAAATTTTTTAGGAAGTGTTACTCCGGGTGGCGTTGTTACGGGGTTAAACGGAGAAGATTTGGGTAATGTTCATGCCAATGGTTTTGTTTATGATAAAAACAATCAAATAATTGGTGGAATAGTTTCATCTTCATACGCTTATGACAATTTAGGCCGTTATTTGGGATACGTTTCTTATGATGGAAACGTATACAAAGATGGTCAACTCAACGGACGTCAAAGAGCTGATGGAAAGATTATTAATGATAAAGATGAAGTTATAGGTACTGTTTTGGATATGGCTTCCGTTATCAGAAATAATAAAGGTGTTGTCTTAGGAAGATTGCTTCCTAACGGAAAAATAGTTCAAGCTACAGAAACAGATCTTGAGTTAATTGGCAAAGGTGATGCCTTAGCAAAGGATGGAAGCTATCAAGGAAAACTGTCTAAAAGTGGCCCGATATACGATTATAAGGGCGATTTAGTTGCACATGCCTTAAAAGATGGTACGGTTATTTCTTTATCAGGAAATAGCATCGGTAGAACATATGGTCGTTTTGCATTGAATAAGCAAGGAAAAGTCATAGGTGCAGTCGCTGAAGCTTATTTGGGTTTTGATAAGAGTAATGAATTTGTCGGAATGGCAACGGCAGATATGGCAATTAGCCAAGAAAGCCAAAGCTTAAAGGTTTCTCCGTTCGGATTCTTATTTAATTTAGATGGCGAATATGCCGGAAAAACATTTTTACCGCAAGCATTGTATAATAAGATAGGAGCAAATATAGCATCATTGAATTTGAATGGGCAAATTAATGCTCTGGATGGTCAAAAAATAGGAAAAATAAGCTCTTCAGGCTTTGCTTTCAATGATAAAAAAGATTTGTTGGGAAAAGTTATTTCAGGATTATACGCTACTGGATTTGCAACAGATTTTATTGGATATTTAGCTAACAATAATTTAATCATTAATAAAAATAAAGATATTGTAGCTAAAGTATTGCCGGAGCTTGCCGCAATTAAAGCAGATGGTAAAATTACGCCTGCCATTATGCCTCAGTCAGGTGTGGTTAGTCATAAGTTTATGGCATTTGATTTCCAAGGAAATTTGCAAGGATATGTTAATGATAATGCTACAGTATCAGATTTTTCAGGAAGAAATATCGGAAAAGTTATATATAATGACAATTTGTTAGATAATAGTGGCAATATTATAGGTTTTGTTGCCGCACCAGGGCTTGTTTCAGACAACCAATGCAATCAGCTTGGTATTTTATCTTCACAAGGTGATGTTAGAAACAGTAAGGGAATTTATTTAGGAAAAATCCTGGCCAACGGGCAAATGTTAGGAGAAACGGGACGAGTTGTCGGTTTTTATTCAGATGCTAAGCTTGTTTTTGATAATATGGGCAATGTTATCGGTAATAGTGATAATTTAGGTTCTGTTTCTGATTTAGATAATAAGCTTTTAGGATGTATGAACCAAAAAGGATATTTGATAAATTCAGATAAACAATATTTAGGAGGTTCAATAAAGTATCTTCCTGCAATAGATTTTAAGGGAAATATTTTAGGCAGAACAGATTATAGCGGAAAAATTATAGATACTTCCAGTCGAGAGATTGGTTATGTTCAACCCAACGGAAATGCAAAATCAAATGAAGGAAAATCAATAGGGCAAGTATTGCAATATAGATTTGCCTTTAATCAAGATGGAACTTTTATGGGAATAATTTCTCCTGAGGGAAAAGTATTTAATTCTAAAGCAGAAAACATAGCCAATGTTCAATTTGACGGAAGAGTTGTAAAAGATAAAAAAGAATTAGGCTTTGCTCTTTATGATTTTTATATTTACGACAATGACTTTAATGCCATCGGCTATATTGATAAAAACGGTGTGGTAAAAAGCTTTAATAATAAAGTTTTGGGACAACTGCAAAGAGGATTTGTCGTTAATGCTGCAGATGAAGTCATAGCCAGAGGAAACAGAGATTATTTAATTCGCAATAATCAAAATGAAGTTGTTGGTGAATTACAATTAGATGGTCAGGTTCTAGATGAAAATATGCAAAAAGTTGGAACGCTAACGGCTCAGGGAGAAGTTTTAGATTCTCAAGGAACAAAAATAGCGCAAGCAACGTCTTTGCAATATTATAGCAAGGTTAGCGCTATTTCAGAAACACATAACGGCATTGCTTTAAGTGCAGATGGTACTATTTTAGGCAGACTTGATGAAAACGGCAATTTACTAGATGAAAATAATAATAAAATCGGCTCTCAAGATGAAAAAGGTTTTATTCGTAATCAAGCCGGTGAAATTATTGGACGAACAATAAATCCGAATTATGTTTATGACAAAAATGGCAATCTGATTGGAACTATTGATGCTGACGGAAACGTTTATGACAAAAATGGCAATAAGATAGGTTATGTCGATGAATATGGCTTCGTTCGAAATGATAAAGGGGAGATTATCGGTTTTAGAGGCGATAGTAATAATGTTGTCGATGAAAATGGTAATATTATCGGACGTTTGCAAGAAGATGGAAATGTTATCGGTCTTGATGGAAAAACAATTGCTAGCAAAGATAAAAATAACAACATTGTAGATAAAAACGGTAAGATTATAGGTATTGTCGATGACAGAAATGCTGTTAGGGATTCTGACGGAAAAATTATTGGCCGTGTTCAGCCAGATAACAAAGTTGTTGACTTTAACGGAAAAACAATAGGCATAAAAGATGCTGCTGGAAAGATTGTCGATAACTTAGGAAATATAATTGGCAAGCTTTTTTCTGATGGAAAAGTTTATGATGAAAAAGGTAATTTGGTTGGAGAAGTTCAAGCTGATGGAACTGTTAAAGACTTATCAGGAAAAATCATCGGAAAAATTAACTCAGATGGAACGGTAAGCAATGCTAATAACAATTTAATTGGTGGAGCCGGATTAGATTGGTATGAAAAAGCTCCAAAAGAAATATCTAAAAGTTCCGATGATGATGAAATTCCTCAAGTTGGAGTTATTAAAGATAAAGGAAAAAGACAAGATACAAAGATTGATGGAAGTTATCGAAAGGCGTTAAGTATAGCCTTAACTCCTGATGGAGAATATTTGGGAGATATTCTTGAAAATGGAGATGTCGTTGATAAAACCGGAAAAGTAATTGGTCAAAAAATGCCTGATGGCTTAATCATTGATAAAAATGGAACATTAATTGGTATAGAAGAAATAACAAAACCCAAAGACGGAGATATATTTGTACCGGCAGGAACATTTGGCACGGGAGCCGCTTATGGAGTTGGAGAGGGTTCTGGATCAAATTTAGGTCCTGGAGGCGGATATGGTCCTGGAGAAAGATATAGCCAACAACGTAGAATGGCTTTAGGTGTTGCTCAAAGCCAAAGAAGACAAAACATGCAGGTTGGAAAAATCAGCACCAACATCAGAAAAGAGGCTTTTGATGGCATGCAGAAAAAATGGGACGATGAAGATCAGGTTATTTCTTCATGGCGTGTTGATATGAGCTCAATGATTTTAGCTGATAAGCCGATTCCAGCAGTATTAGCACGTTCTATAGATTCCAGATATCCAACGCCGGTAACGGCATTTGTTGAAAGAAATGTGTATGCTGAAGAAGGTAGAAATATTTTGATACCGGCAGGAAGTCGATTGATAGGCGTATTCGGAAGCTTAACCCAAACATCTGAAACATCATCAGAATCAGCAAAGGTTCAAATTAACTGGAACAGATTAATTCGTCCAGATGGTTCTATGTTTAAGTTTACAGGTATCACAGCAGATGCACAAGGTCGCGGCGGTGCATTAGGTTACATGGATAAACAACTCTTCAAGCGTTATACCATGCCTGTTATGACAACTGTTTTAACAAGTTCCATGGCATATATGATGGCAACGGATGAAGAAAATAACGGGGAAACAGAATCTTCAAAGCAAGAAGCTGCAAATGATGCACGTCAAAACTTCTTAGATCAAATGAATCAGATGTTTGAGCAAATTTTGCAGGATAAATCAAGTATCCAAGCGATGTCATATGTCCCAGCAGGAACCAGAATTATCGTGTTCCCCAATGTTGATTTATGGTTAAGGACATTGGAAAATGATCAAGAAGCAATAGAGCTCAATACAAGAAAAGATGTCTTGATTGATGGCGAGACAAGAAGAAGAGAGAAAGAATTGGATAACAACAGAAGTCGTCAACAATCATCTGGATTAGATACTTCAAATAATGGTCAAGTAAGTTATGAAGAAGAAAAACCTGCATCAAAACCATTAATTGCTTCAGATAAAAATAAGAAGACACAGCCTCAAACAACCAAGCCTGTGGTAGCATTACCCCCTCCGCCGCCTTCATCAAGCTATAATTCCGAAACAGGAGGTTCTGGAGGATCAAATGCCGGAGGATCAAGTGGAGGTAATTCTTCAAATAGCTCAAAAGATAATTCGGTTCCGCAATTATTTTAAGGAGGAAAGATGACATTTGCTGTTTTAGAGTCAGTTTTACGCCCATTATCACAATGGTATACACAAGATAACATAGAAGAGGTGGCCATAAATCGCTCTGGGCAAATTTGGCTACGGTTGCGTGGAAAAAGAGCTTATCCTTGGGTAATGTATAAAGATGAAAAATTAACCAAAGATTATTTGGTTGATTTGTTATATATCATAGCAAATACCTATGAGCTTCCTTTTGATCCGGTATCAGGAAGTCCGGTTGTTTATGCAACAATTCCGGGAGAGCATCGTTTTTCTGCCATAGCAGGAAAAAATGTTATGTATGACCAAGATGACTTAACTGGTGGTGTTGCCTTAACTATTCGTATTCATAGTGATGATGTGGCATTTGGTTTAGGCGATTATGGCTTGTCGCAAGGCAACAAGTTGCACCAAATAAACGTTTTAAAACAAATAAAAGATCCTGATGATCCATATGAAAAACTCTTATTAAGTATTAAAAGGGGTGACCATATTTTGGTTTCAGGTGCTACCGCTACCGGTAAAACAACATTTTTGAATAACCTTCTTAAAATACTTGATATTCATAAAAGAATTTTAACAATTGAAGATACAAGAGAATTAATTGTTCCGCACCCAAATCGGGTTCATATAACCTTATCTCGTACAGAACAAACCAACGACTTAACTTATGCTAAAGTTATTGACTTAGTGGTTCGTTTCACTCCAGATGCCATTATCGGAGGTGAGATTTCAACCAGTAATGCAGCTGCAATTTGGGAGCTTATGGGCTCAGGACATGATAACTGTTTAGCAACAATCCACGCAGAAAGTTCTGAAGCAGCCTATAATGCTTTTGTAGACAGAATTATGCACGCTTCTCCGACAATAGATAGAAATAAAACAATTCAAGAAATGAAAAAGAAACTGCGCGTGGTTCAAATTAATCGTGACGGCAACTTAAGAGCCGTAACGGAAGTAACATAAAAAAAAGACCTTTCGGTCTTTTTTTTATGCTTAGTTCACATTATTGCAAAGGAGGAATATTAAATTGCGCTATTTCACCGGGTTTAATTTTTCTGTTTGAATATCTCATGTTTCCGGTTTCAATGATAAAGCGTTGACGTCCTGTTAATTGAGCCGCTAAATCATAAAAATCGCTGGCATTAAGTTCTTGTCTTTGCGGGTTCATAATATATAAAACGCAACCTTGAGTTCTTTCAGCAACACCACAACGAGCTCTACCTCTGGGTACTTCTGTATTTACGACCACACCTTGCAGACCGTCTCTAACGACTTTGGCTGAGGATAAAAATATTTTAGCAAATAAAATTCCGACAACAAATGCAATTCCGGCAATAATAAGGGCATTTTTGTTTGTTGTCATTTGAGTTAAAAAGCCTTTGCCTTTAAGCGCAGCTTGCTCACGCAAAACATCTTCTTCGCTGATAAATCTCGGCGCAGACGTGCTCTCTTGATATTGATTTTGAACATAAGTATCGTTCTCACGGTTTTGTAATGCCGGAAGATTAGAATTATCTAATATGTTATCGATATTAAAAAAATCATCATCGGAAGCCGGCGAAACAGGAGGAATATTAGGTTGTTGCGGAACAATGCGTTTGACAGGACGTTTTACTTTTTTTAAACGTCTTCCGTCAGGAGAAGTCGGATACATTTGATTTTGCGGTTGATCCATTATTGTAACTCCATTTAAATTTTATTTTGCAAATGCTGATTCGTTTTCATTGTTCTGATAACTCTTGGGACCATGAAAACAATGGTTTGAGAATTTTTATCTTTATTTCCAAACAATTCATTTGGAATACCGATAATCAGGAAATTCTCACCCACTTGGCTTCTAACAGAAAATTTTGTAACTTCGCCTTTGGTTGAATCCAAGGTTATTTCAGAAAATATTTTATTATTTTGTTCAATAGATGCTTTTGCCAAGATAGAAAGCTTCTCATCAAAATCAATATTTGATCCGCATTTACCCACATCAAAACGAGCATACCACAAGTTAGGAACGATAAACTTACCTTGAGCGACAGCCTCAACTTTAGCCTGCATGCTTAAAAATTGATATAATGCAGAAATATTGAGTTCGTTAGAAGATGTTAAAACACGTCCTATAACACCGCTTTTTGCAGATTTAATTGTACCATAATCAAAAGTGGTTAATAAGTTTTGCCACTGAATATCTTTGCTTTGAGTAAATGGATGAACCTTAAGCACAAAGACATCGAAAGCAATCAAAGTTGGGTTCTCTTCAAAATATCCGATAAGGCTGAGTATTTTATTCTTTAATTCAAAATCAGCATCAAAGCTGATAGAATAATCATCCCAGTCAGATGTAATATCCGTAATGCCAGAACCTCTAAGTACGTCTAATAATGCCAGAAGAATAGGTCTGGATTTTGGAACATATAAGCTGAAGTTGGCTTTTCGGCTAATGCGCAAAACTTTGTTATGAGCATCATATGAATAGTAAATTTCAGCCGCATCACAAATCATTTTAATAACTTCAGAAAGCTCTCCGCGTAAGTTTTCGGCAGAGATACTGGCATAAGGAGCATCTTTTGCAATTAATTTTATTCCAGCTTCTTTAGTCAATTTCAACAAAGCTTTTTCTGCAGGCATTGTTTCAAAAGAAAAGCCGGTAACTTCAAACCTTGGCAGAGGGTCGTTACTTCCGTTTTGTACCAAGTTAAAAGCTTTTACATTATAGGGAATACTGGTAATCATTTGTTGTGTTTGCCAGTTTACCGTACAACGCAATGGAGTTTCTAAGTCAAAAGACTGAGCACCTTTAGGCGTTTTTATGATATTGGGATTTTGCGGAAGTGAGATTTTTGCCTCGATTCCCGATTTTTTAAAATCAATAATTTGAGGAAGCTCTGTTTGAGAGTGACAAGAGCATAAAATGAATACAAACAATAGAAAATATGTATTTTTTAAGAAATTCATTATTCTTCAACCTTATTTGGAATAACTTGTGAAGTGGTGGCAACAGGTCGGACAATTTTAACCACTTTTTTAATAACTTTCTGTTCTTGAGGGTGTTGAGGTTGAGTTTGTTCTGTAGCCTGTTTTTTAGAAAGGGCTAAAGAGCTTCCTTCTTCTGCCTCAAGATTTTGTTTTTCCATTAATTTTTCAATAACTTCATCCATGCTCATTCCTGCACCTGCCGTCGGATCTTGAGATTTGTCGACAGCACCGAGGGCATCTTTCATTTTTTCCAATTCTTGAGCGGTATCTTGTTTTATCATGGTAGGTGTAGAATTATTTCTAAGTTCGGTTTTATAATCCTCAAGATTTTTTTTGAAAGCGTTAAGCCCTCCGGCAATTTTTTTCTCAACATAAGGATAAAGTTCTTTATGTTCTAATATGAAATCACCGCTTTCTGAAATTTCTTCCAAAACATCCAAAATATAATTGTAAAAAGGATATTCCTCAATAGCAATATTTCCTTGGCGAATGCAGCGAGCAGCAATTCTGGAAACAGTTCTATCAAGGTAATCTTTTAATAGGATATAATTATCCAAAACCCATAAAGTTTCTTTAGATACTTCTGGCAGATTTGACTGATTTGTTTGCGGTTGATCCATATCTTTTCCTTTCAAACTTAATTTACTTTAGGTAAAAGAGTTTGTAAATATTATTTTAAGCTTTGGGCTCAGTATGTGTATGATATATATCCTTATCAGCGGTATCCTGATTAAAATTATTTCCCATAAATGTTTCTTCAGAAACATCAGAAGCAAAGTCGTCCAAAATATTATCCAAATCTTCATCTTTAAGCTGAGGAATATCTCCAAATGATGGAGAAGAAGTGCCAGCCTGAGCTTGCATATCAGTAGCGCCATCATCTTCAGGAACTTCTTCATATTCCCATTCCCAATCTTGATCATCGGCACTTTGAGTTTGGTCGGGTTGAGCGTGCATACCAGAAGCATCATCATCTTCAGGAACTTCTTCATATTCCCACTCCCAATCTTGGCCATCAGCGTTTTGAGGTTCGTTTGCTTGAGCTTGAATGTCGGAAGTCTCTTCTTCAGGAACTTCTTCATATTCCCATTCCCAATCTTGATCATCGGCACTTTGAGTTTGTTTGGGCTGAACTTGCATATCAGAAGCATCATCATCTTCAGGAACTTCTTCATATTCCCATTCCCAGTCTTGACCATCGGCACTTTGAGTTTGGCTGGCTTGAGCTTGCATACCAGAAGCATCATCATCTTCAGGAACTTCTTCATATTCCCATTCCCAGTCTTGACCATCGGCACTTTGAGTTTGGCTG
>CALXWC010000011.1 GCA_944392265.1 uncultured Alphaproteobacteria bacterium | reverse complement strand
TATTTATGTACAAAACGATCTACAGATTATCAAACCACAGATTGTAAAACCGGATCTTGCTACCAATATAAAGGTTGTGACGAAGCTAACGGATATTTTAAGCCAAGTTGGTCTTCTGGCGGTGAATGTGAATATATGCCATGCTATCAAACGGCAACAAACTGCGCCGGATATTCACTTACATCCTGCCCGGCTAACGGTGTGTGCGATGACTCTTGCACAATCAAAAATAAAGATTGCTCTACAAAAGAAACAAAATATAACCTTACGGGGTGTATATCTGGGTATCATCTGAATAAAGCTAAAACAGCTTGTGATAAAGACTGCTTGAAGGATTCAATCGGTACTCCACCTAATACTGTATATTATGCTCCGATATATAAAACAGATGTAGAATGTGAAAATGCAGAAGGTGTTTCACAATGTATGTCTCGTTATGTTAACACAGATACATTATGCAATCTGTCAATATACTATATTCCGGCAAGATGTGAAACGGGATATAAAATGGTTCAAACCAAAACCACTGAAAATGGATATCCTAAAACCACTTTCAAATGTGAAAAAGAAAACATGTGTCCAATTGAAGAATATCCGATAACAGATAAAGATTATTGTGAGGACATGGATGGTATTTGTACTGGATGTAAATGTAATGAATGTACAGAAACCGATGGTAGTAAACACTATGGCTGCACTGAATATTCTAATTGTCCTAGTGATATGAGCGGATACATTACTGAAGAAGAATTCAACAAACTTCGTGAAGAGAATCTTAGATTAAAATATTTGTGGTGTTGGTCTTTAAACAAAAACTGCGATGTTCCTGCAATGTTCAAAATCACTGGTGAATGCGCAGAAGGATATATTGGTGACGGACAAGATTGCATTAAAGATAATTCTGGCAGTGGTTCTTCTGGTTTTGATTCTCCTCTAGAATTAGTTTACTCCGACGGACATACCAGCAAGAAATACTATCCTAATACAGGAGTTCGTGCAGTTAAGTTTTCTGGTGCAACAACATTTATAATAGATTTCTTCCAACCTAGAACATTCTCAATGCAAGAATGGTTACAAGGACAACATTATAGTTATTGTAGTGGAAGTTGGGGATATGCTGTTGCAAAACCTTTAACTGTTGACGATATGAAAGTTTTCTTACAGTATTTCAATGACTTTAAAGAAGTTTTACAATTACTTAGATATGAGTCTGACAGTAGACTTTCAAACTTGTACACTTACTATAACAATACAAGTTATGGCACAGCAACATATCCAAAATATGGATACGCCCCTGCAGGAATAATCCAAGATGCACCTAGTTCATGGAAAGTTATAATGCCTTGTAAAAGGTAGAATCTAGTTCTAGGAAGCTAAAAAAACAACTTTAAAGCCCGCCTTAGGAAAGCGGGCTTTTTCATTGCACAAAAATTTTACCTTAAGAAAATAATTGAATATCAAATATATATTCAATACTTAATTTACGTTATGTTATGATATATATTATATGAGCCTTATCTAAAAATAATATATCATGCGCTTTTGGCGTTGATTAAAACATCTGCGGCGGCTCTGGCTTCTTTGGTGATAATGTCGCCTGCGAGCATACGCGCTATTTCTTCTTTACGCTCTTCTTGATTTAATTCTCTGACTGTGGTGGTTGTAATGTTATTTTCCGTGTATTTTTCCACCTTGAAATGATTATCCCCTCTGGAGGCAACTTGCGGAGAGTGTGTCACCACCATAACCTGGACTTGTTTGGCTAATCTAGCTAATCTTTCGCCGACTGCTTGCGCCGTGGCACCGCCCACGCCGGCATCAACCTCATCAAAAATCATTGTTCCAACGCTTGAGCTTTGTGCCAAATTAACCTTTAAGGCCAACATAAATCTGGACAACTCACCGCCTGAGGCAATCTTATTAATTGCGCCTTGCGGAGAATTTGGGTTGGTGGAGACCGTAAACATCACCTCATCAAAGCCTAAATCATTCCACTGGCTTTCATCTTTCTTATTTATCTCTGTAATAAACTTTGCTTTTTCCATCTTTAAGGGAGGAAGCTCTGCCATAACTGATTTATCCAATTTTTCGGCCGCTTTCTTTCTTGCCAAACTCAAAGCATTAGCAACTTCAATGTATTTTTGTCTGGCCTCTTGTTCAAGTTTTGCCAAACGATTGATTTCTTCTTCGCCATACTCAATTGAATCAAGCTGGGACTTAAAGTTTTGCAAAACCTGAGGTAACTCACTCACACTCACCTGATGCTTTCTGGCCAAGCCTTTTAAGCTAAATAATCTTGCCTCAATATTTTCAAGCTCATTCGTGTTCATGGAAATATTTTCGGAGGCGCTTTCAATTTGGTTAATGGCCTCAGATGTTTCAATCAAAGCCCTGTCTAAAGAAGCGATAATTTCATCATATTTACCTTCAACCTGTGCGGCGGCTTTATCCATTGCGGCCTGAGCATGTCTGATAGCGGCTTGAACATCTGTTCCTTGAGTTAAGACATTATAAGCGTAAGATAAATTTTCAATAATCTTTTCAGCGTTCATCAGCTCGTGTCTGCGTTGACTTAGCTCTTCTTCCTCGCCTTCATAAGTGGCAATAGCCTCAAGCTCTTTAACCCAATGTCTTAAATTTTCCTCTTCTTCTTTGGCTTTGAGCAACTTTTCTTCGGCCTCTGCTCTTTGCTTTTTGCTTTGTTTATATTGCAAATAAGCCTCTTTAGTTTGGGAAACAAGCTCGGCATAATTTCCGTAAGAATCTAAAATGGATAAATGATTGGCCGGGTTAAGCAAACCCTGATTATCAAACTGACCGTGAATTTCTACCAAATATTTGCCGATTTCTTTGAGCAATTTTAAGCTTATGGGTTGGTCATTAATAAAAAATTTGCCCTTGCCGTCTTTGGATAATGTTCTTTTGATGATGATTTCATCTTCAAAATCTATCTCATTATCTGCCAATATGCGGGCTAATTCACTTTCTTTTTTTGGAGCATCAAAAACAGCGGTTACACTTAATTTATCTTCCCCCATTCTCACAAGTGAGGCCTCTGCTCTATTGCCCATAACCAAGCCCAGAGAATCTAACAAAATAGATTTTCCGGCACCGGTTTCTCCGGTCAAAACGCTTAAGCCTGACTTAAAATTTAAGTCAAGCTTATCGATTAAAACCACATTGCGAATGGATAAATTTTGTAACATCTTAGTTCTTATTCTTCCGTCATTTTATCTGAAATAATCTCTAAACCACGCTTGGTCCATTTGCTTTTTGGGTAATTATATTCCAAAACCTGATAAGCTTTTTGCGCTTCTGTATTCAAGCCCAAAATTGTATAAATTTCAATTTGGCGATATAAAGCTTCTTCAATTTGAGAGGTGGTTTGATATTGATTAACAACGGTTGAAAATCTGTTTAAGGCAGAAAGATAATTTTCTTGTCCTAAATACCAACGACCGATAGACATTTCTTGGCCAGCCATATGGTCAATTGTCAACTCTAACTTCAAGCGTGCATCTTTGGCATATTTGCTGTTTGGAAAGCGCAAAATAACCTCTCTGAAAGCTTGCATTGCTTTTTCCGTATTGCCTTGGTCTTGGCTTACATCAACAATTTGCTCATAATAGCACATTGCTTTCAAATAATATGCATAGGCAATGTCTTTATTGCCGGGGTGGAATTTAATAAAACGATCTAAGGCAATAACCGCATCGTCATACTTTTTGTCTTTATAATATGCATAAGCAGCCATTAATCTTGATTTTGCGGCCAAAGATGAATATGGGTGTTCCAACTCCACTTTTTCAAATGTTTCCGCTGCTTTTGAATATGAGGTCTTTTGCAAATATTCTTCTGCTTGCTTATATAAATCTTCTGCATTGGCTGGCTCTTGCTTTGGTGTTGATGAGCAACCTGAAATAATTACTGAAAGCAAAAACATTAAAAGTAGACTTTTTTTCATCTGAAAAATCTCCTATCTGATTTCATAATTTTCTTTTTGCGCAAACAATAGCTTTAAGAGCTCGTTTGTATGAAAATGTCCAGTTCTGGATGCGGTTAATTTACCGATTATAAAATAGCCTGAAGTATATAAATCTCCAACAGCATCCAATACTTTGTGGTTAACACATTCTCTAGGTACTCTGAAGCCACCCTCATTTAATATTTGTTCACCATCCAAAACAACTGCGTTTTCCAAGCTTCCGCCTTTTATTAAGCCAATGGATTGCAAATAATCTACCTGATATTTTTCACAAAAAGTGCGGCAAACAGAAATTTCTTTGGCAAAAACTTCTTCCGTGATGTCTTCATCAAAACATTGGTGTCCAACTATCTTTGAAGGAAAGTCAATTTCAAACTTAATATGCAAATTTTCAGACGGGCTTAAGGTAACGCTATTACCGTTTTTATCGGTAAAAGAAACCTCTTTTAAGACTTTTAAGTATTTTCTTGGTTTGTTTTGAGAAACAAGTTTAATATCTTTAAATGCCTCGTAAAAGACTTTGGCGCTGCCATCCATAATCGGAACTTCAGGATTGTTCACCTCAATCAAGGCATTATCAATGCCCTTAATATACAAGGCAGACATCAAGTGCTCGATTGTGGAGACTATATTTCCGTCTTTATCTCCCAAGCAAGAACAGTTTTGAGTATCTACAATATTTGAATAGAGCGCTTTTAATTCCGGCTGAGCAGGAATATCTACCCTTTTGAAAACTATTCCAAAATCTTCCGGAGCCGGTTTTATTACCAATTGGCTTTGGCATCCTGAATGCAAACCTATTCCGTTTAAGACTAAATCTTGAGCTAATGTTTGTTGCATTTGCATATATAAAGCACCCCTTTTCATAAAATATATTTATAGGCAGTCTATAAGCCGAGTTCTGTATTTTATAAAGCCTTTTGAGCATTATAAAACGATAGCTATTCATCTTGGCCGCACGTCACCGTACGGCTCATCGCGACCTACCTCTGGAGCGAGTTGGAAACGCCTCGTGTAACTTTAATAAAATTAAAGCCCTCCTAACTTGGTCTTGCTTCGAATAGGGTTTACCTTGCCAAAACTGTTACCAATTTTGCGGTGGGCTCTTACCCCACCTTTTCAACCTTACTCAAGACTTGCCTGAGCGGTAATTTTCTGTGGCACTTTCCCTTGAGTTTCCTCAGCCAGACGTTATCTGGTATTCTGTTTCCATGAAGCTCGGACTTTCCTCATCAAACAAATTTGACGCAGCTATCCGACTGCCTTCTTCAAACTCTAAACATATAAAAAATAAAAGCAAGTTTATTTATTAAAAAAAATAAAAAAATATCCCCATTTTTTTTATTTTCTTGAATGTCTTTAATCTCAAGGCTTTGGCATGGCATCTCATTAAAATAAGCAGAACAAATTATGAACAGTTAATAAAACACTAAAAATTCCCATTGATTCCCATAAAATCCCATGATATACCATAAATGTTGTTGAACAAATCGGTTGAGGGCAAAAAGTTGAGAAAAATATTTCTCTTCATGGATACAATTAATAACAAGGTGGACGGCAAAGGCCGTGTTTCCTTGCCTTCAGATTACCGCGCAATCGTTAAAGAATTATCAAGTGAAATTGTTTGTTACAGAAGTTTGTCTCTTCCTTGCATTGAAGGATGCTTGGAAGAAACTTTAGATAAGCTTGCTTCAGATATTGAAACATCAACCGATTTCTTTTCTGAAACTCAAGATAATCTTACAAACTTAATTTTTGGCGATGCCAAACGTTTTCCGTTTGATTCTACTGGAAGAATTACCTTAACCGAAAAGCTCTTAAAACACGCCCAAATCACAACCGAAGCCGTATTTGTCGGTAAAGGCCGTAAATTTCAGATTTGGAACCCTGAAAACTGGGAAAAAGAAGAAGCAAGAATTAGAGCTGAAGCTTTGAAAAATCGTCCTTCACTTAGAACTAAGGAGAATGACTAATGCTTCCTAGTTCTTATCAAAAACATTTTCCAGTTATGCTTCCGGAAGTTTTGGAAGCCATCAAACCTCAAGACAACAAAGTTTATGTTGATGCCACTTTTGGAAACGGCGGTTATACAGAAGCTTTGCTCAAAGCTGCCAACTGCAAAGTTATTGCCTTAGACAGAGACCCCAATGTTATTTCCAGAGCTCAAGAAATAAAATCCATCTATCAAGATAGATTTGAATTTAGAGCCGGTCAATTTGGCAACTTTGCTGAATTGGTATCTGAAAACATTGATGGTGCCGTATTTGACATTGGTGTTTCTTCCATGCAGTTAGATAATGCGGAAAGAGGTTTTTCTTTCTCTAAAGACGCCGCCTTGGATATGCGTATGTCTTGTGAGGGAACTTCTGCCGCAGATTTGGTTAACTCTTTGGATGAAAAAGATTTAGCCGATATCATCTACAAATACGGCGAAGAGAAAAAATCTCGCCAGATTGCCCACCAAATTGTTTTGCATCGTCAAAACACACCTATCACAACCACCAAACAACTTGCAGATATCATCTATTCGGTTATCCGCAAAAATCCAAAATCTATTGACCCCGCAACCAGAACTTTTCAAGCCTTACGCATTGCCGTTAACAATGAGCTCGGAGAACTTGAAAACGGATTAATCGGTGCAACGAATCGTTTGAATTCTAATGGTCGTTTGGTCGTGGTTACCTTCCACTCTTTGGAAGACAGAATTGTCAAAAGTTTCTTTAAAGAAAACTCAGGTCCGAATGTTCATATTTCTAAATATGCCAAAAACATTCCCGAACCTGATGAAAATGTAATTTTTTCTTGTGTTTCAAAAGCTTTGACCGCTTCAGATCAAGAACTTGAAATTAACAAACGTTCTCGCTCAGCTAAGCTGCGTTGGGGACAGAAAAAGTAATCGGAAAGGATTTTATTATGAACAGTACAAAAATGGCATCATTCGTTTTAGCAGTCTTTATTCCTTGTCTGCTCGGTTTTGGCATTTTGGTTATGAAAAACCAAGTTCAAGGCTTGGAAAAACAACTTGTGCAGATTAATAAATCCATCCAAACAGATATTAAAACAATCCACGTTCTTAAGGCTGAATGGAGCCATTTGAACAACCCTAACCGCCTTAAAAAGTTGGCTGAAAAACATATTTCTTTAAATCCTATCCAAGCTGAACAAATTATTAACCTTTCTGCGTTACCATTTGAATATGAGGGCGACGATTCGAGAAGAGATTTGGCCCAGAAAAACATCGCTAATTATGTCGATCAGAAAAAAAGCTTGAAAAAACTGGCTACTGCTCGACGTTAATTGTTTTAACATATTCGGTATAGGGGCAGAACGCAAAATGTTCGGAAAGTATTTTTCCAAAAAGCAGGAAAGTTTTTATCTTCCCGGTGAGGAAATTAAAATTGATAAAAACTTCTCTTTTATGAATTATACTTGCAAAAAGGACGCTTTATCTATTTGCAAAAACAGATTGGTGTCGGCTATTCTGGCATTTATTCTGGTTTATTGCATAATCGGTATTCGACTTTTTGAAGTTTGCGTTGCGCCTAATCTTAACAAACATGATGTGGAAGAAGATAATCGTCTTCACGCTTATGCTAATAACCCCATTAAAAGAGCTGATATTTTAGATAGAAACGGGTCTGTTATTGCGACATCTTTGCCAACCGTTAATTTGTTTGCTAACCCCAGACTTATCACCAATCCGGAAAAAACAGCCAAGAAACTGGTAAAAATCTTGCCGGAATTGAATTATAACTCTCTTTACAAAAAACTTGCCTCCAAAAAAACTTTCGTTTACTTAAAACGCAACCTCACTCCAAGCCAACAATATCAAATTAATTATCTTGGTATTCCGGGATTGGATTTTGAAAACGGCGAAAAAAGAATCTATCCTCATAAAAAACTTTTTTCTCACTTACTTGGTTTTACAAATATTGATAACAAAGGCATTGCCGGAATTGAAAAAGCTCAAAATGAACGCTTAACACAATCTGATATTCCGCTTTCATTAACCATTGATGCCGGTGTACAATATACCATCCATCAGATTTTATCTGAGCAAATGGCTCATTTTCAGGCTGTCGGCGCTGCTGCTATTCTGATGGATGTAGACACAAGCGAAGTTTTGTCTTTGGTTTCTTTGCCAGATTATGACCCTAACCTTTCCGTTAATCCAAACAGCCGCTCTTTCTTTAATATGACGACCAAAGGTGTTTATGAGCCAGGTTCTGTCTTAAAAGTATTTAATGCGGCAATGTCTTTGGAAAGCGGCAAAGTTAAAGTGGCTGATAAATTTGATGCAACACAGCCCTTAAAATTAAAATACAACGTCATCAAGGATTATCGTGGAGAAAATCGTTGGCTCAGCGTGCCGGAGATTATGATTTATTCATCTAACATCGGTTCTGCACAAATGGCCTTAAAAGTTGGTGGCGCAGAGCAAAGACAATTTTTACAAAAGATGGGCTTTTTTGATGAGCTTGATTTTGAAATTGCTGAAAAAAGCAAGCCGATTACACCAAAAAGATGGGGAGACAGCACTATTGCTACAGTGGCTTATGGTTATGGTCTGGCGTTATCTCCGATGCATGTTATAACGGCATTTTCTTCCGTGGTTAACGGCGGTATTTATCATGAACCGACAATCTTAAAAAACAGCAACAAAAAAGACAACGGCTATCGCGTTATGTCTTACAATACCTCTAAGCAAATGAGAAATCTGTTGCGTTTGGTGGTTACTGAAGGTTCCGCTAAAAAAGCCAATATTTTAGGTTATGAAGTTGCCGGAAAAACAGGTACAGCAAATAAACTTTCTGCAAACGGAAAATATAACAGCAAAGTGGTTCGCACAACATTTGTTGCAACCTTCCCTGTAAGCAAACCCAAATATGCTCTCCTCGTAATGCTTGATGAACCTAAAGGCAACAAAGAAACTTGGGGCTTTACCACCTCCGGATGGAATGCCGTGCCAACAGGGGCCAGAATTATTTCTGCCGTTGCCCCTCAGCTTAACGTAAAAGCCAATTATGATTTAGATACCGCTCGTCAGGCACGCATTATTGAAGCATCTTACACCAAAAAAAGATAGCTAAACTTTAACATAAAAAAAGCACCCGATGGGGTGCTTTTTTTATACTTATTTCAAACTATTTTGCTTTTTTAGCCTTTTTGCTTTTTGGAGCTTTGGTGGCTTTTTCTTCTCTGGCCAAGGCTAAAGAAATGGCTTTATCCAAATCTTTTTCAGTTGTCAAACCGATAATAACCGGATTTTTCGGACGCAAAGTTGCGCTATCTCTGTGTGTGCCGTTGCGAATTGCTTCAATTGTCGGCTTTGTGGTACCGATTAATTTGCAAATTTGAGAATCGGCAAGTTGCGGATAGTTTTTCAAAACCCAAGCAATAGCGGCCGGTTTATCATTTCTTTGAGAAGGAGATAAAATTTTCTTTGCTTTCAAATTTTTCTCTTTAACGTTTCTTTCCATCGGATTTGCAACCAAGTTAGCTTTTTCATCTGCTTCACAACGATGGATTTCTTCCCAAGTTAATTGATTGTTGTCAATCGGGCTTAATCCCATAATATTACTGGCAACATCACCATCTGCAATAGCTTGAATTTCCAATTCGTGAATTTCACAGAAATCAGAAATTTGTCTGAATGTTAATGTTGTATTTTCAACCAACCATACGGCGGTTGCTTTTGGCATTAATGGAGCCGTCATTTTACTATCCTTTCTTTATCTTGTATTTTTATTTTGGTTATAGCAAACCTCTTAGCTCAAAGATAGTTTCTCTTTGCTTAATATACAAGTTTTTTTTATGAATTATTGCTTAAAATTTAAAATTTGCTGTTTTTGCTATATATATTAGCCATATTTTGATAACCAACTTGCAACATTTGAGCTGTTGCTTGGTATTTGGTTGCTTGAATCTCCAGCGCATTCACTGATGATAAACCGCTGGTAGAGCTTGAACTTGTGGTCAACGGAATTTTACTTTCCGTCTTATTTTTGGTATCTTCCGAATCTTGTTCGGTCATAACATAGTCATGTTTGAAGTTTTCACCCATACCAACTTGCAGAGCATAAGAAATTTCTTCATTTCTGGTTGTGGTATCTTCATTGCGGATGATTTTGAAGTAATAATCTCCTTTGGTGGCTTTATATTCACCGGAAAGCATAGCATCCATGGCTTCTCTTTCTTTACTGCCCTTTTCTGCTGTGCTGTCTGCAATCAAAACTTGTTTATTGCCCTTGGTCATATAAACTTGAATACTTAATTTTTCTGAAGTCAAAGAAAGCAAATTCTCTTCTTCTTGCTTTTTCTTTTCTTCTTGCTCTTTTTTATAACCTTCTGGGTCTGTTTGCTGTTTTAGAGCATTTAACGCTTCTTCATATTTGGATAAATCCAATACTTTTTCTTCTGAAGCATTATCTCTTAATGCAACGCCTAATTTTCCGTTTGATTGTAATTGAACTTTATAGATGTCTTGAGAATCGTAACTTTCGGCTAATTTACCAACCGCTGTTACACGAGCATAATTAAGACGTGTGTAACCTAAATCTCTTGCATTGGCAAAAGACTCATCAATATTGTTCATATCGGTAAGTGTTTTTTCCCATGTTTGAGCTGTTCTGCTCGCCAAAGCTTCTGAGATGGTTACCATTGCTTTTCTCCTCATTCTGATACCATATTATGATATCATAAAATTCAACTTCTTGCAAGTTTAATAAATTAATTTATATAAAGCTACCAATCTTTCTGTTTTATTCAACCTTTTTTCACCCAAATACTCAAATTCATATTTGTTAGAATATAAATTATCTTTGATTTTTTCGGTGACAATGATTTCGTTGTTAAAGGTATGATCCAAAATATCTTCTATATAATTTTCACTATCTTCAATTTCTGGATCAATATCTATCAAATTACACTTGCTTAAAAACAACAAATTTTCATCACTTATATCTTCTTTATACTGAGTTACATCGCGCAAAAAATCTATGGCAAATTTGGCAGCACTTTCCGCATTGAGATATTCTATGGAGAAATATTTCTTCTTATCCATATGTGTAACCGGCCTATATTTGTTCAGCAGATTATAAATGATGTTTTGCATATCCGTATTATATTCTTCTGATTTTTCATCATTAGTCATACCGTCATAAAAACGGAACTGATAACTTACATTGACAATACAAGGAACATCCTCGGTCATTTTGTTTTGAACGGATTTTTCTTCCATCTTTTGGAAGTCTCCGTTTAACTGATCTTCCCACTTTTTGAAACTTAATTTAACGACACTAAAATCTACCGGTTGTTCGGCAATTATTTTAGCCATTAATTGCGCACCAAGCCCTGTTAAAAACATGGCAATTTTATTATCACCATAAGTTTTTTTGCTTTCATAAAAGCCTTCCAAATCGACATCATCCCCATCCAAAATCTTAAAAGATTCAAACAACAGAGAGTTCGCTTGGGTAAACTTTAATCCACTGTGTCTGGAAAGCTCCATACATCCGCCAAAAACAATAAACTTCACTCCAAGTTTGGAAAAACTATCTTCAAACATACTTCCTGAATCTAGCTCATCCATGGTACGTCTGAGAAAATCGACAATATAGTGCTTATACTCCAAAGGAGCTTCAGGCCAAGCCGGTGCTACGCTTGGTTCTCCTTCATTTAAGCGATATAAACGCTCTATGGTTTCCGCCTTTTCATAATAGCGGCTTTCTTGTTGTTTAGGAGCTTCTTCCATAGCACTTGGTTTTTGCGTAAAAATATACCAAGGCACTTTGTTTAACAAAAGCGGAATGGCCAAACTCATAAATATTACAAAGAACAAGATAAAGACTATTGGCTGGACATTTTCTTCAGCCGCCAAATCTTCTACAATCGGCAATAACAAGCTGGCAATAAGATTTGCAAAAATCAAGCTCAGAGCTATAATGCTGACAACTTTTAAAATAGCCTTGAATATAGCAGGACTATCAACTTCTTCTGTTTTGTCATTTTCAACTTCTTCTTTGTCACCGTCATAAACAGATATTTTTAAAGGAGAACTTTCAGGTTTTGGTTTGTTAAACACACTTACATATTCTACCGTTTCTTGATAAGAATTATCTTGAACATCAAAAATCTCTCTAATGATTTTGACTTTTGTTTTGTTACTTTCAAATTCTTTGGCCAGATTAATTGCGCCTTCACGTTGCTCACTGGAAAAACGATCTTCTAATTTCCAGCCGTCACCTTTATCGGTATATACTTCGTAGTGTGTAATTTTTACCATTTTTCATTCCAAATAAAAAAAACCTGCATTTATTTTATTAAATGCAGGTTAACAAATAGCTAAATATAGCAATTATTTTGCAGAATCGCCGGCTTTCAAACCAAATGCAGCAAACTTGTTGTTGAACTTAGAAATTTGACCGCCTGTATCTACCAAACGTTGAACACCAGTCCAAGCCGGATGAGATTTCGGGTCAATTTCAAGACGAATTTTGTCGCCAGCTTTGCCCATTGTTGATCTTGTCTTAAATTCTGAACCATCTGTCATTACATATGTAATTTCATGATAATCAGGATGAATACCTTCTCTCATTATAAAAACTCCTAAATGTCTATTTAATGCATAATTTTTAAGCCTTTATACATTAGCCTTATTAATAAGGCAAGCATTAATTTGCATTTTTTTTATTTTTTATGTATTTTTATTTTAATTCTTCTACGTGAACGCAGTTTTCTTTTCCGTCTGCTTCTTCAATATTTATTACTTTCATACTATAATTTTTATAGCCTTTTAATAATAAATATGAACGAATATTAACAGCTCTGTTCAAAGCCATTCTTTTACGACGAAAAGCATCTTCTCCGTTAACATAATTATAAGCATAGATGGCAATTTTATTTTCTTTGGGGTTTTCAAAGCTTGCCACTAACTTATCTAACTGCGCTTTTTGCTCGTCAGTTAATTCTTCAGCCTCTGCTTCAAAGTAAATATCTTCTGCGTTTTTTACCTCAACAGAATCGGCGTTATTTTGATTTTCTGCCTTATTATCTACCAACAAGCTTGGTTTGTTTTCCATTGCCGGTGTTTGTACATTATTTACTTCAGGCTTTGTATTTTGTTCTTCCAAACTTGGCTCTTTTACCTCTGCTTTTTGCAGGATTGGAGAGACCTTAGCTTCTGCCTGATTATCTTTGAGCAAAGATTCTGCTTGCATCGGATTTTTGTTTTCC
Organism: uncultured Alphaproteobacteria bacterium; assembly: GCA_944392265.1. Classification (GTDB taxonomy): domain Bacteria; phylum Pseudomonadota; class Alphaproteobacteria; order RF32; family CAG-239; genus CAJLXD01. The sequence continues at coordinate 43,323 of CALXWC010000011.1, read as the reverse complement.
AAGGCATTTTGCTCTAAAGATTGCGGTTCCGGCTGCACTATTTGTTTGACTGTTAATTCTTCTTTTTTATCCAAAGCAGGGGCTTTATACTCAATTTGAGGTTTTTGAGGCATCTCAATCACTTTTGTTTCAAGGTCTTGAACCTTTACCTCAGTTGTTTTTTGAGCATCTAAAGAATCTGCAGGCAATATTTGCGGTACTTTAACTTCCTCTTTGACTGCCTTCTTGACTACAGCTTTCTTTTTGGGAGCTTGCTTTTTGATGTTTTTATTTTTCTTGGCTTTTACAGCTTTTTTCTTTGTGACCTTCTTTTTTTGAGAAACCGTTTGGTTATCTGCATCATCAGGATAAATAACAGGGAAAAGAGGACCTTGCGGCGCTATAGCTGCGGGACTAGGCATTGTATCGGCACTTAAATTATCTAATACAGATAAATTGACTATCGAATCATCTGCATAGCTTACCGTGCTCAGACAAGATAATCCTAATATCGCACACAAATATCTGCTTCGCATCTCTTTTCCCTTTCCTATGGTCTAAGATTTTTTTATTTATTTAATAATTCATGAAGTTTCGGGCTAACATTCGGGTTGCCGGCAATAAAATCTCCGGAACGTAATACGGAACTAATATCCTCACTTCTGATATCTGCTTGTTCAAAATCAAATACTGAACCGCCTGCTTCTTTAACCAAAAGAATTCCGGCTGCAATATCATTGATTTTTTGTCCGGTTGTGATAACGGCATCAAATTTTCCGGAGGCAACATTTGCCAAATCTAATGAAATTGAACCAAATTGGCGGTTTGCATTGATTGACGGAACAACTTTCTTTGCTACTTTTTCGCAAAGCAAGTTTTCATGCTTATCTTCGCTTAATGCTTGCGTTTTGCAAGAAGCAACCACTTCAGACATCTCTTTTCTTAAAGAAACTCTCAATCTTTCGTGATTTCTGTATCCTTCTTTATAAGCGCCCATTCCTTTTTCTGCAAAATAGCATTCTTCAGTTGCCGGATTATAAACCACAGCTGATGTCAAAACACCATTTTCGCAAGTGGCAACAGAAATGGAAAAATAAGGGATACCATGCGCAAAGTTAACAATACCATCAACTGAAGACACAATAAAATGTGCCCCTTTGGGTTGAGGTTTGTTTGCTTCGGCAAAAGCATAAGTCGGTCTTGCTTTGGAAAGCTCTGTTCTTAAAGAACTGTCAACTTTTTTGACGGCCGCAGCAACAAACTCTTTATAACCTCTGATTGAAGATTGTAATTTTTCAATCTCACTAAAATCGCGGTTTAAAGAGGCTGTTGACTTCTTTACGGCATTCAAAAGCAAGTTCATGTTTGCTGATAAATAAGACATTATTTTGCTCTTTCTACGTATGAACCGTCTGCTGTGTTAACAACAATTTTTTCACCTTGGCCGACAAACGGAGGAACCATTGTACGAACACCGTTATCCAAAATTGCCGGTTTGTATGAAGAAGCTGCTGTTTGACCTTTGATTACAGGTTCGGTTTCTTTAACTTCGCAAACAACTTGTAACGGCAATTCAACAGAAATCGGTTTGCCGTCAATGAAGTTGATGATAACAGCCATACCGTCTGTCAAGAAAGGACGAGAATCGCCTAAAATATCTGCAGGCATGCTGAATTGGTCAAATGTTTCAGAATCCATGAATGTCAAGCCGGTGGCATCTTCAAACAAGAATTGGCAGTCTTTGGTTTCAACCATCAATTTTTCTACCATATCTTCTGTTCTGTAACGTTCGTTGGTTTTGGTACCTTCTTCAACAGACTTCATTTCAACTTGCATAAATGCGCCGCCTTTTCCGGGTTTTACAAAGTTTGTTTTGGTAACAGTCCATGGTTTGTTTTTATATTCAATTACCCAACCAATTCTGATTGATCCTGCTTGTTGTTTCATGTTTTTCTCCAATTATTTTCTATTCACGATTTTTTATTACAAAATTTTTTATTTATTGGCAAATTAATCTAAAGTTTTAATTTTATCAACCAAAATCTTATATTCAGACGTATTTAATATCACAAAATCAGCGATATTCAGCAAATTTTCATCAACTTTTGGATTATAGATTATGGCTGATTGAATTAAAAACAGTTCTGCATACCATTGTAAAACATTGCATTCTTCTTCTGAAAGCGAATCTTTGGTATCAAAAATCACAAAGTCAGGTTCTGCTTCTGAGGCTATCATCGCCTCATGTCTTCTTAACGGACAAACTATTCCCAAAAACTTCTTTGCTGTCTTTTTTTGAAGTGTTTTCATATATTTAGGAAATTTTTCGTCAATTTGATGATTGATAATTACACCATCTAAGGCTTTTTCTTCACAAAAATCCATATCTTCAGTTAGAACTAACCTGTCTGAATTTTTAGCTTTTTCAAGTACATCCGGCGCAGAATCTTTAGATACAATATAACAGCATATATCCTGATTGTTTATCAGTTCTTTATCATTGTGGCCGATTTTTATAATAAACTTTGGCATAAATTCTCTTTGTTTGTTGAAAATCTTTTTGTTTTATCTATGATGAAGCAATCATAAGGGATTAATCTCTCAAAAGAAAGAAAAAAATGAATACTGAAACAAAAAATATTGATTTACCGCACACACAACAAGCGCTTGCGGACTTAAGCGCTGCCTTGGTCAAGCTTTCAAACGATCTTGATCAGAAAAAATCTGTCCTTTCGGCAGAGAAAAATGCTTTGCTTAAAGAAAGCAACGCTCAAGCAAAAAAATTAAAAGAATTGCAAGAATCTTCTCAAAATGTGGTAAACACTATTGATAATATTGTCTTAAAATTAACAAAAGTTTTGGAAAACGATGGCTCAAGTAACAATAACAATTAACGCTCGCGAATATGCCGTCGCTTGCGAAGACGGTCAAGAAATCAGAATCATGCAACTTGCGCGCATTTTGGATGAGAAAGCAAAATTGCTCACTCAAGGTGCCGGTCAGGTGAATGAAAATATGTTGTTGGCTATGGTCGGTCTGCTTTTGGCTGACGAGCTTACAGAATTAAAAAAACAAAGTAATTCTTCTGAAGTTAAAACCGTTCAGACTCCTCAATCCATGCCGGATTTGTCTGCTTTGGATGACTTATTAACAACGCAAATAAAAAAACTTACAAATGAAATAAATTCTGTTGCATCTAAACTAGAATCATTGTAATCTATAAATATGGAGAGGCGCTGTCTGGTGCGTATTTACCGCAGATCTTCCGAGCCAACGTATTTTTATAGGGAATCGTCACTGTGCAGATCGTGGTCTGTTTATATGATGCCCACCTTGTTGAAGCGGTTCGTTAAGAATGTCCTTACGGCTATGATGGCCCTCTCACTTCCCTTGTTTTGCAAGGGTTTTTTTATTGTTTTTTTATAGAAAGTTTTGCTTGTGAAGTTTATTTACTGTGGGGATGTGGTTGCCAGAGCCGGTCGTGAAGCCGTTTTGAATAACTTAGAGACTTTGCGTCAAAAATATAACCCCGATTTCATTATCGTTAATATTGAAAATGCAGCTCATGGTTTTGGGGCTACTCCCGGAATTTGTCGAGATTTTTTAGAAAAAGGCGTTGATGCTCTTGTTACCGGTAATCATGTTTGGCAACAACGTGAACTTATCCCTTTTTTAGATGAATGCAAAAAAATCGTTCGTCCGTTAAACTATCCTGAAAATCTGCCCGGAAAAGGTTTTTGCCAAATTGAAACTCCAAACGGAAAAAAACTTCTTATCGTTCAGGTGTTGGGCAGATTGTTTATGGAAGCTGTTGATTGTCCTGTTGCAGCAATGGAAAAGCTTTTGAAAAACTATACTTTGGGCAAAAATATAGATGCCATTTTTGTTGACATCCACGCTGAAGCAACTTCGGAAAAATTAGCTTTCGGTTGTTATTTTGACGGACGTGTTTCTGCCGTTATCGGTTCTCATACACATGTGCCGACAGCCGATGCCAAAATTTGGCCCAATGGAACCGCTTATTTAACCGATGTCGGAATGTGTGGAGATTATGACTCTGTTTTGGGCTTTGATAAAACTGAACCGATGAACAGATTGGCCAGAAAATATACCGGCGGGCGCCTTATGCCGGCTAAAGGTAAAGGAACTCTTTGCGCCGTTTTAATTGAAACGGATGACACAACCGGATTGGCAACAAATATTACGCAATTGCAAATAAGTTAAAAAAAACTTCCTGAATAAAATCAGGAAGTTTTTTTTAATTTAAGTACTACTTACTCTGAGTACTTAACGTTCACTTTAATTTCTGGGGTGTTTCCGTTCACGTTGACGTGCGAAATAGCTATAATAGCTTCCTTTGCATTTTTTTTCAGATAGGATGCATTATCTATTATTACTTCTATCTTATTCCCGTTGTTGGCTTGTAAATATATTTTTCCGGCCTGCACGGGAGCTTTGTAGCAAAAACCTAACCAATATCTTTCATAGCGATTTAATGAATTCTCTTGTCTGGCTTTAGCATAGATTTCTTCATCTCTTTTACCCAACAAACATCCATGAATGATTGATACGGAACGCTTTTTGTTTTTGTTCAACAAAGGACGATAATCCGCCTGCCGTTCTTGATTAAACTTTTCTACAAACGCGGCATCTACCTTCTTTTTCAAATCAACGTAAAATTTTTGATCTTCAGAGATTTTGCTTACAATGCCTAAATAAAAACTATTATTATAGGCATTTTCAGGTAAGTCTTTTCCGTTCAGATACGCTTTGGTGTTGTCTTCAAAGACAAGTTCGTGTGTATCCAAAGCCTGAAGGATGTAATATTCTCCAAGCTTGATTGCACCAATGGAAATGTATCCATTGTAGTTTTCAGGCAATGACGCAGGCAAACTCTTGGCCTTTACACAGAGTTTCTTTTCCTTAGATGTTTTTGAATCCTCGTTAGCCGCAGCCTTTGGCGTTTTTCTGATTAAGCTTTGAACTGTCAAGACATCACTTTTCGTGTTCATCGTAAATCCGATGCACTCTACTTTGTCGTTTTCCTTCAAGTCTTTCAAGTCGGTATCGGTTTCTTTAATATCATAACAACCGACACATTCTTGTCCATTGATACAGAATGAAACAACAATCTTTTGAGTGCCGCAAATTCTGACGTTTGCTTCAACCCGACATTTTTTCAAAATCACATCAAACGGCAATTCCAAAACCGGTACTCCATCCTGAATATTTTCTATGATGAAGTCATACTCACGGCCTTCACGAATAACAACATTGAGGTTCTTGTAGTTTGATAAAGCAGACTGCGGAATAATTCCCCAAGCTCCACCGCGAAATTTTATCCAAAGCTTGTCCGGATCTACTTCATCAATAACACCTGTAACCAAATCTCCGATTTTAAACAACTCAAAATTTTTCTGCAAATTTAAATTTTTTGCTTCCATTTTGTTTAATGTTTTTTGTTAATAATAATTTAGTTGCAAACAAATTATGGCTGTTTAGTTATCTTAAAAATTGCCATAATAATTGTTTGATAAAAGCATTTATAGCATAATTTTTTTATTTTTCAATATTTTTTGTCTATTTTAATTTTTATAGATTTGGCTACCAAACGGAATGGGATTTCCTATGCCTTGACGCAAAAACTTCTTTTTAATAAAGCCCATTTCCCCCTCATCCAACATTACTCTATACCAGATTTCATCCGGAGAAATGCCGGTTATTCTAACGGTTGTTCCTTGTTTGATTTTTTTTATCACGTCAAAATCTTCTGATGGGCCATACATTACATCTTGGTCTGATGATACATGATATAAACGAGACATATCCGTTACATCGACAGGAAATTTTATGATTTTTGCAACAACCATATCATCTGTGGTTGTTCTGCCGCCATAAAAACGCACTTCTTGATTATAGGTAATTTCTTTTTTCTTGCTAAAATATGCCATTAGGTCTTTTTCGCTAATTGCTTTCACAGAAAGTGAAGAAAGAACGGCAATTAAAACCGCCAAAGGCATAATCAACTGGACTAAGCGAAGCTTGAGCATATTCCAATTTTTAAGCTTAAACTGAGGTTTGACTTTCAGCTTAATAATGAGTTTTTTTAACAAAGATTTTTGATAATCATCCGCATATTGTCCGGCTAAAACCGCAGAAATATATGCATTGCCCAATTGTTTGTTTTGCCAATATGCAACGGCATTATGCGCCCATAATTGATAATTTTCTGCCTTATTAAAACCTATATTTTTATAATTATCAAAAATAGCTTTGGCATTTAAGGCAAAAGCTTTAATGCCCCACCAACCTAGAAGCCAATTCTTAACCGATGTCTTAAAAACTTCATGCAAAGCTTCAGAATAATTGCATATCTGATCTTTTTTATTAACATTGCATTTTATAAATTTACCGGTAACTTGAGTTAAGCTTACAACCTTCAAATTAAAGTCATCTTTTCCGACCAAGTTTCTGAAAATTTTTAAACTATTCATGTCAGGAAAATTATTTGATCCATAAGCACTGCAGAGCAAATCATACATCAATCTTTTATTTTCATCGCTGATTATTTTATAAGCAACTGATAACTTTTGAAAATTTTCTTTGGCCGTGTCATCACTATTGTGATCCGGATGCCAGATTTTTGCTCTTTCGTGATATCTGTTTTTAATTAAAGAGTCATCCGCATCTGGGGTTACACCGATTATTCTGTAATAACCCAACACATCTTTATTTCGATTACTTTCTTTTATCATCAGATATATATACCCTGCTCTAATGTATCTTCTTTTACTTCATTCTCATATATTTTTATAAAATTTTCCTTAACATTCAGTTTTATTGTGCCTTTATATTCTAATTGATGCAACGTATTCTTGAAAATTGCAAAAATATTTTGCTTTAAGTCTTGCGGAATATTTCGGCTGGTGCGGATAATTAAGTCAAACTGACGCTCTTTGCTGAATGAAAAACCATCAAACTGAAAATTTCCTAAATTGCTAAAGCTTGTATCAACCACAAATCTGGCTGATTTTCTTCGGCGTTTTTCTTGCTCGTTTTTTTCTTCTTCCATAAAGTTTTTTATGGCTATGCGTATTCTGTTTATGTTTTCCCCATTCAAAAACGGAATGTCTACAATCTTCCAATTAGCATTTTCTTTAACCGATGCATTAAAAAAGTCTGTTAATTTTTGGCTGATTTCAAGTCCTTCTTTTCCCATATTTTGCAGGTCGGAAATAATCTCTTTTCCAAGCCATAACTCAATGTTTTTTTCTCCTCCGGCTTTTATAAACTTAAGCATGTTAGGCAACATTTGTTCGTTATCTGTCGGAAATTTATTTATAATCTCTTGCACAATTTCTTTGCCTTTGAAAGAATCAAGCGGCGTAATATTCTTAAAAATCTGCTCAATTTTTTCTTCTGCCGGCGTATTCACAAACAGTGCGCGCATAATTTGGCTAAATTTCGGTAGCTTTTCAACCAATTTTTGACTAGCTAACAAATCATTTAAGTAAAGCTCTTTTTCTTGTGTATCTTGCGGCAAAAACATGTCTTTGATTTTGAGCAATATTTTAACGTTATTTTCCACCTTTAGAGCGGATTCCGGCAAAAAATTGCCAATAAAACTACGCAATGCCAATAACTTGTTATCCGGCTTAGAATATGCTTGCGCCGGCAACGGCATATTCTTCCACTGTATGATTTCTTGTTTTAATTGGGTTAAATTTTCTTTTAATGTTGATATGCTTGTATCCGGCTGTTCAATTTGTTCTGATACTTTTTTTAATATTAACCCTATTCTTTCAATGGAGTTTTCAACGGCTTTTTCAAACTGAGGGAACAACTTTTCTAAAGGTGCGTCTTTTAGGCTTACCACCTTTTCTATTTCCACCGAAATGCGCGCTGAATTAAAATTATCTTCAACAAACTTTACCATCTTTGGTGACAAATTATCTTTGGCAAACACTTGCGTTAAAATTTGTGAAATCGGCATTTCATAAAATTTTTGCGCGGCAAAATCTGTTTTGGTATTAATAACCAATACATTTTCAGCTTTAACATTTTGCGGATAGGCGACATTGCTGCTTGAAAATGTTTTGGAGGCATTTGAAATATCTATGGTTAACGGAGAATCCGTATTGGTTTGACCAAAATCTTTTAATATATATTTTCCGGGGTTCTCTTGATTGATTTTTTGGATGGTGATTTTTACAGAAGATGGTGTGACCTGATTGATTTTTATTTGAACGTTTTTAATTTCATCTACTGCCACATTCATATTTTTATTTAAGGAAAGCTCTACCTTTTCAGTCACATTTTCACTTAAATTCATATCTGCCGAAAATATGTCTTCTCCGCTCAAATTAATATTTTGCAAAAAATAACTCTGCCCAACTTTTAAGTTAGCTAATAATTCCGAACGAATATTCACAATTTCGGCACTAATGCCAAATTCGGGATTTCCTTGCGGTAAATTGGGCTGTGTTATTCCTGAAATTAAATTATCCATCGGCTAACAACCTCTTGGCTATGGCAATTACATCTTCAGATGCTTCTGACGCCGGATATCTGGTTATAATTGATGTTTGGTTTCTGATGGCATCTCTTACTCTGGCATCTCGACGGATTATGCCTAATAATGACGGCGTGATTTTTAAGAAATTTTGGCAAGCCTTCAACAAAGTGTCATATGTTCTTTGCCCTTCTCTGATTGAGTTTGCCTGATTTATCACAATTTTTATTTCAGATCTGGGATATTGCAATGTCATAATTTTTATAAAAGCATATGCATCGGTTAAGGATGTGGGCTCATCGGTACAAACAACAATAATCTTTTCTGCCATACCGGATAATACTCTGACAGACTTATCTACACCTGCCCCCATATCTAAAATGACTTTATTGTAAGAAGATGCGAGCAAAGATAAATCTTCACCCAAAATTTGCAAACGTCCTATCGGCATGGAAGCCAAGCCTGCTGAACCGGAACGGCCGACAACAACATCAAAATGCCCTTTTTCATAAGCTTGAACAACCTGATTTAAGGTCAATTTTCCAGAAACCACGCTGCCTAAATCATATTTTGCCATTAAGCCAAGCTGAATATCAATGTTGGCCAGACCTAAGTCTCCGTCAAACAACAGAACCTTTTGTTTTAACAAGCTTAAGGCATGAGATAAACTTATGGAAAACCATGTTTTGCCCACCCCGCCTTTACCGGAGGCAACGGCAATCATATTCTTGCCTTTTTTTATTCTACGGCTCAAAGGCGCCTTATTGACAACTCTTAATTCTTCTGAAACAAAATTTTCCATATTTTGTATCCTCTATGCTTCCGATAATATTAATTTTGATAAGCTTTGCGGTGTAATTTCTGCCACACCATGTGCTATTGATGAGCTCACGCTAGCCGCATAAAAGCGCATATCGCAACAAGCCGCAACAGATAAAACCGTGCCTATTCTTCTGGTTAAGTCTAATCTGGTGGGCAGTAATGATCCAGCGCCTAAATCTGAAAAAATCTCAGCAATTTCGACTGCTTCTTCCACATTGCGTCCGGCGTCAAGCGTTAATATCTTTTGACAATTGATTTGGTTAATCAGGCTCCAAACCTTTTCCACCTCAGCGTCTATAAACGGGTTTATTCCCGGTGTGTCTATCAAGACAAAGTCATATCTCTTTTGATATTCTTTTATCTTTTGTTCTAAATCTTTTTGTTTGGAGCAAAAGGCAAAATCAACATCCAAAATTTGCGCAAAAGCTTCCAGCTGTTTGTTTGCACCGGCGCGCACATTATCCGTACTGATAATAGCGCAGCTTTGTTTTTGAAATTTTGCTTGAGTGGCAATTTTGGCAATGGCGGTTGATTTTCCGCTTCCGGCTATTCCCATAAAAATTTTGACAGGATTTTTTTTGCTTAAAATATCATCAAAAGCATAAAGCTTTGCCAGAGCTTGGGTCAACACTTCTTTTTTGACACTATCTGCTTTGGCTGCTGAAAATAAACGGCATGTGGCTAAAATTTTTTCACGAACAACCTCTAATACATTATGATAGGCCAAGCTTTCTCGCAAATCATTTTCAGAAAAGAATTGTTCTGTTGATAAGGTTTCTAATTCATCTTCCGATGAGAAATTAAATTCTTCATCCTCATCAATTGCAACCGTTAAAATTATTTGATTATCTTCTGTTTTGTCAGATGAAAGAATGATGGCGTCTTCCCCGAGTTCGGATTTTATCAGGGCAAAACCTTCTGCCATATTTGAAACGGTATATTTTTTTACTTTCATCCGTCACCCCTTAGATTTGACCTACCGTTTTGATTTTGACTTTCGGGTGAATCTCATTTTGGGACATAACCACCGTCATCGGACGAAATCTTTCAATAATGGAGCGCACAAATGGTCTGATGTTCGGACTGGTCAACAAAACCGGATTTTCTCCTTTCATGGCCAAATCTTCCATCACGTCTCTAACCTTTTTGATAAAGCCTTGCAAACTGCTCGGTGCCATGGCCAACTGGCGATCATCACCATCTCCGATAATGGATTCAGCAAAAGCTTGTTCCCAATTTGGAGATAATGTGACCAAAGAAATCACGCCATATTCATTGGCATAAGCATTGGATAATTGTCTGGATAAGCGTGCGCGAACATGCTCGGTTATCATCATCAAACTATGGGTCGTAGTAACCGCTTCGGATATACCTTCCAAAATAGACGGCAAATCGCGGATAGAAACTCTTTCTTGCAACAGATTTTGCAAAATTCTTTGAACCGCACCCAAGCTGACTTTGTTTGGAATAAGCTCTTTGACCAATTTTTGTTGTTCTTTATCCAACTCATCAAGAAGTTTTTGTGTTTCGGCATAAGATAACAATTCCGGCATATTGTCTTTAACCAATTCGGTAATATGTGTGGTGACAACCGTTGACGGATCTACAACCGTATAGCCTCTGAACATGGCTTCTTCGCGATAAGATTGGTCTACCCACATGGCTTTCAAACCAAATGTCGGTTCTAGGGTTTCTTCTCCGGGGATGTTGATTTTCTCACCTCTGGGGTCCATTACCAACAATTGGGTCGGTCTTAGCTCACCTTTTCCGGCCTTAACTTCTTTGATATAAATGTTATATTCGTTTGGTGCCAATTGCATATTATCTTGAATGCGAATCGAAGGCATGACAAAACCTAATTCTGCAGCCAGCGCTCTTCTTAAGGCTTTTATTTGGTCGGTTAATTTTTTATTGGTTTCTTCATTAATCAACGGAAGCAAGCCATAGCCGATTTCCAAACGAATCAAGTCTATGCGCAAAACATTGGCAATCGGTTCTTCTTGTGCCTTGGCCGCAGCTCCTTGTTTCTTTTCTTGAATTTCAAGCTCTTGAGCCTTGGTTTGCATCTCTTTTTGGCGCTTGTCTAAATAATAAGCGGTTGCACCGGTCAGGGAGGCTAACATCACAAACGGAATAGCCGGTGTTCCGGGGAGCATACCCAATGCCAATGCCAAAAATGAAGACATACCCAATGCTTTTGGATAATTTGCAACTTGGTCAAACAAAACTTTGTCGGTGGCATCTGTCATACCGGCCTTAGAAACCAAGATACCTGCAGCAACGGAAACAATTAAAGCCGGAACTTGAGAAACCAGACCATCACCAACTGTTAACTGCGTATATGTAGCACTTGCTTCGGCAAAGGTTAAGTCATTTTGCACCATTCCGATAATAATTCCGGCGACAACGTTAATAAACGTAATCAGCAAACCGGCAATGGCATCTCCTCGTACAAATTTGGAGGCACCGTCCATAGCTCCGTAAAATGAGCTTTCTTTGGATAAATCTTCTCTTCTTTTTTTGGCTTCGGCTTCATTAATCAAACCTGAAGATAAGTCCGCATCAATGGCCATTTGTTTTCCGGGCATGGCGTCTAATGCAAATCTGGCGGCAACTTCTGCAATACGACCGGAACCTTTGGTAATAACCACAAAGTTTACCAAAACCAAAATTGCAAACACAATCACGCCGATAACAAAGTTATTGCCCATGATAAATCCGCCAAACGCTTTAATGACCTCTCCGGCAGCATCGGGGCCTAAATAACCTTTAGATAAAATCAAACGCGTTGAAGCCAAGTTTAAGGCTAATCTGTACATGGTTGTAATTAACAAGACCAAAGGAAACGCACTAAACTCTGTTGGCTTTTCAATAAAAATTGCGGTCATTAACACCAAGCAAGACATGGTGATGGATAAAGCTAATGCAATATCCAATAACCATGCCGGCAAGGGCATAATCAAAATCACCAGCATCAAAATAATTGATAATGCAAAAAACAAGTCTCCGCGTTTGGTTGCGCCGACAAGCATTTCCTTAAAAGACTTATTTCCAAACATATTATTTTGCATTATTTTACTGTAACCTATTCTTCAGTTGAACCAACATCAAAACCTTGAGACTCATATTGTTTGAGCTTATTGCGCAATGTGCGAATCGAAATTCCTAAAATTTGCGCAGCTACCGTACGGTTACCCAAAGTGTGTTTTAATGTATCTATAATCAATGTTCTTTCCATTTCCGCAACCGTTGTGCCAACTTTGGCAACACTTGGTTGCTCTATTGGAGCTTGCTTACTCTTATCTATGATAGAATCTTCATCATCTAAGATAATTGCCGTGTCTTCAATTTCATCTTGTGTTGATAATAATACCGCACGGTGAATGGTGTTTTCCAACTCGCGAACATTACCTGGCCATAAATAATTTAACAATTTAGCTTCAGCTTCTGCGGATAAAGCTTTCATTGGAAGCTCGTTTAATTCGGAATATTTTTTAACAAAGTGTTTTGCCAAAACAATAATATCGTCCGTTCTTTCTCTTAAGGCCGGAATCTTTACATTAACTACATTTAAGCGATAGTATAAATCTTGACGGAATGTTCCGTTTTTAACCGCTTCTTCCAACTTGCGGTTGGAGGTGGCTATAATTCTGGTATTGACCTTAATCGGAGCTTTGCCTCCAATTCTATCAATTTCTTTTTCTTGAATGGCGCGCAATAATTTGGCTTGAATTCCAATATCCATTTCTGAAATTTCATCAAGTAAGAGTGTTCCGTCTGATGCTTCTTCAAACTTGCCTATTCTTCTGGAAACAGCGCCGGTAAATGCGCCTTTTTCATAACCGAAAAGCTCTGATTCCAACAAGGTTTCTGGAATGGCAGCACAGTTTACCGCAACAAACTTTTTGTTGGCTCTTTTGGAATTATCATGAATAAAACGGGAAAAAATTTCTTTACCGGTTCCAGACTCTCCGGTCAACAAAACGCTGGCTTCAGACGGGGCAATTTGTTTTATCATTTTCAAAACGGCTTCCGTCTTTTTGTCTCCGTAAATCAGAGCATGGTTCTCTCTGGTTGCGGCGGCTAAAACCGCGCCAATTAATTCCGGATCAGGCGGCAGGGGAATATACTCCTTGGCTCCGGCTTTAATGGCTTTGACGGCTAAACTTGAATCATTGGCCACACCGCAAGCAACTACCACAACGTTAATTCTTTCCGTTTGCAAAGATTGGATAAATTTATATACATCCAACTTAACGTCTATCATAACCAGCTCAATAGACTTACCGGAACGCAATATCTCTAAGCCTTTTTCTTCCGTATCGGCTAAAGAAACATGTCCGCCCTGAGCAATGGCAATTTTACTTGCTGCTCCGATTTGTCCGTTTAATGTGCCAACAATTAAAAGCTCCACGTTTGTTTCCTCTTATTTTGTTGCCTTAACAACCTCTGTCATGGTAATGCCTAATTTATCATCCACAACAACAACCTCTCCTCTGGCTACCAAATTGTTGTTTACATAAACATCAATGGCTTCACCGACTTTTCTATCCAACTCGATAATTGCGCCTTTGTTCAAGTTCATCAACTGACTTACTTTCATTTTGGTTTTGCCCAAAACGGCAGAAACTTTAACCGGAATCTCATAAACTGCTTCCAAATCATTTACTGAGCTTGGAATATTAAAATTATCTATGGTTTCCTGAGATCTTAAAATCGGCTCTTCTCCTTCAACACCGGCTTCATTCATCTCATCTAATTCTAAATTTTTATCCATAATTCCCCCGTCTTAATTTTCTTTTTGTTCATTAGCATCAAATATTTTTGTTATCTTGTCTAGCATTTTTGCATAGTTTCTCTCAACACCACCGTTTTCCCATTCTACACGGCAATCCGAATCTGACATATTTTCATCTTTATGAAGAGAAATTTTTCCTTCAAAATCATATTTTCTGGCCAAGTTGGAAACAACTTCTTGCAACAAAGCAATATTATTTGGATGCGTGTAAAAAGACAATTTGGCCTCTGATTTGAAACTTGCAAAATTTTTGCTTAAAAAGTCTTCTACAATAGCTGCCGAATTTTCTTTTACCACAACCGGAACAAGCTTGTTTATCACAGCCTTGCAAACCTCTATAACACTTGTTTCAAAATTGTTGTTTTCAAACTCTTGTTTATAGGCTTGCACAAAATCTCTGAAATTATTATCCAAGTTTTCCATTAGCAAGTTATGCATATTTTCTTTTGCCTGATTGGCTTCTTGAAAACCCAAACGATAACCTTCCTGATATCCTTCTTCGTGGCCTTGTTCTTTGGCTTTGTTTTCTCTTTCAATTACCTCATCTTCACGATAGGTGATAATCGGCTCAATTTCTTCTTGCTCAATTTCTTGAACCGGTGTTTTTTCTTGCGTTTCTACTTCCGTGCTCGGTGTTTCCAAAACTTCCGTTTGTTCTGCTTGTTCTTCAGGCTCTTCTACCTTAATATGGCTATTTTCCCAATTTTCAGCATATACATTATTGTCTTCATCAACAATAAAGTTATCAAACTGAAATTTTTGAAATTTGACCATCTCTTCCACCTACTAGTAAATCAGTTCATCACTGTCTTTGCCTTCGCTGATAACCAGTTCTCCGGCGTTAGAAAGCTCTTTGGTGGTGCTGACAATGTATTGTTGAGCTTCTTCAACATCGCGCAAACGAACAGGTCCCATAGCTTCCATATCTTCTTTGATAATCTTTCCGGCACGACTGGACATATTGCTGAAGAACAAATCTTTGATAGTATCTGATGCACCTTTTAAGGCAATTGCCAACTTGTCTTTGTCTACGTTTCTCAACAAAATTTGAATACCTTGGGCATCTACTCTGATCAAGTCTTCGAATGTGAACATCAAAGATTTTACGCGTTCTGCACTCTCGCGGTTTCTTTCTTCCAATGCTTCCATAAAGCGGGTTTCAGTATTTCTATCCAATGAGTTGAAGATATCGGCAATCAACTCGTAAGAATCTCTTCTTGAAGACTTTGACAAGTTGCTCATAAACTCTTTGCGCAAGGTCTTTTCCAAACCATCCAAAACTTCTTTTTGAACCGAATCCATTCTCAGCATACGCATAACAATTTCCATCGCAAAATTTTCCGGCAATAAGGCAATAACTTTTGCGGCATGCTCTGCTTTGATTTTTGATAAAATAACGGCAATTGTTTGCGGATATTCATTCTTAAGATAATTGGCCAAAACATGTTCATTAACATTGCCCAATTTATCCCACATAGTACGACCGGCCGGACCTCTGACTTCTTCCATAATAACAGATACACGGTCTTTATCCAAAGCTTTGGACAATAATCTTTCCGTACTTTCATATGTACCCATCAACATTCCGCTGTTGGTGGCTCTTTCATTAAACTCATCAAACAGTTGCTCAACCACATTGGAGTTTACTTTACCCAAACTGGCCATAACAACGGACAATTCTTTAATCTCTTCATCATCCATAAGCGCAAATAAAGAGGCAGAACGTTCTTCATTTAAGGACAACATCAAAATTGCAGCCTTTTGTTGTCCGGTCAGCATATTATAATCATCTATAACATTTTGCTTCATCTTGTTTCCCCTTAATTGCCGTCATTAGAATACAGCCAGCTGCGAATAATTCCGACTGCAGTTTCCGGATTTTTCTCAACAATATCATTGAGTTTCTTCAAGGATGATACTTTAACTCTACCATCTACTTTGTTCAAGTTGACCAGATCATCAATATCTGCTTCTGCCTCATTTAAGAAGTTAGACAACAAGAGATTATCATCTTCTGGGTTTTCACCCAACAATCTGCCGTTTTCTCCCATCGGTGACGCATTATCAAACGCATTGTTGATTAATGGACGGATGACTAAGATAATGACCAATATGGCAACTATTGCAACACCCAAACCTTCGGCTATTCTCATCAACTCGGCCTTTGTGAAGCCCATAATCAAGATTTCAGGTGCTTTGCCAGATTCTTCTTGAATGCTTGCAAAACGTATATTTTCAACATCAACCATATCTCCACGATTAGCATCATATCCAACGGCAGATTTGACTAATGCTTTTAATTTTTCCATTTCTTCCGGTGTTCTTTGGCGATATACTTTGTTGCCTTTGTCATCTTTTTCATAGATGCCGTCTACCATTACCGCAACGGTAATTCTTTTAATTTCGCCATTATTTTTAACTTTATTTCTAACGGTTTTAGAAATCTCATAATTAATGGTTTCTTCAGACTTTGTACTTTGAGAAACAACATTGCCGTTTTGAGTTACCGTATCTCCGTTTGGGATATTTTGAGATACGGTTACAGGATTGCTTTCTTCATTAGCCAAAGAGCTTTCCGTTACCGTTTGTTGAGAACGGGCAACTTGAGAATCCGGATCATAGATTTCTTCATTGGTAACGACCTGATCAAAATCCATTTCCAAATTTACTCTGGCTTTGGCTTTACCCAAACCAACAGCCTTTTCCATCATATCTTCAACGCTTTTTGTGAGCTTTCTTTCTTGCTCAAGACGGATAATTTCGTTGGTGGCATTGTCAATGCTTTGCTTGTCTTCACCGTCTTCGGTCAATAATTTTCCTGAGCTGTCTATGATTGAAACATTTTTAACATCCAATTTTGGTACGGCTGCCGCAACCAATTTTTGAATAGATTGAATTTCTTTTAAATCTAAATTTCCGGCTTTGGTTTTAATAACAACAGAAGCTGAAGGTGTTTGTTCTTCTCTTGAAAACATTTCTCTTTTAGGCAAAACCAAATGAACTCTGGCGCTTTTGATATTATCAACCGTGCGAATCGTACGCGCCAACTCACCTTCCAAAGCTCTGATTAAGTTTATGTTTTGAACAAAATTGGTTGAACCCAATGCATCGGTATTATCAAAAATCTCATATCCGACATTAGCCCCTTTGGATGCAAGGGCTAATTCTGCCGTGTCTAATCTCATGCGATTAACTTGATCTGAGGGAACGAGAATCTCCGTGCCATTGTTATTCAACTTATATTTAACATTGGCCGTTTCTAAGCGTGAAACAATCTGATTTGCATCTTCAAGCTCTAAATCCGTATATAATACGGAATACTCAACTGAATTAACCTGCATTAATATATATGCAAAAAAGCTAATTAAAAATATCAATATTGCCGCCAGAGATACAAGTCTTCCAGGTGACAAATTTTTAATCATCTGCCAAAAATTGTTCACTTTATATTCCCCATTTTGGGCATTTGCCCTGTTTATAAAAATATTTCCCTGCTCTTATACATAGCTTAAAATTCTTTTTAGTTAAATGTTATTTTTAAATATTCACAGCTTTAGACATAAATATATATTAAAAGAGCCCCGATGTACGGGGCTCAACTTTAGGAAAAAACTTTTGTTAAATTAAATTAATCTGGTTAATTCATCTAACATTTCATCTGCGGTTGTAATAATCTTTGTAGACGCAGAATATGCTCTTTGCGTTACAATCATGTTTGAAAACTCTGTTGCCAAGTCAACTGTTGAAGTTTCCAAAGCATTACCAGAAACTTCTCCGGCTCCGCTTGTTCCGGCTTGTCTTAACAATGGTTGACCAGAGTAATCTGTTTCAATCCATACGTTACCGGTCAAAGCTTCCAATCCGTTTGAGTTGGAGAATGTTGCTAATGGCAAAATTGCAATCGGTCTGGTTTCACCGTTATCAAACAATGCCGTAACAACACCGTTTTCACTTACGCTTACACCTGAGTAACTACCATATTTTGCACCGTCTTGTTTGATGTAGTTGGTGGTAAAGTTACCTGACAAGCTGGTTAAACCATCATTGGTTCCGGTATTACCCATTCCGATTGAAATAGATGTACCTTGATTGTAATCGTTATTCATATTCTCTGCGCCGTTTGCCCATTCAATAGCCATATCGTCGACAAAGAAATATTTCGGAGTACCATCAGAGTTAAATCTAACAGCAGGAACAATTGAACCTGTTTCAACGTTGGTTCCGTTTGTTTTGAATTGGTTTGTAATTGTGTATTCACCTGTTGCAACAGCACCACCTGATACCCATGTTCCACCGTTGTTACGAAGTTTTCCGCTTACACCGGCCAAGCTATTCCAGTTAATGGTAATATCATCACCGGTTGATGTCGGATAAATTTCAATACTGCTACCGCTGGCAACAAATCTTTCAGGTTCTGAAACTTGAGATTTAATACCATCAACAACCAATCCAACCAAAACATCCGTATCAATTTTTCCATCAACAATAGCTCCGGAAATATCAATATCATTCGGTCCTGCTGCGCCACCGTTTTTCAAGGTAAAGGTTGTGCCGTTTACGGTAAATGTTTTATCGGCATAGTCTGAAATTGTGGTTGATGTAAAATCAAAACGAGCACAGTTTTTGATATCTTCATCAATTTCAGGAATGCGGAATGTACCTGTTGCAATTCCTGTTTCAGGAACCGGATTAGCCGCAGATTGAACGCAAGCAAGAGTTTTGCTGGCATCAATACTTAATGCGCCACCGGCAACTGATTGAACGATTTGGATACTATTTTCATTTGAAGTAAAGCGGTCTGCACTTGGCATATTTGCTTGAATTGCTTCTTTAAATTTCTCAACAAAGTCTGTTGTTGAAACAATTCCGGTTTGAATATCTACGGCAACGTGAATATTGTCAGCATCTCCAGCGGGAGCTGCTTCACCGGCATTTAAGAAGTCAAAAATATAATTTTTACCGGTTGCTTCATCGGTAATTGTGATACTTGAACCACGGCTCGGAATTGTGGTGAATTCTAACTGACCTGCGGCATAGTATACGTCTGAAGAACCACCATCTGTATTTTCAAAGTTACCTGATAATGTGATATTAGCAGCGCCTGTAGGTACGTTTACAGACATTCCCCATCCGTTTGTAGACTCTTTTGTGAAAGTTACGCTCAAGTTGCTTGAGTTGCCCAAGCTATCATAAATCAAAGCAGAAACAGAGTGTCTACCGCCGGCTGTCGGAACAGAAGGATCATAAATTGGGTCTCCTGATGGCAAATTTGCACCAAAGTTTAATTGTTGGGTCGGGTTTGCCGTACCTCCGATAGATGACAAGTTAATTGGACGCAAGTTGTTGCTGTCTACAACGTTGTCATTTACATAAACGGTTGTACCGTCAGCAGCATAATATGCTTTCATATATTTTACGCCATTGATTTCTACGACAGATGCATTCGGGTTGTTATCCCATGGCAACAAAGGCCAACCTTGAGCATAATAACCACCTGTATTTTTTAAAAATCCGTTACTATCCAATCCGAAATCTCCGGCTCTGGTATATGCCCAAGCGTCACCTTCTTGCGGATGAGCTGCTTGGTTAACAACAAAAAATCCATCTCCAGAAATTGCCAAAGCTGTGGACGAAGAAGCTGATGACAATAAACCCTGTACGTTAATACCTTGTTTAGATACAGGTTGAACGCCACCTGGTGAATAAAAGTTTGAAGAAGTCTGCTTTGTAACTAAGGTTTGGAAAGCGACATTCGTTCCTTTATAACCGATAGTGTTTACATTTGAGATATTATCTGAAATAGCACCCATTGCATTGGATTGGGCATTCATTCCAGAAATACCAGATTGCATTGCACCAAAAAGACTCATTGTTTTTCTCCTAAAGTTTTTTTATCCAAAATAAGATTTTGTTTCTGTTGAAGGATTTTGTGTTTCATCCCCACCTTCTGGTTTGTCGGTTCCTTCACCATCTCCCGGCTCCTCAGGTTCTTCCGTTCCATCGCCTTCTCCGGGTTTTTCTGTTCCATTATCTTTATCAAAGTAATCATCGTTTCTGATGGTTACGATATCTCCTAACTGTGCTGTTACGGCATCGCCTAAGCCAACGTAAACGTTGTTTGCATCGCTTGCCACACCGGTTACACGGCCAAATACTGTGGTCGTAACTTGAGCATTGGTTTCTCCACTACCTACTGTTGTGGATACAGAGATTTGGTATGCACCATCTTCTAATTGGTTGCCGTCCTTATCTTTTCCGTCCCATGTAAACTCATGAGTTCCGGCTGTTTTATCCACGCTTTCCGTATATACGATATTACCATTCATATCTTTTACGGTAATTGTTGCACTCAAGACATCCTTGTCTAAAGTATAAGTTGCTTTTGCTTTGCCTCCTTCTAAAGGCATAACATCTCCCAATACTTGGGCTGTTTTTCCGATGTATGAAACCGCTTGTGCACCCAAATTTGCAATACTCATAGATAAGAGCGTATCCAACTTTTCATTTGTCTGAATTGATTGCTCTACAGCAGAATATTGAACCAATTGGTTGGTAAATTCTGCAGTATCCATCGGATCCATCGGATCTTGATATTTTAATTGCGTTGTGAGCAAGGTCAAAAAAGTGTTCATATCAGCAGAAAGCTGTTGTGAACTGCTATTGGTTGAATTTGTACCATTGGTATAATATCCGGTAATTCCACTAATATCTGTCATGGCCTTTCTCCTCTTACTTCAATTATACTCTGATATTTAAACCTTTATCTGAAATCCAATCCTGATTTGCTGCTTCATGCGGCAAAACCTCGTTTTGGCTTTCTTGTTCAAACATATTGCCAATAAAGTTGCGCAAATTTTCATTTTGTTGTTGAGCTTGTCCGTTTTCATTACGGAAGCTAAAGCTCAAGCTATTGGCATCGGTTTGGAAACCGGCATCATTAAATGCTTGTTCCAAAGACTGTGCATTCTTTTGCAAAATTTCCATTGTTTCCGGACGAGATGAAATAATATGTGCTTGCAATTTACCATCTTTTATTTGCATTTTTACTTCAATCTGACCTAGTTCTTCCGGCTTTAAGTGAACATCAATTTTATCAACACCTCTGACAGCAGATTTGGTGATATTTACCTTTACTTGTTCAACAACCTCTTTGCTCATACCTTTGTATACATCTTTGGTATTTAATTCTTGCGCTTTTGCATTTGTTTCAGCCTTGGCAAGCCCAGAAAATTCAGCACCTTGCGCTCTAACAGCATTAACAGTGTTGTTATTGGTTACGGCTTTAACTTCTACACCATCAGCCGCAACCGGTTGATATTCTGCATCCATTTTTCCGCCAGCAACGATACCGCCGTTAATTTGAAGGTTTTGAACCGAACTTTTAATATTCTGGGCTTGTCCGGATGTTTGCTGAGAAGAAACTTGCTCGGCATCAAGTTCTTGAGCTTTTATGGAATCTGCCACTTCCTTAAGAGCAAAAGAATTTTTGAGTAAATCTTTTTGCGCAAAGTAGGAATTTTTTTCCTCTTTCACATTTAGAGATACGGCAATATCTTCTTCTTTCAGCAAATCTTTTAATTGTTGCTCGGCATCTGCAATCTTCATATCATCTTGCAAAGGGACAACATTTTCATTTTTAGTTTGCAAATCTTTTACTGCCAAAGAAACATTTTTACTTGCAGCTTCAATCTGAGCTGGTTCTTCGACTTTAACATCTGACATATTTTCAAAAACAGCTTTCAAAGCGCCATCTTGATTTGTATTTTGAGACATATTAGTCGGAACTTCTTGTTGTTTTACTGCATTCAAAAGCTCTTGAACAGGAAGCTCTATCTTTTCTTGTGTCTCTAAGTTAACGACTTCAACATTTTCAGAAACGTTAGTGTTTTTGAGCAAATCAGCCATAGAAATTTTTGTTCCATTTTCATCTCTTATTTCAAATTTTGGCTGACTATTTTGAACAAAACCTGCCGCCTGCATAATTTCAGATTGTAAATCCAATCCACTCAACTCAACGCTTTCACCGGTATTAATGTTTGTCAAAACAACAGCCGGAATTTCTTGCAAATCGGACAAAGTCAAATCATCAAGATTTAATTCTTGGCCATCCAACGTTTCGAGTTTCAAACCATTCATAATTTCAGAAAGAGGTTGATTTGCAACGTTTTCTATATTTAAATTTCCATTCAAATTAAAAGAATCCAACGAAACATCTTTATTAACCTGAGACATATCAGTCATATTAGGGATAAAGCTTGCTATAACGATATTTTTAGCCTCTTGCTTTTTTTCCACATTATCATCATCTGCAATTTTTTCTTCAGGTTTTTCTTTTATATCTTTTTCCTTGGAAACTTCTTTTTTATAAGAATCATCTTTTTGTTTAGGCTCTTTTTTCTCAACACGAGCGTCTTCCTTAACGACCTCTGTTTTAGTATCCACCGAGGTTTCCGGTGTTTTAATTTGATTCAAGAAACCAGAAAACGCATCACCTTCACCCATTGAAGTAAAGTTTGCCTGAGCTGTTAATTTACCAAACAAAGCAGCTAAATTTACATTATTTGTTTCATTTACTTTCATTGCACAAATCCTTATAAAAAAGTATTCAAGGTTTTAATGCAATAATCGTGCCAAAAAAAATAAAGACTTTTCTTTTTTCTTAGAAAAGCCTTTATTCTAAATTAAGCAAAAAAAATTATTCAGGATGCTCTGATAAACCTCTTGCTATATTCATATTTATATTTATCAGTATTTCCAAGCTTTCCGGCTTTGGATCAGAAAGAATATCTAAGCTTCTTTTAAAAACAAACATCGCCAATGTTAATATATTTTTTTGCAACTCTTCGGGTTGCGGTGAAGCTTTATCGCCTATTGCTCCTGCAAATATTGTCCACAATCTTCTATTTTCTTCTAAAGCATCAACCAAATCACCTTTGTTTTGTTCCCAATTTTCTTTGATTTGATTGAGTCTGGATGCCGTTTTAATAAGGGCTCTTGTCTCCAGCTCAACCTGATTTAAACCAGAAACTTCTGTTTTGGCATACTTTTGAGATATATTCATTTACCCCTCTAATATCTATTTAATATATTTTCTAAAATCTTTTTTAACACAATATGGTTAAATTATTCTTATTGATTATTGATATTTTAATAAAAAGAAAGAAAACTCACATGCAAAAGCTCATACTTACATCAATCACTTTAATCTTTGCATTAATTTCTAATATTAGCTACGCTCAAAACTCTTTTTTTGATAAAACACCAGACACAAAAACTTTGGGTATTTGCCTAACCGGTTTTAACGACTATCCTCCCTTTGGATACAAATATTACACTCAAAACGTTGAAACACTAAATGAAGCCCAACAAAAAGAATATAAACGTGCTTCATTGTTTGATATTATCTTTGTTGAATTTACAAAAAACGCAAACGTTATTACAATAAATGATTATACGCCTTCCTATCAAGAAAATATCAGACTAATAAACTCTGGAAAATGCGATGTCATTTTAGGCGCTTACTTTGACACCAAATCATATCAACAAGCATCTCTGATATATCCGTCTTTAATCAACAATTCCGTATCTCTTATAATGCTTCCCAAAACAGCAAAAAACATTAAGAATCTGAGCGAACTAAAAAAGCTCAAAGGTGGAATTTTTGCGCAAGACCATTTTTCTGACTTTGTACAAAGACAAATGAAAGATTACGAACTCACTAAGGAAGAGATGCCAACAAAGTTATTTGAAAAACTTTTTACCGGACAAATTGATTATATTTTTGCCACCCACTACTTTGCTACAATCGAGGCAATAAAACTTGGTTTAAGGGACCAACTCAGCTTTTCAAAACAAGCTATCTGGGATATGCCTATTTTTCTTGGAGTTTCAAAAGCTTCAAGGAATCGTAAATATTTAGAAGAAAAACTAACTTCTTACAGCAACAATCCAGAAAACAGAGCAAAAATTGAGCAAGAGCTCCGCAGAATTATCGCTGAATTTGAAGCTCAATATCAAGGTACTGTTCCCCCTACTTACATAAAACAAGCAAAAGAGAACAATCCTTCTACACTTCCAAAACAAGAGAGCGAAGAAAAAAAAGAAAAACAAGAATAAATTTGTAGAGATACTTGACCTTTTTCTTTAAAAATATAATCTTAATGAAAAAAGGAAATTGCTCATGGTTTTATTAGTTCAACATCCATGCTCACCTCAATCTCGTAAAATAAGGATAGGAATGAGCGAAAAGAAAATGCTCTTTGTTTTGAAAGACGAAGAACCATGGAATTTGTCCACAGATCTTTTTAAGTTAAATCCAGCCGGAGATTTACCCGTCTTTTTAAATGATGGATTTGTCTTATCCGGTAGTAATGCCATCATGGAATATTTGGAAGAAACCAGCCGTGAAATCAGACTCATGCCGGAAACACCTCGTGAGCGCGCAGAAGTCAGAAGACTTATTGAATGGTTTGATGAAAAGTTTAATCGTGAAGTTTATCGCAACATTGTTTGCGAAAAAGTTCACAAACGGTTTTCCAAAGGATTAGCTCCTGATTCTAAAATATTAAAAATCGGCCTGAATAACTTAAACTTCCATATGGAATATATTGATTGGCTTGCTGAAAGAAGAAACTTTTTAGCCGGAGAAAACTTTAGCTGGGCAGATATTACAGCAGCTGCACATTTATCCGTGATTGATTATTTGGGTGATGTTCCTTGGGAAGGATATAAAAATGCCAAACTTTGGTACTCAAAAATAAAATCCCGTCCGAGCTTTAAGGATATTTTGAAAGACGGTATCAGAGGTATTTTACCTTCTAAACATTATGCTGATTTAGACTTTTAGGATTCTTTAATGAAAAAAAATATTGTTTTATCTTTAAGCTTATGCGCATATTTAAGTGGTTGCGGAATTTTTTCCTTTTATGAAGACAAACCCCAAGGACAAGTTGTATACCATTGGGCAAGAGAAAATACCGGTGTGCAAAAATTTTCCAAAGATCACTCCGAATGTATGAGAATTGCCGAGCCAACACGCTGGATGCCTGATATTTCCAGTTGGTTTTACTCAGAAGAAGCTAAATTAGATATAAGAGCTGATTGGCACGCCGGAAAAGGCATTTGGGCGACTTATGTTCCTTATGTCGGTGCGCAACCGCTTATTGTAAACTCTGTTCGCGATGACTCTGAAGTTAGCCCTAAAACCTATCGTGAATGCATGGAAAGCAGAGGATATTATCATCGCTCTGCTAATATTCCAGAAATTACAAACTTATATATCTACAAACCTCAACGCGTTTTGCAAAACAAACCGTTTGACCGCGGAGATTTATAATTCCGACAATGCTGCCAATGACTTTTTCATTTCAGCAATATCAATATCTCTGCCCAAACGATGATTGCCGCCTTTTATTATTTTAACAACAACACTTTCAGAGGTTAAACATTTCATAATTTTGAAAGGCTTTTCAGGCAAAACATTGTTGTCTTCACTACCTTGGAGCAAATGAACAGGACAGTTAATATTTAACTCTTTATCCAAGAGCAAGTTTTGGCGAGCCGTATCAAAAATTTTAGATGTAAAAATATATGCAAAATCTTTCATCGGGAACAATATCTTGCCTTTTTCTTTCATCTCCGCCTTTTGCTCCGGAGTTAGGACAAAGCGCTCAACATCATATGTAAAGTCTGGAGCTGCCGCCATACCAATAACGCCTTTCACACGGTTTGGGCGTTCTCTGGCTGCAATTAAAGACAACCAACCGCCCAAAGATGAACCAACCATAATTATCGGTGTTGACACTTGCTCATCTATCACTTCCAAGACTTGATTTTTCCAAACATTAAAATCAATATTTTCATAATTGTCTTTATCTGAACCATGACCAATTAATTCGAATCGGCAAAAATCCATATTATTTTCCATACAATAATTTTTCAAAGCCTCAGGTTTTCTGCCCCATGGATCTGAAAACAAGCCGTGGACGTAAACAACCGTAATTTTGTTTGAATTTTTGTGCGTTTCAGAAGATTTTGCTTGGCTCAATTCGATTTTGGTTGTAAATTTTGATTTGTATGTATAAGTATATAGCATTTGTATAAACTCCAGTTTAAATTTTAATGGGATTCTAGAAAAAAAATGGAAAAACGTAAAGATATAAATCCTGTGGTTTTACAGGTTCTTCCTGAATTGGAAACCGGCGGCGTAGAACTCGGCACCGTAGAAGTAGCCGGAGAATTGCAAGCTCATGGAATCAAAAATTTTGTTGCATCCAAAGGCGGACGCATGGAATATGATTTACAAAAACTCGGCGTTCCTCATTTTAAGTTAAACTTAAAAAGTAAAAATCCTATTACTATTTTAAAAAATGCAAAAAAATTAGAAGAATATATTAAAGAAAACAATATTAACATTGTTCACGCGCGTTCTCGTGCTCCGGCTTGGAGCGCTTATCTGGCCGCCAAAAGAGCCGGTGCGCATTATATGACCACATTTCACGGAACATATGGCTTGGGTCCATGGGGAATTAAAAAAATCTATAACAAAATTATGGTTATGGGTGAAAGAGTGATTGTTATCTCTAACCACATTAAAAACCATGTTTTGAAAAATTATAAGGTTGCGGAAGATAAATTACGCTTGATTTATCGTTGCGTCAATTTGGAGAGATTTTCTCCTGAAGCCGTTAGCCAAGAAAGAATGATTCAAAAAATTAAAGAATATAATATTCCTGAAGATAAACCTGTTCTCTTTTTGGGTGGACGAATCACAAAATGGAAAGGACAACACTTGCTTATTGAGGCTTTGTCTAAAATGAAAAATCAGGATTATTATTGTATTATTGCCGGAGATGAACAAGGTCGCGCAGAATATTTTAACTTATTGCGTTCTTTGGCAAAAAAATACAATCTCGGCAACAAAATCGGCATTTACGGCAAGGTTTTAGATATGCCTGCTGCCATGATGGTTTCTGATGTTGTACTCTCAACGGCTATTCAACCCGAGGCTTTCGGACGCATTTCCATTGAAGGTCAAGCTATGGGAAAAATCGTGGTTGCCTCTAATATCGGTGGGTCTATTGATACGATTGAAGATGGCGTTACCGGAAAACTTTATCAATTTGATGATCCTCAAGCTTTGGCAGATGCTTTAGATTGGGCTCTTAACCTTTCTATGAGCGAAAAGAAAAAAATTTCTGCCGCAGCACAAAAAAATGTAAGAGAAAACTTTACCAAAGAAATAATGTGTGCTAAAACAATTGAGGTTTATAAAGAACTTTTAGCGGAAGATTAGTTCTTCCAAGTTTATTAAAGGAAGCCATTGCCTTTAATCTAAACTAAAAAAACAATAAATAATGGCGTGATGATTAATTAAATAATAAAAAGGATATTTTAATATGGTTGCGATTAAATTGCCTGATGGCAGTATGTTAGATATGGAAAGCGGGGTCAATGGTTTTGACATCGCAAATAAAATCAGTTCTAGTTTGGCTAAAGCCGCTTTAGCTATCACCGTTAACGGAAAGACACAAGATTTAAGCACTCCTATCACTACCGACGCAACCGTGACTATCATCACCGGTAAAGATAAAGAAGGCTTGGAAATTTTGCGTCACTCCTGCTCTCATGTAATGGCTCAAGCCGTTAAAGAGTTGTGGAAAGATGTTCAAGTAACAATCGGACCGGCTATTGAAAACGGTTTTTACTATGATTTTGCACGCAAAGAACCTTTCACTACGGAAGATTTTGCTAAAATTGAAGCTAAAATGCACGAGATTGTTAAACGTGATGAAAAATTAGAGCGCATTGTTATGCCCCGTAATGAGGCTATCAAATTCTTCAAAGACAAAGGCGAACACTATAAAGCCGAAATCATTGAAGATTTGCCGGAAGATGAAACGATTACT
This sequence comes from uncultured Alphaproteobacteria bacterium, assembly GCA_944392265.1. Lineage (GTDB taxonomy): Bacteria > Pseudomonadota > Alphaproteobacteria > RF32 > CAG-239 > CAJLXD01. The sequence continues at coordinate 15,305 of CALXWC010000011.1, read as the reverse complement.
CTTTATCGTCAAGGTGACTTTACTGACCTTTGCCGTGGTCCACACGTTCCTTCAACAGGTAAAATCGGTGATGCTTTCAAATTGATGAAAGTTGCCGGTGCTTATTGGCGTGGTGATGCCACAAAAGAAATGTTGCAACGTATTTATGCAACAGCTTGGGCTTCTAAAAAAGATTTGGATGAATATTTGAAAATGATGGAAGAAGCCGCTAAACGTGATCACCGTAAGCTCGGCAAAGAAATGGATTTGTTCCACTTTGAACCGGAATATGCTCCGGGTGCTGTTTTCTGGCATGACAAAGGTTACAAAATCTACCGTAAACTCATTGAATATATGCGCAGACGTCAAGAAAATAACGGCTATATCGAAATTTGCACTCCGCGCGTTATGGATAGATGCTTGTGGGAAACTTCAGGTCACTGGGATAAGTATGGCGCACATAACTACTCAGGCCAAACAGAAGATAAAAAATGGTTCTGCATTAAACCGATGAACTGCCCAGGCGGATTGCTCGTTTACAAACAAGGTATTAAATCTTACCGTGACTTACCGCTTCGTATTGCCGAATTTGGTAAAGTAAACCGTTATGAAGCATCCGGTGCTTTGATGGGCTTGATGCGTGTACGTGAATTTACTCAAGATGATGCACACATCTTCTGCACTCCGGAGCAAATGGAAGCAGAATGCATCACCACTTTGAAACTTATTTTAGATATTTATAAAGACTTTGGTTTCAAAGATGTGAAGATTTATCTTTCTACACGTCCGGACAGCATTTACAGAATCGGTTCTGATGAAATTTGGGATTTATGTGAAAATGCTTTGGCTCACGCTTTGGAAAGCCATGGTTATAAATATGAAATCAACCCCGGTGAAGGTGCTTTCTATGGACCGAAACTTGAGTTCATTTTGAAAGACGCTATCGGTCGTGAATGGCAATGCGGTACAATTCAGGTTGATATGAACTTGCCACAACGTTTTGATATTTCTTATATCGGCGAAGATGGTGAAAAACACCAACCTGTTATGTTGCACCGCGCTTTGTTTGGTTCTATTGAACGTTTCTTGGGTATTTTGATTGAAAACCATGCCGGAAAATTGCCTCTCTGGCTCTCTCCGGAACAAGTTGTGGTTTGCCCAATCACCTCTGAAATGAATGATTATGCCGAAGAAGTTACCAAACTTTTGAAAGCTAACGGACTTTATGCAAAATCTGATTTGCGCAATGAAAAAATCAGCTACAAAGTTCGTGAACATTCCGTTGCAAAGATTCCGGTTATTGCCGTTGTCGGTGCTAAAGAAAAAGAAGAAAGAACTGTTACGGTTCGTCGTATTGGTTCTGAAAAACAAGAAATTATTAAGCTTGATGACTTTATTAAAGCTTTGGTTGAAGAAGCCAAGATGCCGTCTCAAGATAAATAATTGTTTTATTTTCAAAAAAAACCTCCCTTTGGGGAGGTTTTTTCTGTTTTTATAAATATTTTTTAATATTTTCTTTTTAATATGTCTAAATTAAGACAGGAGAAAGAATATGGTACAGTTTAATGAAAAAGCTATAAGAGAAGCCGCTTATTATATTTGGAAAAACGGTGATAAAAAATATGACTGCGGTATTGATAATTGGAACAAAGCTATTGAGCAACTTCAGGCTCAAAGCACTGCTAATATCATTAAACAAGCCCAAATGTTTGGCACGGCAAAATCTCAAAATAATAATATTATGAGAGCTGCCAGCTTGCTTAGAAAAGTAAATTGTCGATAAAATCCACTTTTTTTATTTTTTTTGAAAATAATACTAGACAAGAAAAAAAATATGCTCTATAAGATTTCTCGTGATTGATGCTCGGGTAGCTCAGTCGGTAGAGCAGAGGACTGAAAATCCTCGTGTCGGCGGTTCGATCCCGTCCCCGAGCACCATTCTTTCAAAAGAGTTCCTTTTAGGAACTTTTTTTGTTTTTAAATTATTTCACCATATTTACAAATCAAAAAAATCCTAAGATTTTGCTTCTTAGGATTTTTATATATCTTCTTTTTTATAAAATTTTACTTCTTCAACCAAAGCCCTAAATATGACAGCAAAAATATTCCTATCCAAATGCTCAGATATTTTATTGGGCTTTTGAGCAGTGGACTTGTTAAGTTTAAATCTTTCTCCTTTTTGCCTCGAATAAACAGCAACAAAATAAAGCTTAACAAATAAGCAATCATCACAATAAACATAACTTCATAGCATATAATATTTAAGCTGATATTTTGCAGTTTGACAAAATATATGATATTTCCGCAATATAAAAACAAGGAATAAATCAAAATAAAAACTGTACCTTTTTTACCAATATCACGGCTTCTTTTTTGCACGGCGGCAATCATTCCGTAAAATACCAACACTGAGAACAAAAATGTCAGCCAAAATATATCTTGTATGCCAACAAAATTGAATAACAGACAAAATGTTATTATTGCACCAAAGAACTGCAAGCGATTGAATGTTCCTTTGTATGAAAAATAAAAAGACAGAGGACTTTCTCCCCATAAGAGTTCATTAATTTTACTGATGATTTTATCTTGTTTGGCTTCCATTTTATCCTCTCAACTGATAAGCTTTTTTTTTAATTTATGAAAAAGCTTTTGAGGCGTCAATCATTCTTTTGGCTTTTGCGCTAATTGCTAAATCTTTTCATGAAATAAAAAAAAGCCATTCAAAGTTTTACCTTGAATGGCTTTTGGGTTAATCTTCAATTGTAATATAAGGCATTCCGCCCGGAAGTGCTGTCCACATAGCTTGAGGCAAAGGGTATGTAATTTTCCCTACTCCTAACCCAAGCAAAAGCAAGAAATGCATTGTACGCTGCTCTCCTGTCCAAAGATTGCCATCTTTATCCATACACATATTCAAAAATGACATTCCTCCCCCCTTGCTTTTTTGAAAACTCTCTGGGAGCTCAGCCAAAAGAGAACATATTTCGTTCTTATGCTCCGCCAGTTTTTCTTTGTTAAACAAAGCGGTTGTTACAATTCCTTCTACTTCAATCGTTTTATCTTCAGGCAAAGATTCATTTTTTGGCAAACAATCTTGAAAAATATTTACCACATTTGATGCTGTTAGTTTCATAAGAAAAAAAATTTATAGTTAAACAAATTAATCATTAACTTTTGAAGCTATAAAAAATAACTTTTACTCTTATTTCAAATGTTCCTTAATATATCTTCTTTCCGGTATTTTAATGACATACCAAGCCAAGAAAAATCCGATTAGAAATGAATAAACTGTCGCAATTCCAAATATAGCATTTATCTTGAACATCCCCACGACCATCGCTCCGCTTAAGAGAAATCCGAGTATTGATATCATCCAAATAAAACGAGAGTTAATCAAAGGGTCAAAACTTTTATAGCTATTGGGGCAAATATTTACTATGGCGTATAATACACCTGCCAGCGCGACAAAAATAATCGCAATAAAATACCTTGTTTCCATAATATATCTATTTTAATAATTAATTGCTTTCAGTTTTAATCTTTTTTTTATTTTTTAGCAATGTTTTTCTCTTGCAAACTTAGTTCTTGCCTAATTTTTTTTTCAGTTTTATATTACTGGCGATTTAGAACTATTATGTAAACTAAAATGTTACTATTATGAAGGTTAAGGTTAATTTGGAAAGTACGTCCGGTACTGTTCTTAATTTTGAAAGTGTTAAAAGCTTTTGTCACTTTTGTAATGATAAAATATTTATTAGTCTGTTGGAGCCTGAATGTCCGTTTTGCCATAAAACTTTGAGAAACGGAACTTGTCATTGTTCAAGTTTTTCTGAAAAATATGAAAACTTTTTAAGCTCTTTCAGACGGCAAAATTTGTTATTACGCGTGTGCGGAAATGATGTTATGACATCTGCTTTTCTCATTGCTGACAATATTGAACTTCAATGTTGTGATGATAAAAAACTGCCATCAAACCTTTTTGATTTAGGAACAAATGTTTCTTACAAAGGTTTTCTTGCAACAGCTCCAACCATTCAGGTTTCTCTTGGCGATTTTGAGAAGAAACGCTTAACGTTCTTTCTCAGGCAACTCGGCTCTGCAAAGGTTTTTGCATGCCATATAAAAGATTTTGAGCTTCCTGAGGTTTCAATGAGGATTGAGCTTTATTATTACAAAAAAGAAGCAAAACCCACATTTGCGCCAACAACTCGTTTTAGCAGCAAAACTGTTTTAGGCCGATATATGGAGAGCAGCAAAAAGGTTGTTGTTTGCACGCTTGACTATGATGAGTATCTAAAAAAGCTTTTAAAGAAGTAAAGACAAAAAAAGAGACCTTCATTTGAAGGCCTCTTTTTTTATTAATGCTTAACGAGATTTTGTTGAAATTGCTTTTTGATACATCTGATTGAAAACAGCAGGGTCACTTGCATCTAATGTTTTGTTTTCAGCAACAAGTTTACCTTGATTATTTCTTTCAGCAGTTCCTTCCAAAGAGTTAAACTCTTCGTGTTGTTGAGAGGTATTAATTTCACCAAACATCGGTTGAGGTTTCTCAACAACTTTTTCTTCCGGAGCTTTTGGCAAATCAATGTTTTCAACATAATCCGGGATTTCAGCTGTTGCAACAGGTTGAATTGGCATACCTACACCATCCATCAATTCCAAACCTTGGATTTTTTGAGGTTGATGAGCAACAACAACCTTTTTAGGAGCTCTGCTAACTCTGCGAACAACTTTTTTCGGTTGAGGTTTTTTCTCATCTTCACAAGCTTTTTTACCATCTTCAAAACCTTGTGCATATTCAGCTGCAAATCTTGCACTCAATTCATTGCAATCATCAAGAGATTTTTTATCAACTTGTTCTTGCAAATCTTTAATATTCTTTTGCAATTTTTCTTGATTTTGGCAGCTTTTAACACCAATGAAACCAAGGACAGCAATACCTGCAACCACAACTGCATCTTTAACTTTTTTCCACCATGAGCGTTTAGGAGCAACAACAACTTTCTTTTCTTCTTTCTCGTCTTTTTTAGTTGTTGGTGCGGCAACAGGAACAACTCCGGCTACAACATTGTTTTTATCTTTATCATCTTTTTTGTTTTCTGCGGTTGCAGCAGGAACTATAGCAACAGCTGCTTGATTTTCTTTGTTTTCTTGTTTTTGTTCTACGCTAAACGGAGCATTGCCATACAAGTTTTTAGCCAAAGCATTAATATCTTCTGTGGTTTTTGCCTCTTTAGCAATTTGTTTTAACAATTCAAAATCAAAATCTTTAGGCAAATTGCCAATCGGTTCCATATTATTTTTTGCGCAAGCAATCAAAATTTTGTTGCGAGTTTCTTCATCTTTGATGTTATCTTTAATGCGGATTTTGGCATTTGGATTAGCCATTTTTGCTTTTTTGATGATTAAATCAAAAACTGCATAAGGTTCAACCTTTTTCTCTTCGTGAACAACATCAAAACCTTTATTACCATGGTCAACACCGGTAAAGACTTTTTTCTTGTTTTGTTTGGCTTCAACTTTCAAGGCGTTATCTTGCAATGCTTGTACCATACAAGACAAAGCTGACTTTTTATCATTAAAGTTGCCCCAGAATTCTTGAGATTTTTTAACATCATCACTCAATTGAGCATTGTCTTTGGCAACGCTTGGGATTTCTTCAGCTTTGATTTGGCCTAATTGGAAACTTGCATCCACATTTAACTCTTTGGGATGAACCAAACCATTATCTAACAAGAAGTCCATTTCACCTTTGCTTAAATCTGCAAAGTGATATGCACCGTCCTTGAAAACGGCCTTACTCAAAATTTCTTCAGCATTATAAAGTTTATTGCTAACTTTAGAACGCAACTCTTTATTATACTCATTTCTGATTTTGAGAGCGAATTCTTTTTCTTCTTTTGAATAATTGTCATCTTTTTGAATTTCTTCATATCTGCGATTGTTGATGGCAATTGCGAGCATATTTTCATATTGAGATGTCAATATTCCTGCTTTTTTAGCAGCATTTCTTAAATTATTCAGACTTTCAACATCCATTGAAAGCACATCTTGGCTCATCAAATTATCTAATTCAGCTTGAGTAATGTTTTCAAAAACTTGGACCATTTTTCCTCCAAAAATAAAAGCTTGTATATTAAGTTGTCTATAAAATATCACAATTACAGATGAAAAACAACATATTTTTTTGTCAAATTAGGCAAAAATTAAAATGTCATATTTTTGTAACAATTCTCTAATATTCATTACCTCTATTTCTCATTGCAATATTCATTTGAACATTCACTTCTTTTGATGATACATTTTCTTGCGTTTGAGTTGATTCTGCTTGGCTTAAATGTTGTACCATTCTTTCTCCCATTTTAGATCCTTGTTCTGCGGATAATTCACCACTTTGCATTTTTTTGGCAATAAAGTTATTAACTCTTTCTTCCAAGGTTAATTCTTTTTCTGCTTTTACTTCCGCACCCTCTGAAGTGGGAACGCTTTGTTCTTGTGTATTATCCACAATGTTTTCTTCTTGAACCTGAACAGAAGACTTTGCAGCATATTCTTCTTGCGCTGCTTTTAATGATTCTTCTTTAATTTCAGATAATGTTGCACCCAAATTTCCACCTTTTTGTTCATATACATCTGTAAAGATAGATCCCATCGTTTGGGCTTTTACTTCAGACATATTTCCGGCGGCATGTTGTTCTTTCAAATATCCGGACATATCTATTTTGCCATTTTGCTCATATTGCTGTTCCATTTCTGAAGCGGCTTCATACATCTCTAAATGGGTCGGCATATCCAAATCGGTAACATTAGGTTCCATTCCTTGCGATGCCTGATCCTGATATTCTTGTCCGGCTAAATCTTGCTGTCCGTCTTCATTTATATTTGAATTATCCGGAGTATCACTTCTTTCCTCATTGATTATCGGATTTTGGACTGCATCCATAACCGCTTCTCTTTCTTCTTGGGCGGCTTTAAATGATTCTTCTTTTATCTCGTCTATGGTTGCTTTAACATCACCACCGTTTTTATCATATATATCATTAAAAATGGCAGTGGTCGCTCTTAATTTTTCTTCAGAAATTTCGCCATTTGCATATTGTTCTCTCATCATATTTACAAAATCTATTTTACCGTTTTGTTCATATTGTTGTTCTAACTCCACGGCAATGTCATAAATTTCTTGATGTGTCGGCATATCGCCTTGTGAATGTGTCGGCATATCTACATGATTAATTTCGTCTGGAATTTCTGTTGACGAAGTATCAATTTCAGCACCCTCCATTTTAGACAAATCTAAGGTCTCTCTATGGATAGGCTCACTATTATGATGCGGAGTGTCATGACTTGGAGCATCATGATTTTGAATTTGCTCATTATTATCGGGGGTTTGTTCCAACTGAATATCCGGAATATGATGCGGTTGGGCTACATTAGCTCCTGTAATGGCATCAACTTCCATTGATTGATTTGCATTGGCTCCCGTCATAGCATCAACTTTTTCTTCGGCAGAGGAATTTCCTGACAACCAAGACCCAATGAAAATACCGGCAGCTGCCTCACCTGTTCTTCCCCAACTTTCTTTAGCTTTTGACCATGCTTCTTTTGCACCTTCGTTATCTTTTTTAACAAATTTTTTCCAACCGGCTTTGGCTGTTTGCCATAATGCAGGTGCAGCTTTTCCACCGATAGCCAAAACTTTTGTTGCTGTCTTTAATACGGGACGAAGTACCTCGGCACTTTCTTGTCCTCCGATACCGGCGTTGGCTCCCAAGCCCACCGCCGTACCTAATAAAGATAACCCTGTGGTAGCAAAAGCCAAAACAACTTTGGCCTTATTGGCTTTGGCATATTCCTTAAAGCTCATATTGTTAGCTTTAGCTTCTTTTTGTATCTTTTTGACGGAATCATAAGCACTTTTTGCAGCCAAAGCACCTAAACCAACCGGACCTGCCGTTGCTCCAACAACGGAATAAACAGCTACATTCTTTATACTTTTCCATGCAATTTTGGCATATTTTTTAGATGTTTCATACTTTTTGCCATAGCGCTCGGTCATTGACTTGTCAAAATCACTAATTCTGGCTTCTATTTTTTGAACAACCGGTATGGATTTTAATTTTGCTTTTAATCTGTCTTTTAACTTGGTGACTCCTGCCGAGCTATTGGCCGTAACTGCTTGAACTGCCGAACGTGTCGCTTTAACAGGATTGTTTACGGCTTGAGCAAATTTTTCTTTTATTTGTTCTTTGGTAGCACCTTTTTCAACTTCTGAAGCAAAAGCGGCAACAACAATGTTTCGTTGAATAGCATCCTTAAAATGTTGATTATAAAGTTTTTGCACATCTTCCGGATTACCATTGCCTGCTGCTTTGGCATAAGTTTCGGCTTCTAACTGCGCGGCATAAACCAATGTATGTTTATCTTGGTTTTGCTCATCTTCGGATAATTCTTTGCCATTATCATCCGTGATGGTCATATTTTGCAATGCTTTATATTCATCAGCAAATTCCGGATTTTTTAAATTTCCTTGTTCATCCTTCTCAAACGGATGTGGCATTGCATCAATGATTTTATCGTTTGCTTCCAACTGCTCTTGTGTAAGCTTGTCTACTCCGTTTTCTTTGTCAAAATTATTTAATTCTGCTTGGTCTTCAGGAGTGTTTTCTGCTGTTTCTAAAGCTTGTTCTTGTTCTGCAGATAAAACTTCTTCTTGAGCAGCGGCAATTGTTTCTGCTCCAACTTCTATTTCTTCGGCTTGTTCTTCATTAACCTTTACTTCTTCTTTTTTGTTTTCTTGAGGTTTTTCCTCAGCTGTTTGAGCTTCTTGAGTTTGAGGTTTCTGGCTTTGTTGTGTTTGGGCTTCTTGTGTTTTGGCTTGCGCTTCAAGAGTTTGTTTTTGTAATTTGGCTTTGTCTAAAACTTTTTTAGCAACATCTGAATTTTGCGAAAACATGCCAACGGATTCTGCCATAGCGATAATGCCATCCAAATCTTTTTCATCATAAGCATTTTGACTTTGCTCCAATGTTTTTAATCTGGCATCAATTTCTGCCATTGTCACTTCACTGGCTATTTTAGCATCATCAGAAAGTGTTTCTCTATTAAAAAAGCTTTCGGCAAAAGCTTCATTCATTTGTGTCAATTGTTCATTAGATAACTTTGCTGTATCTTGATTTGCTAAATTTACTGCTTCTGCAATTGTTATTTTATCAGCCATAATACACCTCAAAGATTGTGGTTAATTTGTTTTATCATAGCGCATTTTTAGACTAATTGCAATGTTTTTTGTCTAATTTTATTATAACGCTACTAAACTGTAACTTTTTAGTTGCACAATACTAGATATTTATTAAGAAAAGCATAAAAAAACGCCGCATTTCTGCGGCGTTCTTCTCTTTTGACTTATAAATTAAGCAACTTTGGCATCAAAGCAAATGTTTTTGCCTTCAATCTCGGCTGATGTGCCTTGATTTTGAGCTTTTTCAAACTTAACTGCCAAAACTTGTTCAGCAACATAAGCTTTATTTTCATCCAAAGCTTGAGCCAACTCAGCATCTTCGGTTTGATAGCTTAACTCAATGCGGTCAGAGATGTTGAAGTCTTTATCTTTACGCAAGGTTTGAACCAAACGAACAAAGTCACGAGCCATACCTTCACGGCGCAAAGCATCGGTTACATTGGTATCCAAGGTAACAACGGCTTTGTTATCAGCAAAGGCTTGACCTGCAACGCCTTCTTTCATGTTCAAACGAACTTCGAACAAGTCTTTGGTCAAGGTCTTGCCGGCAATATTTAATGTGCCGTCAGCGTTCAATTCCCATTTGCCTTGTTTGTATGCACCCATGACAGGGCCCATATCTTTACCCAAAGCTTTGCCCAAAAGCGGGGTGTAAAGGTAAACGCTCTTGTCAGCATAGTTAGCCAAGTTATTGTCTAACTTAACTTCTTTGACATTCAACTCATCTTTGATGATGTCTTGATACTCAGCACCGATAAAGTCTAAGTCTTTACCAACCACGGTCAAGCTCTGCAATGGCAAGCGGTTGCGCAAGTTCTTTTCTTCACGAATGAACTTAGCGGCAGAGCACAAGTCTTGCAAGAAGTCCATTTCTTTAACCAACTCATCATCCAATTTGATTTCGTTCAAAGTCGGATAATCCGTTAAGTGAACGGATTCTTCACCGGTCAAAGTCTTGAAGACATATTCTGATACAAACGGTATCAACGGAGCAACAATCTTGCTCAAGTTTACTAAAACAGTGTACAAAACATCAAAGGCTTGAGCATCACCTTCCCAGAAACGATCACGGGTGCGGCGAATGTACCAGTTGTTCAAAATTTCCATAAATGAAGTTACTTCATTTGTTGCCATTGCAACATCATAAGTATCAAGTCCTTGTTTAACAATTTGGCTTAATCTCTTCAATTTTGACAAGATATAATTATCAATTGCCTCGTTTGAAGAATAAACTTCTTTAGCCTTATAGCCTTCAGCATTGGCATATAATGTGAAGAAGTAGAAAGCGTTCCACAACGGAATCAAGGCAGCGCGTGCAGCTTTGGCAATTTCTTTTCCTTCTTTGTCAACGGCTAAGTTACCACCTTTTAATACCGGAGAAGAAACCAAGAACCAGCGCAAAACATCAGAGCCGATTGTATCCAAAACTTCGTTCGGGTCAGGATAGTTTTTCAAACGTTTAGAAAGCTTTTGTCCGCCTTCTGCCATTAACAAACCGGTACAGATGCAGTTTTTGAATGCCGGACGATTGTGCAAAGCGGTAGATAATACAGTCAAGGTATAGAACCAACCACGGGTTTGGTCCATAGCTTCCACAATGAAGTCTGCCGGGAAATGGCTTTCAAACCATTCTTTGTTTTCAAACGGATAGTGAACTTGTGCATAAGGCATTGAACCGGATTCAAACCAGCAGTCAAACACGTCTGATACGCGGTGCATCATTGTTTTACCTGACGGATCATCCGGGTTTGGATAAACCACTTCATCAATATATGGTTTATGCAAGTTTTTAACTTCAATACCTGTTTTTTCTTTAATCTCGGCAACAGAACCGAAAACATCTACTCTTGGGAACTGCGGGTTGTCAGATTTCCATACCGGAATCGGTGTTCCCCAGAAACGGTTACGAGAAATAGACCAATCTCTGGCACCTTCCAACCATTTACCAAAACGACCGTCTTTAATGTGTTCCGGAACCCAGTTGATTTGTTGGTTGTTTTTAACCATTTCATCTCTGAAATCTGTTACGCGAACAAACCAAGAAGACATAGCTTTGTAAATCAACGGAGTATCTGTTCTCCAGCAGAACGGATAAGAGTGGGTATATTGTTCTTTTTTAACCAAGATGCCGCGTTCTTTTAACAATTGCATAATCGGCTCATTGGTTTCAAAAACTTGTTTACCTTCATAATCAGGAACTTCGGAGGTGAATTTACCAGCTTCATCTACCGGACAAACAACCGGGAAGTTTTCATCATAAGCACGGCAAGCATCAAAGTCGTCTTGACCAAAACCAGGGGCAATGTGAACAATACCTGTACCGTCTTCGGTAGATACAAACTCACCACTTAATACTTTGAATGCACCCTTGTCTTTCAAATGTTTGAAATATGGGAACATCGGCTCATAGCTCATGCCGACCAAGTCTTTACCTTTCATGGAGCCGACTTTGGTGGCATGTTCTAATTGTTTTTTATATCTGCCGAGCAAAGCTTCTGCCAAAATGTATTTTTGACCATCTTCTTCCATAACGGCATAATCAATATCCAAGCCAACGGCCAACATCAAGTTTGAAGGTAAGGTCCAAGGGGTTGTTGTCCAAACCAAAATGTTCATGCCGTTTTCTAACTTGAACATAACGGTGATGGCGTTATCGGTTTTATCTTGATAACCTTGGTTTACTTCAAAGTTAGACAACGGAGTTTCTGCGGCCCAAGAATATGGCAAAACGCGATAATCTTCATATACCAAACCTTTTTCATAAAGTTGTTTGAAGTTATTGATAACGCTTTCCATAAACGGCAAGTCCATGGTTTTATAATCATGGTTAAAGTCCACCCAACGGCCGATACGTTTGAACATTTCAACCCAGATGCCGGAGTATTTTAAAACATCGGAACGGCAAAAATCATTAAACTTTTCAACGCCGAATGCTTCAATTTCTTTTCTGCCAGATACGCCTAATTGTTTTTCAGCTGACATTTCAGCAGGCAAACCGTGGCAGTCCCACCCCAAACGGCGTTCAACCTTTTTACCGTTCATGGTTTGGTAGCGGGCAACCACATCTTTAACATAAGATACCATGATGTGACCATAGTGCGGTGTACCGTTAGCAAACGGAGGACCATCATAAAATACGAATTCAGCAGCGCCGTCACGATTGTGTACGGATTTTTCAAAAGTGTTATCTTCTTCCCAGAATTTTAAAATTTCTTTTTCGACTTCTACAAAGTCAGGCTTTGCCTTAACATCAGCATAGAATTTTGTCATTTGCCTATACCTTATAATATTATTTAAATTAACGGATTTTGTTTTGATTGAGTGTTTTTTGAATTATGTGCAAGAAAGTATATCCCCTAAGGGATAATGATAGATATGATATGTATGTTAAAATTGCACATATAAAGAATCTTTCAAAATATTATTTTTCTGCGGGATAATTTAGAACAGGAATCTATGTGAGTCAAGCATTTATATCACAAAAAAACAGGCTGAAAACAGCCTGTTTATTTCTGCAGTACAAACCCAAATTTTTTGTTAAATTTGTTTGATTGTAAAGTAACCGCATAGCTACTTTCAACCAATATGTCAACACCGGGAACGAACTGTATCGTTGAAATGAAGGCCTCTGGTTTTTCCATATAGGCAACATTCCAAATGCTCTCTTCATAATTCCCAGCCAAGAACACGATTTCTCCGCCTTTAATTAGCGGAAAACGCACGCAAGTACGTTGTCTGTCGTTATCTGATTGGGTTATGTAATACTCTCCAGTCAAACCATTGTCCGGAGAAATCTCTATATATGTTATACCGTCTTTTTGGTATAACATTTTTGGAATTTCCTCTGATGGTGCTTCTACACTCACTACTATTTCTTCATAATCATCATGACATGAAGCAAATGAAATTCCCAAAAATAACAGCACCATGGCTGCAAGAAAAGTTTTTTTCATAATTTAATAATTTTGGTTAGAATTTTATAATAGCATGACTTTAGCCTTATTACAACCATAAAACACACATAAAAAAAGAGCCACTCTCACGAGCCGCTCTTTTCATTCACAAAAACTGTTTTCACCAAATAAATTGGTGCGAGAAATGTAACCAATGGCCTCAGATATATAAGGTCTGTCAAATCACATCTCATTTTTTAACAAAAAGAGCCACTCTCACGAGCAACTCTTTTCAAAACAGTTCTAACCACACAGGTGGAAATAAAAAAATGATGATGCAAATTCCAGATATATAGTATTTTCGAAACACATCTATTTTTAAGGAAAAGAGCTACTCTCACGAGCAACTCTCTTCAAAACATGGTTGTAAGAACTTAAAAACTACAGATATAAGGCATTTTCAATCTCATTTTTTTCTAAAAAGAGTCACTCTCACGAGTAACTCTTTTCCTAACAATCCAAACCTTGTTTTGAGGATAAAAAAGGAGCCTATAAAGATATTGATGCAAGCTTCCTCAAAAAAGGTTTTCCAATCACATCATAATCATCAAGACAAAAAGAGTCACTCTCACGAGCAACTCTTTTCAAACCTAGGATAGCGAACACAAAAAGTGCCGCGAGAAATAAATCTTACGAAGTTTCATATGAAAAAGCCAGCCTTCACAAGCTATTTTGCTTTTAGTTATTAAACAACTTTCACAAGCTGTATAAACAACAGAAACATTCCTCAGTTCAATCTACAGATGATAGATTTTAATGATAGATTTTAATGTTAGGTGTTATAGGTAGAGGAAAGATGGTTAGAACATCTATATAAAGTAAGCTATGGAAAAGAGTTTCGACGTACCTAGCCACACTTTCCTCTTTATATTGTTTATATAATAGCCACAAAAATTTCTTTCTGGGGCAGAGTAATAGCATAAAGATTTTTTTTGTCAACATTTTTTTTCAAAAAAAATCTATTTTTTGTTGAGGCATATAAATTTCACCACCTATCAAGGCTTCTTTAACCCCCGTGGTCTTGGGAAAACTTATGGGAAGGTTATATAATCTTCTGGCTGCCAAGAACCCCATAGCTTGGGATTCCATTGTATCGGCACGCCAGCCTAATTGTCCTGCCGTTTCAATATTTATATTTGGAAGTTTTGCTCTTAAAAAGCGCATTAACGTGGGGTTTTTAGCCCCACCTCCGCAAACGATTAACTTTTTGGGCATCTGAGGTAAATACAGCGCCATTGAATAACCAATCGCTTCTGCAACAAAAGATGTTACGGTTGCGGCACCATCTTCTAGGCTTAAGCCTTCCAAATGTTCCAGTTTTTCTTTAAATAAATTTCTATCCAGAGCTTTTGGCGGATATTTGGCAAAATATTTATGACGCATTAAGTTAATTAAAACCTTATCATTAACTGTACCGCTTATGGCTAGTTTTCCGTCATAATCCATATGCAAACCGGCATGAAAAAATACCCAATCATTAATTTGGGCATTTCCGGGACCGGCATCAAATGCTATCAGTTCTCCGTTATCACCGACATAAGTTAAGCTTGAAACCGCCCCGATATGAACAACGGCAATAGGTTTTTCAAACTGATTAACCAGTGAGGCATAATATACAGGAACCAGTGGCGAGCCTTGTCCTCCGGCCAGTAAATCTGCTTGAGAAAAGCGGGTAACCACCTTTGTTTTGGTTAAATCACTTAGCAATTGCGCGTCACCGATTTGATATGTGAACTTATGTTCAGGATCATGAAAAATCGTGTGTCCGTGAAACCCAATTACGTCAACTTTTCCATCAACATAATCTATTAACTCATTGGCAACTTTGGCATGAGCTTTGGTTATCTCTTCTTCTAAGTTTTGAAGTTTGGCCTTCAAGTCAAAATTTTCGGGCTTTTTGCCGATTAAAGAAATTAAGTGTTCTCTTAACGAATCGTCATAAGGTTCAACTATGGATCTTTCTACATCATAAACATCAACCCCATCCGTTATAATCACGGAGGCAGCCACTCCGTCTAAAGACGGACTGCTCATTAAACCCAAGGCTTTTATTTTCTTTATTGTATCCATAATTTAACCGAATCTGTTGCACTATAATAATTATATGCTAATATGCGTTAAAAATCTATTAT
>CALXWC010000010.1 GCA_944392265.1 uncultured Alphaproteobacteria bacterium | reverse complement strand
AGCTTCTTGTTGGTGGGATCCGTCTTTTGCCGCCAAAAAAGGAGATAACTCGGTCGTAGCTTGTGTTTTTACCGATGAAAACGGTCATTATTGGCTGCATGATTTGGAATATATCAAAATACAAGATGATGTTTCTGAAAACAGAGCGACCAAGCAGTGTGAAAAAGTGGCAGATTTTTTAAGGCGCAATTATTTATCTTCCATTCGGGTAGAAGCCAATGGTATCGGTAAATTTTTGCCGGGTATATTAAAACAGGTTTTGGCGCAACAAAATATGCGTGTTTCGGTTTTAGAGGCTTATTCTTCAACCAACAAGGCAGAAAGGATTTTATCAGCCTTTGAAGTTTTGTTGGCGGAAAAAGCCTTAAACGTGCATCAAAAAATTTGGGCAACCCCGTTTATTGAAGAAATGAGAGAATATACGCCCGATGGCAAAACGCATGATGATGCGTTAGATGCCGTGGCCGGTTGCTTGAGTGCAGAACCTGTCAGATTACCGATAATATTTGCCGATAAGAAAGCAGACAAACTTTTTTCATGGCGCGGTGCGGATAAAGTATTTTCGGCGCAAACAAATTTTGAAATAGAATAGGTGTAAGATGTTTAATGAATTAACCAATTGGATAGCGATGGTTGAGCTACCGATATTTGCCGCCTTGTTTAGATGGGTAGGAAAAAACAAACAAGAGGCAGAAAACGGAATATCAAGCTTGACCAAAGCCCATAATCAACATGTATCCGTATTAAAAGATTCAATTGCAGATTTCAAGCTTCATGTAGCCAGAAACTATGTTTCGGTAACATATTTGAAAGATGTTGAAAACCGCCTGACCAATCATTTATTGCGGATTGAAAAGAAACTTGACGGAGTAGGAAAAAATCAATGACGGACTTAACAACGGACATCCTTGCCAAAACCATTTACGGAGAAGCGAGGGGAGAAACCATCAGCGGACAAGAAGCTGTGGCGAATGTGGTCTTAAACAGACTAAAATTCAGTCAAAAAAGAAAAAGATATTGGTGGGGAAACACAATTGCCGAGATTTGTCAGAAGTCTCGGCAATTTTCTTGTTGGAACACAGATGACCCGAATTATCAAATTATCTTAAGGGTTAATGATGATAATCCGATTTATCTTGTATGCAAAAGAATAGCGCAAAGAGCCATTGCCGGTTTGCTTAAAGACAACACACATCAAGCAACGCATTATCATACCAAATATGTGCGTCCGGCTTGGTCAATCGGCAAAATTCCTTGCGCTGAAATTGGCACTCATATTTTTTATAATGATGTGGAGAAATAAATGATTGTAAAAATATTAAGCAAATTTGGCTTGCCGTTTTTAATAAAAATTGTCCAAACCGGATTAGAAAAATTGGGAAGCAGCGTGGCTCAAAATGCCAATCAGGCTTTAGGCAATGTGCAAAAGGCAATCAGCACGCAAGAAATTACCAATTCTGAGCTTGAAGAAGCAAATCGCCATTTAGAAAAAATGCAAGAGCTTGAAAACGAGCTGGATACAAACACGCTCAATTCTATTCATGAGATTATGAAACAAGAATTAAGCGCAGAAGATAAGTTTGTTCGTTTTTGGCGTCCTGCATTCGGATATTCTGTGGCGCTTGCGTGGTTGTTAACAATGGCCACCGTATGTTATGTGATTTTGGCACAATATCAAAATGCCGAGCAAATAATCAATGCTTTGGTTGAAACAACTTCTTTGTGGAGTGTGGCTTTGGGTGTGTTAGGTTTACAGGTTGTAAAAAGCACGCAAGAAAAAACACCGCCCTCACAAAGCAAAATGATATCAAAAATAGTCAATAAAATTAAGTAAAAGCTCAGAAATCGTTTCTGAGCTTATTTTTTTTGAAAGGAGGAAAAATGGGAGGAATTTTTAGTAGTGAACCAAAGATACAAGTGGTTGAAGACACTTCTGCCATAGATGAAGAAGCTGCCAGAAAAGAAGCTTTGGCGCGCCAAAGAAGAGGGATGGAAAGCACCATTCATACATCATATAGCGGAATCTTTGATACAAAAAACAGAGATCTGAGCAGAAAAAAATTATTGGGAGAATAACATGGAAAACAAGATAGAAAAGCTAATCAAACGCTATCAAAAAGCCATTGAAAGAAAACTTCAATGGGAGCCCCATTGGCAAGAATGTTATGAATATGCTTTTCCGCAAAGAGAAAACGTCTGCTTGAGCAA
Organism: uncultured Alphaproteobacteria bacterium; assembly: GCA_944392265.1. GTDB lineage: Bacteria > Pseudomonadota > Alphaproteobacteria > RF32 > CAG-239 > CAJLXD01. Next base: position 55,622 of record CALXWC010000010.1, on the reverse strand, counting down.
TCTTCAAAATTTTGAAGGCAGTAAAAAGAACGTTCATTTGTTTGATGCCACGGCTCCCGATGCGGTTGACCAATTGGCTTCATCTCTTTTGGCAGAATTAACACCGCCTTGGGCAAAATGGTTTGGCTTAAAAGCAGGTGCCGAGCTTTCGGGAGAAGAAGCCAATCAGGTATCAGAAACCTTAAACAACACTTCAGAAGTGATGCTTCAAAATTTTGAACATTCAAATTTTGCGGTTGAAATCCATCAATGTTATTTGGATTTAATTACGGCCGGAACAGCATGCTTAATGTTTGAAGAAGCACCTTTGGGAGAGGCATCGGCTTTTCATTTCAGCGCCATTCCGTTAAGAGAAATTGCTTTTGAAGAAAGTTATGACGGCAAAATTGATACCACGTTTCGTTGTTCAAAAATCAAAATACCCGAAATTCAGGTTAGATTTTCAGATGTGTCATTACCAGAAAAATGGCAACGACTGGCCAAAGACACACCTGATTATCAGTTAAGCTTGATTGAAGCTGTTATTCCTAAAAAAGATAAATTCGGCTCATCTGGTTATGAATATACGGCTTTTGTTTGGGATGAAAATTCGGGCATTGAAGACAATGTAATTTTGAAGGAAGGAACATTTGCTACATCGCCGTTTATTAATTTTCGCTGGCTCAAAGCCCCCGGAGAAATTTACGGTCGTTCTCCTGTAATGAAAGCCTTACCGGATATCAAAACTGCAAACAAGGTCGTGGAGCTGATTTTGAAAAATGCTTCCATTTCCGTTACCGGCATTTGGCAAGCAGATGATGACGGTATCTTAAATCCGGCAAATATCAAGTTGGTACCGGGAGCCATTATCCCCAAAGCGGTTGGTTCAAAAGGCTTAACTCCGTTGGAAGCCCCCGGAAAATTTGATGTTTCTCAGCTTATTTTGGAAAATTTGCAAGCCAGAATAAAACACGCTTTGCTGGCAGACAGATTATCTCAGGTTAATTCTCCGGAGATGACCGCAACAGAGGTTTTGGCCAGAGCAAGTGAAATTGCCAGAATTTTGGGCGCAAGCTTTGGCCGTTTGCAAACAGAATTGCTGACACCGTTGGTCAAGAGAGCATTTTCCATTTTAAGAAGAAGAGGAGATGTTTTGAACTTTGATTTAGACGGCAAGATTGTTGATTTGCAATACAAATCTCCGTTAGCCATGCTCAGAGCCAGAGAAGATATTAACAACATTTCAGAATGGTTAAGTTTGGTTTCTTCTTTTGGGGCGGAAGCTTTGGCAAGTGTAAATGTGGGAGAAGTGGCCAAAGTGTTGGGAAAAATTTTGAATGTTCCGGAAAACCTGATGCTTTCGGCAAACAATAATCTGTCTCAAGAAGAGTTAGCCTTATCTGGAGGAGGAGAAAACACCGTTGAGTGAAGAATATGACACAAGTTTAATGTCTGAGGAAGAAATAAAAAGAGCATTTGAAAGATGTTTTTTGAGCAAAGAGGGCAAAATTGTCCTCTCTTTTTTACGCAGACAAACCATTGAGCGTCAATACGGCGCCAATGTCGAAGAAGCTCAGTTAAGAGATTTGGAAGGACAAAGAAGACTGTTCAGACAAATAGAACGGCTGAGCAAATCAAATTAATCAACTAAAAGAAAGGAAAAATTATGCAACCAAAAAGAAAAACAGAAAATCTTTTGGAGAGTTCAGCATACTCTTTAAAAGGCAATCGTCCGCAAAATTTGGCGGAAGAATTTTGGGATAATCAAGAGGGCAAAGTCAAATTAGAAGAATTGATTGATGCCTATAATGCATTGTCTCAATCACAAAATGCAATGCCGTCAGCCAACCGAATGGTTCCGCAAAATTATATGCAATATCACATTAAAAGTCCGTCTCCTGTTTTGGAAGTGGATGAAGATTTGCTGAAAAGATTTTATGAAAAAGGCTTCAGTAACGACCAAGCTCAATTTGTTTATGACTTGGCCGGAGAAAGAGTTTTGCCGGTTTTAGATGAAATGGCCGTAAATTTTGAGGCAGAAAGACAGTTAGAAAAATTAGCTCAACATTTTGGCGGCAGAGACAAATTTAATGAAGTTTCTCGCTCTTTGAGCAATTGGGCAAAACAAAATGTAAATCAAGAAATTTTTAACGCGTTGGGAACAACGGCAGAAGGCGTGATTGCTTTGTATAACATGATGTCTTCTTCCGAGCCTCTTCTTTGCAAAAATGATCCTGAGTTTGAAAACTTAAACGAGGCAAACTTGCGCAAGATGATGGAAGACCCGCGTTATTGGCGTGATAAGGATAGCGCCTATATTGCCAAAATCACTCGTGGTTTTGAAAAATTATATCCTGAAAAATAATATCTAAATCAACATGTTAAGGAGAGAAATATATGTCAACACAAGTAACACAATCTTTTATTAAAAATTTTGAAGCAGATGTTCATTTGGCTTATCAACAAATGGGCTCAAAATTGCGCAATATGGTCAGATACAAAGGCAATGTTGTCGGCGCCAGCACAGTCTTCCAAAAAGTAGGAAAAGGTATGGCTTCAGGCAAAGCCAGACATGGTTTGGTTCCAGTGATGAGCATTGACCACACTCCTGTTGAATGCGAACTTCAAGATTATTACGCAGGTGACTGGGTAGATGCATTAGATGAGCTCAAAATGAGCATTGATGAAAGAAGAGTTGTTGCCAGTGCCGGTGCATATGCTTTGGGTCGCAAAACAGATGAATTGATTATCAATGCCTTGAGCAAAGCTTCATCAACCAACGATGTGGGCGAATATTCCGCTGCTTTGACCAAAGATACCATTTTGAAGGCATTTGCCAAATTAAACAGCAATGATGTGCCGGATGACGGTCAACGCTTTGGTATTGTTGGTCCGTTGCAATGGAACGCACTTTTGAATATTGAAGAATTTTCAAATTCAGATTATGCGGGCGATAATTTGCCGTTTTTGAAAGGAACTGAAAGCCGTAAATGGTTGGGGATTAACTGGATGATGCACACCGGATTGCCCTTAAACGGCACTAACAGAGATTGCTTTATTTTCCACAAAACAGCAGTCGGTCATGCATCCGGTCAAGATGTAAAATCAGATATCACATGGCATGGTGACCATGCGGCTCACTTTGTAAATAATATGATGAGCCAAGGTGCTTGCCTGATTGATGAAACCGGCATCGTTCGTATCAAATGTAAAGAAGCTTAAACAAAAAATGGAGATTAAAATATGTCATATAATGCAAAAAATTTTAGTGTAATGGCTTATGCCAATGGTTTTACTTTGTGGAATTATCGTTCAGAAGATAATTTAGAAACCATCAAAGGCAGCGGATATTTTAATGATGCCGGTGCTTTTGCCCGAGTAGGGGATATGATTTTGGTAAACGGTGCCATTAATGCCACGGTAGAACCGGCAATTTTAACCGTGATGTCTATTGAAGATGATGCGGTAACGGTTGCTCCATTGGCAACAGCGGCCGCCGCATAAAATAAAAAATATAAAACACTACCTGCAAATGATGAGAGAGCCTATTGACTTAGGCTCTCTTTTTTTTAAGGAGAAAAAGATGAATAACAGCAGCATAAGTTTATGTTCCAAAGCCTTGCTAAAAATAGGCGCAACCGGCATCACTAGTTTTGAAGACGGAACGGCAGAAGCAGAAGTTTCGGGCAATTTATATTCTTATATCAGAGATTCTTTATTATCCTCTTATCCGTGGAGCTTTGCTTTAAGCCAAGCCAAATTAGCCAGATTGGAAAATGTTCCGGTTGCAGATTTTAATTATGCATATCTTTTGCCGACAGACTTTTTAAGAGTAGTATCGGCAGGAAGCTTTGGCAAGGGTAGAGGATTGGTCTATAAAATTGTAAAAAACTGCCTGTATACAAATTTGAGTGAAGTTAATTTAACCTATATCAGACGCCCTGATGAAGATAATTTTCCGGCTTATTTTTGTGAGGCCTTAATTAATAAGCTTGCTTATGAATTTTGCATTCCGTTAACCGAAAGCACAACCAGAGCAGAATTTTTAAGCAAAATTGCTGAAGATTCTATCAATAGGGCCAGATCAATTGATGCGCAACAATCAACCCCGTCATGTGTGGAAGATTTTAGCTTGGTGGAGGTGCGTCAATGAACCAAATATACGCCAAAACCAATTTTACTTCCGGACAATTATCAGAAAGCTTATATGGTCGAGGAGATTTAAGGATTTATGAAAACGGCGCAAAATGTTTGCATAATGTTCAAATTTTTCCGACCGGAGGTGTTGCCAGAAGACAAGGCTTAAAGTTGGTAGATGAACTTCCGCAAAAGAGCAGAATTATATCTTTTGAGTTTAACACTGAGCAAACCTATCTTTTGTGTTTTTTAGATAAAAGCATCAAAATTTATAAAAACGGTACACATATTGCGACCTTAACATCTCCGTGGACGGAAAGCCAATTATCCAAAATTAATTGGACGCAAAGTGCAGATACCTTGCTCGTTGTTCATCCGGATGTTGCCCCGCAGCAGATTAGCCGAAATAATAATGAAGAATGGAAAATCGGAGAATGGGAGTTTTATCAAAAAGACGGTCAGATTTTTTGCCCTTACTTTAATTTTTATCAAAGCAAAGTCAAAATGAAACCGAACCAAACTTCAGGGGAAATTACCTTAACAACGGATACGGATATTTTTTCATCATCTTATGTCGGCATCAGGATTAAGATTAATGAAGGAGAGGCCGTTGTAAAAAGTGTTAAAAATACCAAAGAATGCACGGCAACCGTTTCAAAAAATTTGGCTAATGCAAGTGAAACCACAGAATGGGAAGAGCAAGCTTTTTCACCGTTAAGAGGATATCCAAACTCTGTTACTTTTCACCAAGACAGAATGGTAATCGGTGGTTCAAAATCATTGCCCAACCATTTGTGGTTATCAAAGTCATCAGATTTATTTAACTTTGATATCGGAACAGGCTTAGATGATGAAGCAATTGATTTTGCCATTTTGTCAGATCAGGTTAACGCGATTCTAAATGTGGTTTCAACCAGACACTTATTGGTATTTACAACCGGTGCGGAATGGATGGTTTCAGGAGAACCGTTAACACCGACAAGCATTACGCTTAACCGCCAAACCAATATCGGATGTTATGCCAAATGTTCTTTGCCACCGCAAAATGTGGATGGCGCTACATTGTTTATTTCTCAAAACGGCAAGCAGTTAAGAGAGTTTTTATACGCGGATGTTGAGCAAGCTTATCAGGCCAAAGACTTAACTTTGCTTTCAGATGATGTTTTGGACAAGCCGGTTGATTGTGTTTATTTTCAAGATAAAAGCATCTTATACATTATTTTGGAAGATGGCACGGTTTCTTGCTTAACCACATACAGAACGGAAGAAGTAAATGCTTGGAGCAAGTTAATTACGCAAGGAGAATTTATTTCTTGTGCGGTTATCGGCTCAGAGATTTATTTTATTGTAAAGAGAAACGATAAATATTTTATAGAAACTTTTGCCGATGATTTTTATGTGGATTGCGGCAAAAAACTTTCTTCAGAAACACCAAAACAAGAATGGAGTGGGTTGGATTATCTGGAAAATCAAGAAGTAAGCGTGGTCGCAGATAAATTTACACTTGGTGATTTTGTGGTTAAAGATGGAAAAATCATTCTTCAAGAAGAAGCCAAAGAAATTATTGTCGGCCTACCGTATGAACACGTTATTGAACCATTGCCGTTTATGGTTAATTCATCAATCCCTTATCCGCCTAAAGCATATAGATTGATTTACGGAATATTCCGTATTGTTGAGAGCAAATCTTTAAGGTTGGATTTTGGTAATGGTTATTTTGAAGTTCCGTTAAAAAAAATGCACAAAGACCAAATACTGGATTCACCACCCACATATTTTAGCGGAGATATAGAAATCAGATCTATTGGTTGGATAAGAGAAATGTCAAAAGCAATGTGGAGCATCCGAAGTGATGTTCCGTGTCCGTTTACGTTGTTATCGGTGGCCGTAGAAATCAAAACAAAAGATTAAATAAAGGAGGAAATATGGGAGGAATTGAAACAGCGGTTGGATTAGGTGTATCAACCGCAAATTTGTTAAACAGAGCTAATCAAAGCAACAAAGAATTAAAACAAATGCAAAAAAATTATCAATACAATCAGCAGAAAAGAAAAAATTTGTTGGAAGCACAATTGGCAAATCGCAGAGCAAGTTTAAGTTCTATGGGCTTAGGAGCAAGCAAATCAGCTTTGGCCGCACAACAAAGAGAGCTCAAAGAAGGTAATCAAGAGTTAAAACAAAACCAAACCAGTTTTGAATATAATTATAAAAAGAAATATGAGGACAAAGACAAAGAATTATTCAGCGGTGTTTATGATAATTATATCGGAAATATAGATAAGATATTGAAATAGGGGAAAAAGATGAGGAAAGCTAGTTATGTGCAAAAAAGACAAAAAGCCTATGAGAAAGAGCTACCGATTGGAGATCAATTAGATGCTTTACTAAAAGCTTTTGATATGCTTTTGCAAGAAGGCGGAGATTTACCCTATGAGTTGATTGACGTAATTGAAAAATGGCAAGCTATCAAATTTAAATATCCCAAGGTTTAATGACAGGCAGGTTAATACCTGCCTGAATTATTATATATAAATGTTTCAGGGGATGAATATAGAGATTATCAAACTGACACGACCAAGCTGGGGCTATTTTTTTTATCTAAATGAGGCACTTGGGTTCTGCCAAGAAAGGTGATAGCATCGCGGTTTCAAAGTTCTGCCAGAGAGGCAATCAAACAGATGCGGTCAAGCTGGCTTCAGCTTGTTTACGTTTTTTTAGAAAATTAGCATTAAACTTATGCGCGAAAGAAAAAACGGATTCGTAAAAATGTTAAATGCCATAAATGAAGAAATTGTACATATTCATGGTCAGCCGCAAAAATTAATAATCTTTTTGCACGGCTATATTGATTGTGCTGACTATTTGGAAGGAAAAATCAAAAAATTTATCAATAGTTTTGATAATGTGGCAATCCATATGCCGCAAGCGCCGATAAATTGTGAGATTTTGGAAGACAAACGTCAATGGTATTCTATGCATAGATTTGACCCCAATGATGACAGAAAAACCGTTCCGAGTATGGAGGAATGCGTTGAAATATATAATAAAATGACATTGGGCTTAGAAGAGGCATTTACATATCTGAATGATTATATTGATAATTGTTTAGCCGAATATCAGTTGGAAGATAAAGATTTATATTTGTGCGGATTTTCTCAAGGTGCAATGTTGGCTTTATATACGGCCTTAATGAGAGAAAACAAAATCGGAGGATGCGTCTGCTTTAGTGGCATTATGGCCGGACACCAATTTTTAATGAAACACAGCCAATCAACACCTGATGTTCTTTTAATTCATGGTGATGCAGATAATTTGGTTCGCTTTGAAGCAATGGAGTTTACCAAACAAAATCTGGAAACTTTAGGCTCAAAAGTTGAAACATATGTTGTAAAAGGCGGACAGCATCGCATAACCGAAGATGGTTTGGATGTTGCGGCAGATTTTATTTTAAGACATAGTCTCAATCAAAGAAGAGTGGCTTAATAAAAAGCCTGAGCATCTAACACACCACCGTCTTGAATGAGCTTGTTTTTGCCTCTGTCTATAAAAAATTCAGAGCCGGAGCCTAAATTTTTCTCAAAAATTTCGCCATAATTACCAAACTGTTTGAGCGCAAGTTTGACCCAATTTGGTGCAAGTCCGAATTTTTGCCACAGTTCAGGATTTTCTCCCAACAAATTTTTAATGGAACCATTTTCAAGACCGATAAATATATCCACGTTTTGAGAAGATATATTTTGTTTTTCAGCCAAATTAAGAGCATTGATAATCCATTTAAGAGCCAGTCTCAATCCCTGATTGTTTTTATCAACATAGACATATACAGGCTTTTCTGCAATAACCTCGGGCAAAATTTCAAGAGGTAGGTTAGGGTTGTCAATTTGCTCTAATATGTTTTTTAAATAGAGTTCACTTCCGCTGTAAAGGTCACAGCGTTTGAGAAGAAAAGCTTCTTTAGCTTTATCTTTGGTGCGGAAAAACAAAGGACGCAAGTCCAGCTTATACTTATCACTAAAATCTTTCATATTATAATAGTCATCAGTACCCATTACCAAGCAGATTTTTCTTCCCTTAAAATCTTCCATGGATGTTGCATTTGGAACTTGATGGGCTAAAAGTAATTGTCTGGTATAATAAAGCAATCCGGCCTGAGTGGCAAATCCGCTCACATCTTTGGTAGCAGTACCAGGGGTATCCCCAAGCATAACATCAATTTTATTGGTCTTGAGAGCGGTATCAACTTGAGATGCCGGAACATGAACTAACTTAAATCTTTCAGCATTACCGAAAATAGCCAAAGAGAAAATGCGACAAAAATCAGCATCGATTCCACGCCAAAACCCGCCTTCATCTTTGAAAGCGTGGCTTTTTGTAGACAAATCAGTTCCGCAAAGAATCTCTCCTCTGGATTTTATAAAACGCAATCCGGGGTCTTTAGCATATGAATTTGTTGTTAAGCATAAGCAAAAAAGTGAAAGAATAAGAAATTTTAGTTTCATTTTTTTAACCAATTAAATTTATTATTATCGATAATGAAAATAATATAGGATATTTAAAAATGAAAAGTAAGCAATTTTTGCAACTTATTATCTGTTGTTTTTTCTTAATGGGCATAGGAGAAGCTTTTTGTAAAGCTCCTAATCCGCAAGAGTCTATTGTTTGGGCCAAAGATAAAGGTAATTTGCTTTTACAAACTTTTCAGGAAAAAGATTTATCTAAAAAATATCAAGCATTAGATACTTTGTTTTTGCAATATGCTGATTTAGATTATATCGGTAAGTTTGTGGTTGGTAAATATTGGAGAAGTATGGATGCAAGCCAACAAAAAGAATATCAACAATTATTCAAGCGTTATGCATTGGCTGTATATAAAGGTTTTCCATTAACATTCAAGTATCCGATATGTTTTGAAATAACCAATGCCATTCAAAATAAAAATGATACGGATGTCTTTGCCATTATAGATTTGGGACAAAATTTAGCCCAAGAAGGACAAAGTCAAAAGATTATGGTCGTCTTCAAAATAAAGGAAGAAAAACAAGGTTTGCAAATCATCGATATTAAGTTTGCTGAAAGTAGTTTAATTTTATCTTACCGAAACAGATTTTACCAAATGATTGCCGAGGCAGAAGAAGATATGACATGGTTTTTGGAAGATTTTGCCCTGATGGTTCAGTCAGCAGAAAAAAAGAATGAGCAAAATTTATTAAAAAATCAGCAAGAAAAAGAGTTATAATGATAAAATAACCTTGAAATTAAGAACAGAAAAATATAATATCCACTTTAGTTTTTTTTAATACTGAAGTGGATATTTTAATTATGACAAACATAAAAGTAAGATTTGCACCAAGTCCAACGGGTTATATGCACATTGGAAATACCCGTACGGCTTTGTTTAACTGGTTATTGGCTAAAAAGTTGGGCGGAAAATTTATGCTCCGCATTGATGATACCGACAAGTTAAGATCAAAAGAAGAATATGAACTCTCTTTAAGAGATTCTCTTAAATGGCTTGGCTTGGTATGGGAAGAAGAAGCCAGACAATCTGCACGTTTTGACCGTTACAACGAAGTTGTAGAACAATTAAAGAAAGAAGGACGCATTTATGCTTGTTATGAAACGGCCGAAGAGTTGGAATTTATGCGCAAACGCTTAATGAACAAAGGTTTGCCCCCGATTTATGACCGCTCATCATTGAAGTTAACGGCAGAACAAATTGCCGCTTATGAAAAAGAAGGCCGCAAACCGCACTATCGTTTCAAACTCGTAGATGGCGAAATTAAATGGAATGATATGGTTAGAGGCGAAGTTAAATATGAAGCCAAAAACTTAAGCGACCCGATTATCATCAGAGAAGACGGAAGCTATTTATATCACTTGCCGTCAGTGATTGATGATCATGACTTTGGCATTACACACATTGTCAGAGGTGAAGACCATGTAACCAATACGGCATCTCAGGTTCAAATGTTTGAGGCTTTGGGCGGCTCTGTTCCAACCTTTGCACACTTGCCGTTATTAACAGGTAAGGAAGGAAAACTTTCTAAACGTTTGGGTAGTTTGGGTGTTAGAGAACTCAAGGCACAAGGTGTTGAAGCTTTGGCAATTTGTTCCTTCTTGGCAAAATTAGGCACATCTGAAAGCATTGAACCTTTCTATGATTTAGAGAGCTTGGCTCAATCTTTGGATTTGAGCAAAATCGGTCGTTCTCAACCTAAGTTTGATGTTGAGGAATTAGAGACATTTAACACCAAATTTATTCACGGTGCGCCGTATGAATATGTTAAAGGTCGCATCAATGCCGATGAAAACTTCTGGAATGCGGTTAAAGGAAACTTGACCTATGTTCAAGACATTACCGCTTGGGAAGACATTTGCCATAAAGAAGTTGCTCCGGTAATTGAGGATGCAACCTTTACAAAACAAGCCGCAGACTTACTTCCGCCTGAGCCATGGAATGAAGAAACATTCAACGCTTGGGTAAACGAAGTTAAAGCTCAAACCGGCAAAAAGGGTAAAGATTTGTTCCACCCAATCAGAAAAGCTTTAACAGCTCAAGAAAACGGTCCTGAATTAAAGATTTTAATGCCGTTAATCGGAAGAGAAAAAGCTTATAAAAGATTAAACGGAATCACAGCATAATAATATAAATATAAGGAGAAAAATCGTGGTAGATATATACTTGCACAACACTTTAACACGTCGCAAAGAAAAGTTTGTTCCAATCGACTGTAACAATGTGCGCATGTATGTCTGTGGACCCACGGTTTATGACAAAGCTCACTTAGGCAACGGTAAAACTCCGGTTTCTTATGATGTGTTATATCGTTTGCTCCGTTATGTATACGGTGCAGATCATGTAACTTATGTATCAAACATTACAGATGTTGATGACAAGATTTTAAACAAGCATAAAGAAACCGGAAAACCTATCAGAGAAATCACCGAAGAAACCTATAATTGGTATATTGAAGATATGAAAAAACTGGGCAATCTGGAGCCAAATTATCGCCCCAGAGCCACAGATTATATTGCAGATATGATTGAGTTGGTAAAACGTTTGTTAGCCAATGGTCACGCTTATGAGGCTGAAGGACATGTCTTGTTTTCAGTAGATTCTATGCCGGGGTATGGTTGCTTATCGGGAAGAAGCATGAAAGAGATGTTGGCCGGAGCCAGAGTAGAAGTAGCTGATTATAAGAAAAATCCGGCAGACTTTGTGCTTTGGAAACCATCTGAACCAACAGAACCGGGCTGGGAAAGCCCATGGGGATATGGTCGTCCGGGTTGGCATTTGGAATGCTCTGCCATGAGTTCAAAATTGTTGGGTAATGATTTTGATATCCACGGCGGTGGTTCAGATTTAATTTTCCCACACCATGAAAACGAGTGCGCTCAATCTTGCTGCGCATTTGAAGGAACACATTTCGCGCATTATTGGGTACATGCCGGCATGTTGATGGTAGACGGTGTTAAAATGTCAAAATCCTTGGGTAATTTTTATATCTTGGATGATGTTTTGGCAAAGGCACCTGCAGAAGCTTTGAGATTATTGTTCTTGAGCTCTCATTATCATCAACCGTTTAACTTTACCTTTGAAGGCTTGTCAAACGCAAAAGCAACATTAGATAAATTTTACAATGCCTTATTGCGTGTAAAAGATGTTGAAGTTGAAAAACTTGAGCCGGAAACAAGAGTAGTAGAAGCCTTGGCAGATGATTTGAATACACCTTTGGCTATTAGTTATTTGCATGAAAATGTAAATAATTTGAATAAAGCTGAAAGCAAAGAAGATATGGTCAAATTCAAATCTCAATTGTTGGCCAATGCTTATTTGTTAGGCTTGTTGTGGCAAGATGCCGAAAGCTGGTTTAAAGGCGGAACAGATGATGATGCTTCAGAAATTGAGGCAAAAATTCAGGCTAGAGCTGAAGCTAAAAAGAACAAAGATTGGGCTTTGGCAGATGCAATCCGTAACGAGCTTAAAGAAAAGGGCATCATTTTGGAAGATGGTCCAAACGGTACAACTTGGAAAAAAATATAAGCATAAAACCCTGAGTAAACCTCAGGGTTTTTCTTTAAGCACATTCAATAAAAGCAATCAGAATTTTGTTTGATTAAAGAAGTGAGGTTGCTGTGATATCTTAATGTTTCGCTCTAAGATTTTGTTTGGAAATTAATAAAAAAAACAGCCCTTAAATAGGACTGTTTTTTTAGTGTGTATATATTGGAAAGACAGGAAAAAAAAGACCTGCAATAAAGCAGGTCAATATTGGTAGGGGTAGTCAGACTCGAACTGACACGGCCTGAGGCCACAAGATTTTGAGTCTAGCGCGTCTACCAGTTCCGCCATACCCCCATCCGATAACGAAGATATAGATATTATAATAAATCCCGTCTGTCAATAGTTTTTTTATAAAAAAATAAAAAAAATATTTATATGTGTTTTTAATCCTTAAACCAGTGATTTTTTTTCATGTAAAAATAGTTGGCTAGAGAAAGAGTGAGATTATAAGCATGCTCTGTGAGCCAGCAAATTGAGATATCAGATTTTAGGTAAATTACCACAAACCAAACTGCGAAAGTATAAACAGCAAGTGCCAACAGCTCTAATTTCATAGCGGCTTTAGTGTTACCGATTCCAAAAATAACACCAAGCAGGACAAATCCTGGAACAAGTGAAAAATAGGTCGTCATAGAAGCATAATATGCCGGAACCGCTAGCTTAATTAAAGAGGTGTCATCCGTATAAATTCGCATCACCCAAAACGGAGAGATGATTAAAATTATGGTTGCAATAATTCCACCCACATAACCAAGAACCATGATTCGGATAGCAATGTTTTTTATTTGTTTGATGTATCCTGCGCCATATAGGTTTCCGGTGATGGCATTAGCCGTTCCGAGTAAGGCGTTTATAATCATAAAGGGCAGGGCGCTGACGCTGCGTAAAATATTAGAAATTGCCAATTCGTTTTCACCAATATGTTCAACGGCAAGCATGAAGAATAACCAAGTGGAAAAAGAAATCACACTTTGCAAAATCGTCCAAATAGAGATTCTCAAAACCTTGTTGAGTGTTTTAAGGTTTCTGAAATAAGGGATGTCTAAGCCATATTTTTTATAATGTGTTTTAAGATATGTATAAATAATGAAAAAAACAACAGACGCCGCTTCGGCAATAACCGAGGCTATAGCCGCACCACCAATGCCAAGTTTGGGAAAACCGCATTTTCCAAAAATAAGCAAGTAATCTAAAATCACGTTAAAGACAAGCATAACATAAGCATTAAGAGATAATACTTTGGTGTCGGTTGTGCCAATGTAAAAGGCGCGAAACATCACAAGCGCAAAAGAGAAAATAAAACCATATGATCTGGGCAACAAATAATCTAAAGAGGCTTGTAAAACCAATGGTGATGAGAATAAATACGGCAATAATATTTGGGCATAAAAATGGATTCCCAAAATGATGATAAGAGCGCATATAAAAAGGAAAAATAATCCTTGATAAAATATTTGCCCAATGCGTCTGAAACGTTTTTCTCCGTTGTGCTGAGAAATTAAAATTTGCGCTCCCGTTGCAAACCCTTGCGCAAGCATAAAAATCATCACATAAAAAACACCTGCAATGGCAGATGCGCCAAGCTCAATTTTCCCGACCCTGCCCAAAAAGGCTGTATCAGTGAGACCGATAAGTTGTTGAATAATCATACCTGTCAAAATAGGACAAGCAATTTGCCAAATCTTTTTGTAATTATAAGTCATAAAACACACGAAATTTATTAGAAAACACATCAAAGCTACCATGGCAAAGAGCAATTGTCAAATTTCATAAGAAGCTTGATTATTTGGTAGTTTTTTTTATACTGATAAAAAACTAAAAGAGAATAAAATGTTAAAGCAATCAGAAGCCAGTCAAACCAACTTAAGTTTAGATTTATATCAAAAACAAGAGTATCAAAAATCAAAAAAAATTACCCAGCAAATTTTGCAAAAAAATCCTCAAAATGAGACCATGCTTATTAATATGGGTAATATCCTTTTTATAGAAAAAAAATATGACGAGGCTTTAGTATATTATCAGCAAGCAGAAACAATAAAACCCGAGTTGCTTTCCGTTAAAATAAATATAGCAAACGTATTTTTAGAACAAGGAAAATATGCGGATGCGATTATTTATGCCAAAGATGTTTTGCAAAAAGATGATACTAATTTTACAGCTCTGAATATTATTGGTTCGGCTTTGTTGGGGGAAGAAAAGTATCAAGACGCTATTCCCTATTTAGAGCATGCGCTAAGTATAAATACTCAAGATGCTTGGATATATAATTATTTAAGCCAATGCTATCAACATGAACAAAAGTTTTCTCAAGCATTGGAACACGGTTGGCAAGCAATAGAAAAATCTTTTGGAGATGAAAATCAGCATATTAATTTTGGTTATATGTTATATGAAATCGGTTTAGAAAAAAATACATCTGAGATTAAGACTTATGTTTCAAAATGGTTGGAAAAATATGGAGAAAATAAGATTGTGGAGCATATGGGCAAATCTCTTTTATCAGGAGGGGATGTTAAGCGTGCCTCAGCAGAATATGTAAAAAATATATTTGATATTTTTGCCTCAGATTTTGAAAAAGTGTTGCAAGATTTAGAATATAAGACACCGGAATTAATCGGTAAGTTTTTAGAAGAAATTTATCAGAAAGAAAAAAGCAAGTTAAAGATTTTAGATGCCGGATGCGGCACCGGATTATGCGGAAAATATTTGCACCCATATGCCAGATTTTGGTCATTGGATGGTGTTGATTTATCTGAAAAAATGTTGGCAAAAGCTAAAGAAAAAAATTTTTATCATCATTTGTTTTGTGAAGATTTAATCTCTTTTTGCCAAAAGCAAAATCATAAATATGACCTGATTGTTTCTGCCGATGTTTTTACATATTTCGGAGATTTGGATTCGCTTTTTTTAGCTTTATCACAAGCCTTAAAAAAACAAGGTAGATTGATTTTCAGCATCACGGCAAATCAGGAAAATGATGCTCCGTATTTATTGCATCCGTCGGGGCGTTTCAAGCATGGTTTATCTTATGTAGAAGGTTTGTTAAAAAAAGTTGGATTCGCTGTTGAAAAAGAGGAATTTTGTTTCTTAAGAAAAGAGGGGCAAGAAGACGTGAAAGGGTATTTAATTTCGGCAGTCAGGACATAAAAAAACTCTTGTAAAAAACAAGAGCTTTTTTTTGAAAAAAATAGCAAAAAACTATTTAGATTTTTTTGCAGAAGCTGTATTTTTGCAAGCAGCAGATTTAGCTTTGCTTGTAGTTTTTGTAGCAGCTTTTTTCACAGTAGCAGTTTTATTGCAATTAGCTTTTGAGCAGTTAGAAAGTTGTTCAACAGCCATAGCCCAGAAATATTCATCTTGACCATTCGGGCAACCGGCGTTTTGCCAATTGTAATAAGCTGCGATGCGGATTGCATCTTCATTATTTTTCATGATAATAAACTCCAAAATTAAAATGTTCTAAAACACTTATTACTATAACTTGAAAAAAAATAACGTCAATAATAAATTGTAGAAAAAATAAATGTTTATAAAATAAAAGTTATAAAAAGGTATATTTGCTTGCAATTAAGATTATATCCTATAAATTATCATCAGAAAAAATTTAGTTCTTGGGCTGAACTTAGGAGTATATTTATGGAAAATTTATTATCAAAAGAAGAAATGAACGCCATCATCGATGGAGATCACGGCAATCCTTTTTCTGTGTTGGGAATACACAAGGATAAAGGCTCAAAAGAAGTGTTTATTAGAACCTATCAACCACATGCCGTATCCGTAGAACTGATAGATGAAAATAATAATTCCCTCGGTTATTTAACCAAGCTTGATGAACGTGGATTCTTCCAAATTAATCTCGGTCCAAGAGAAAATTTCAATTACAAATTCAAAATCGAAAATGACAAACATGAGTTTTATGAAATTCATGACACATACGCTTTCCCATCCATATTAGGTGATATTGATATTTACCTTTTAGCAGAAGGTAACCATCTGGATATGTATAAAAAATTAGGTGCACATGTTAACACGATTAATGGTGTTAAAGGTGTAAGCTTTGCCGTTTGGGCACCAAATGCCAAAAGAGTAAGTGTTGTCGGAAACTTCAATAATTGGGACGGTCGCACCCATGTAATGCGCAAGCATATCAGCTGTGGTGTGTGGGATATTTTTGTACCTGAATTGCAAGAAGGTGAAGTTTATAAATATGAAATCAAAACTCAAGAAAATTATATTTTAACCAAGTCAGATCCGGTTGGATTCTATTCTGAAGTCAGACCGTGCACGGCATCAATTGTTTATGATATTAATAAATATCAATGGAATGATGAAGATTGGATGCAATATAGAGAAGTGCACAATAGTTTTGATAAACCAATGTCAATTTATGAGGTGCATTTAGGTTCATGGCGTCGTAAAGGAGAAAACGGTTCTGAGTTTTTAACCTATCGTGAATTGGCTGACAGATTGGTTCCGTATGTAAGCAACATGGGCTTTACACATGTTGAATTTTTGCCGTTAACGGAACACCCGTTAGATGCATCCTGGGGATACCAAGTAACAGGTATGTTTGCGCCCACATCCAGATTCGGCACACCGGATGATTTCAGATATATGATAGACACATTTCACCAAGCCGGTATTAGTGTGATTATGGACTGGGTTCCGGCGCACTTTCCGAAAGATGGTCATGGTTTGGTTGAATTTGATGGAACACATTTGTATGAGCATGCAGACCCAAGAAAAGGTGAACACACCGATTGGGGCACAAAAATTTATAACTACGGCCGTACCGAAGTTTGCAACTTTTTATGTGCAAGCGCCTTATATTGGTTAAAAGAATATCATATAGACGGCTTGCGCGTTGATGCCGTAGCTTCAATGCTTTATTTGGATTATTCCAGAAAGAACGGGGAATGGATTCCCAATATTTATGGCGGTAACGAAAACTTGGAAGCCATTTCATTTTTACGCAAGATGAATGAGCTGGCATATTCTCAAACCAAAGGAGCCGTTACCATTGCAGAAGAGTCTACTGCATGGCCGATGGTTTCTCGTCCGACATCAATGGGCGGTTTGGGCTTTGGTTACAAATGGAATATGGGTTGGATGAATGATACCTTGCGCTATATCAGTCATGAACCTATTCACAGAAAATATCACCACGGTATGCTGACTTTTGGTTTGCTCTATGCTTTTAATGAAAACTTTATTTTGCCGATTTCTCATGATGAGGTTGTGCATGGCAAAGGTTCAATGTTGTCAAAAATGCCGGGCGATGAATGGCAAAAATTTGCAAACTTAAGAGCTTATTATGGCTTTATGTACACACACCCCGGTAAAAAACTTTTATTCATGGGTTGTGAGTTTGGACAAGATTGGGAATGGAATGCCGAAGAAAGTTTGCGTTGGCACTTGCTAGAATACCCGATGTATAAAGGTATGCAAAACTGCATCAGAGATTTGAACCTGATGTATAAAGGCAATCCTGCTTTTTATGAAGAAGATTTTGACTATCGCGGATTTGAGTGGATTGACCATAGCAACGCTGATGACAGTGTTATTGCTTATATCAGAAAAGCGCATGACCCAAGAGATTATATGGTTGTTATTACCAACTTTACACCGGTTGTCAGACACAACTATCGTTTGGGTGTAAATGAGTTATGCCAATATCAAGAAATATTTAACAGTGATGATCCGAACTATTGGGGAAGCGGTGTTAAAAATGAGGGTTTGATTAATGCACAAACTCAAGATTGGAACTGCAAGCCATATTCAATTGAATTAACCTTGCCGCCATTGTCTACAATAGTCTTAAAACCTATTCGTAAGGAATAAGAACAATGCCAAAAGAAAAAGCTCAAGAAGGTTACCCATATCCGTTAGGGTCAACATATGACGGGAAGGGAGTAAATTTTGCGCTGTTTTCTATCAATGCGCAAAAAGTTGAGCTTTGTCTTTTTGATGAAACCGGCATTAATGAAACTGCCAGATATGAAATCACAGAAAGTGATAACAACATTTGGCATATCTATATTCCGAACTTAAAACCCGAACAAGTTTACGGATATAGGGTATATGGTCCATACAAGCCGGAAGAAGGCCATAGGTTTAATCCCAATAAATTATTGATTGACCCATACGGCAAAAAGCTGGTCGGAAAACTAATCTGGCACAAGGCGTTATTTGGTTATGACGTTGATAGTCCGGAAAGAGATATGTCTTTCAGCACGCTTGATAGCGCCCCATATGTGCCAAAGTCGGTTGTGGTTGCCGATGATTATGATTGGAGCGATGATGTGCGCCCAAATCATAAGTTTGAAGAAACAATTGTTTATGAAACCCATTTAAGAGGCTATACCAAGCTTCATCCCAAAGTCGCAGACAGCAAAAGAGGAAGATTTGCCGGTTTTGCCTCTAAGTCTGTTTTAAGATACTTGAAGTGGCTTGGCATAACTGCGGTAGAGTTTTTGCCGATACATGCGTTTTTTGGTAATCGTCACAAAAAAGGTTTTATTAAAGATAATTATTGGGGCTATGAGAGCTTTAGCTTTTTTGCCCCCGAACAAAGATATTCGGCAAGCCATAAATTATCTGAGATTAAAGATACAATAAAGGCTCTGCACAAACAAGGAATAGAGGTCTTTTTAGATGTTGTCTACAACCATACGGGAGAAGGCAATCAGTTAGGGCCGACAATTTGTTATCGCGGTATTGATAATGCAAGCTATTATTGTTTGAGCAAAGAAAATAAAAGATACTATTATGATTCCACCGGTTGCGGCGCATCATTTAATTTGCAAAACCCATATGTATTAAAATTGGTTATGGATTCTCTTCGTTATTGGTATGAAGAAATGCATGTGGATGGCTTTAGGTTTGATTTGGCAACAACCTTATGTCGCGTTAATACCGAGTTCAAACAAGAATGCGGATTTTTATATGCCATGAAACAAGATCCGGTATTAAATAAAGCCAAGTTGATTGCCGAACCATGGGATATTGGTTATGGCGGATATCAGGTTGGCGCCTTTATGTCTGGTTGGGCTGAATGGAATGACAAGTTCAGAGATGTGGCGCGTCGTTTTTGGAAAGGAGATGAAGGTCAGGTTGCGGCCTTGGCCAGCCGTGTAGCCGGTTCGAGTGATGCTTTTAATCATACGGGGCGCAACATTTGGAGTAGTGTTAACTTCATTACGGCGCATGATGGTTTTTCTTTAAGAGATTTGGTCAGATATAATCATAAGCACAATCTTGCCAATAATGAAAATAACCGTGACGGTTCAGACAGCAACTGGAGTTGGAATTCAGGTGTTGAAGGTGAAACCGATGATGCGCTTATTATAGATAATCGCGTTAACAGAATGAAGGCTATGCTCTCAACCTTATTGCTTTCTTTCGGCACACCGATGATATTGGCCGGAGATGAACTTTGCCATACCAACATGGGTAATAATAATCCTTATTGTCAGGATAATGCCATTACCTGGATAAACTGGGAAGGTATTAACCGCATAGACAGAGAAATGGCCAAGTTTGTCAGAAGAGTGATAAAGATAAGAAAGAAATTAGGAATTTTTGACCGCAAAAAGTTTTTTGTCGGGGCGCCGGTTGATGACAAAAATATCAAAGACATCACTTGGTATACAGAATCAGGTCATGAGATGACCACGGCCGAATGGCAAGACAGTAAAAGAAAATCATTGGCCTATAGCGTTTATAATGGCAAAAAATATGTTTTTTGCATCTTAAATGCTCAGTCAAAAGACGTGAGTTGGCAATTGCCTAACATAGATAAGAAAATGTGTTGGAAACTTTTGCTTGATAGTTCAGACAAGTTTTTAACCAAAGTTAATACATGCAGCAATCAAAAGGTAAGTGTTCCGGCTTGGAGCGTTTTGCTTTTTGAAATTGATAAATAAATATGGAGTTATAAATGGATAATATAAAATTATTGGCTGAGAAGCTCGGTATATCTACTCATTTTTCAGATGCCGGAAAAAATCGAAAAGAATATGATGTGAGTGAAAAGCTTTTGGTTTTTATGGCAGAAAAAATGGGATATAAAGCTTCAACTCCCGAAGAAATAGAGAGCTCCATAGAAGCAGTTGATAAAAGACGTTGGCAACAATCGTTAGAAAAAATATATGTTGTAGAACAAGGCGATGTTCGTTTTGACTTGGTGGTACCGGCAGATTATGCTTCAGAAGACTTTGCCTTAAACTTAACCAGCAAATATTGCACAGTGCCGGAACCCATGTCTTTTGAAGTGATTAATGATGAAGAATATCGCTTAATTGGAAAGACCAAATATGTCAGACTAAAATTTGTTATAACTTCAGAGTTAGAAATCGGTTACTATGATGTGGATTTGCAAGTTGGTTTCAAACATTACAAAACAACACTTGCCGTTGCACCGAAACACTGCTGGCAAAATGAGGCCTTAAAGCACAGATTATGGGGATATGCAATCCAGCTTTATTCTTTGAAAAGTGATAGAAACTGGGGCGTTGGCGATTTTACCGATTTAGCAAATTTTGTAAAATTATCTGCTCAGTCCGGCGCTGATATCATTGGCATTAACCCATTAAATGTTTTAAGTCACGATTATCCGGAAAATGCAAGTCCATATCAATCAATCAGTCGCATATACTTAAACCCGATTTATATTGATGTGGAAAAAGTTCCTGAATATCAAGCTCAAGACAAAGAAGAATATGCTGAAGATATTGAAGAATTTCGCCAAAGTGAGTTGATTCAATATGAGCATATTTATCCTATTAAAATCAGCTTTTTACAAAAATGCTATGATAGATTGTTGCAAAATAAAAGCTCAGAGAGATACAAAGAGTTTGAAAATTATATGGCTAAAGAAGGTGCAGAATTAGAAAGATTAGCCGTTTTCCAAAGCTTGTATCACAAATATACCAATCAGGTTTGGGGTGGCTGGAGAGCTTGGCCGGAAGAATACCAAACACCAAATTCTTTAGCCGTAAAAGAATATGCCAAAGAACAACAATATGAAGTGAACTTCTTTAAGTTTTTGCAATTTGAAGCCAACAGACAATTAGAAGAAGTTGTCCAATTGGTTAAAGATTCAAAAATGAAAATAGGTTTGTATAGAGATTTGGCTGTTGGTGTTGGACAAGATAGTGCAGAAGTTTGGAGCGAGCCAGATTTGTTCTTCAAAGAAGCAGGAGCTGGTGCACCACCTGATGCGTTCTTCCCCGCAGGTCAAAGATGGAATTTAGGTGCCTTTAAGCCTCAAGCTTTGAAAGAAGATGCATATCGTCCGTTTATCAAAATCTTGCGTGCCAATATGAGCTCAGCCGGCGCATTGAGAATTGACCACGTTATGAGCCTGATGCGTTTGTTCATCTTGCCGGAAAAAATGGATGAAGGAACCTATGTTTATTATAACTTTAAGGACATGCTTAATATTGTGGCTCTGGAAAGTTGCTTAAATAAATGTGCCATTGTTGGAGAAAGCATAGGAAATGTTCCTGACGGATTTTTAGACAGCTTGGCAGAAAAAAATATTTATTCATTAAGCGTCTTGTGGGCAGAAAGATATGATTGCGGTTGGGGAGATTTCAAACAACCTCAAGCATATCCGGAAAATGCGTTTGTTTCTGTTGGCACACACGATATGCCGCCGTTAAGAATGTGGTGGTTCGGTTATGATATTGAACTCTCATACCAATTAGGCTTAATTGAAAATGAGCATCTTCGCAACGAAGAATACAAAAAAAGAGAAAATGACCGTTGGCACTTGTTAAAGGCGCTGGATGAAGCAAAAGTTTGGCCGGCAGATAATTTAAGAAAGGCTGATTATATTTATGGAGAGAATTATCCGGAAGGTATGGAAGAAGCCGTTCATAAATTTGTAGCAAAGACCAATTGTCCGGTTTTCTTGGCTCAGTTGGAAGATATTTTGCATGTTGAAAAACAGCAAAATCTCCCCGGAACAGATAGAGATTTGCATCCAAACTGGAGAAGAAAAATTCCGGTAACTTTGGAAAAATTGGCTCAAGATATTGCCTATATTCGCAATGTGGATGCAATTACTTCCGAAAGATAAGAATAAAATACAGACACAAAAAAAGCTCCGTTTTTACGGAGCTTTTTTTGAACTTATTATTTTACTTACAAGTAGTTAAGTAAAGATGTGCTCATTGCAGATTGCAAAACAGAATAAGAAGCATTGAGCTGGTTAACCGCGAGCAACATTTTGACAGCGGCCTCTGTTTGGTCAACATTTTTAAGCGTATCAACATTGCTTTGCAAATTAAGTTTTACCTGAGTAAGATTCTCATTAACCGTATTCAAAATAACGGTATTTGAATCCATTTTAGCTTGAACGGTATATAAATCTGTGTTTTTAGAACCATCAGATGTTCCGCCGCTAAAGATAGCATCTTTTACAAGGTCCAAAGCTTCATTGACCATGTCATATGTTTTCATTGGGTCAATATCAACATCTTCTTCCAAAGGATTTCTGGTATCAACCAAATTTCCTTGCGCAATGGAGCCCAAGGCTCTAAACATTTTCTCAAAAGCACCGTTCTTTGCATTAACATCCAATACCAAAGATTGCTCTGCGCTTATTCTCTTTTCGGTATCGGCATCTCCACCTTGATAATATGTTTGAGATTGCATAGACCAGTTGGTAGAAGAAATTGTTTGAGACGGATCCGGCCAATATCCCGGTTCATAAGTTACATAGAGCTCTGTACCATCAGGGCTGATACCTGTTACCTGAACGTGTGAGGCGATGTTTTTATCAAAACCGTTCATGTTAACAACCGCACCAACAGGGAAAGATGTGCTGAATTTAGCATCACCGCCACCGGCTAAGGTTTCGTCAGCCTGAACCGGAGTAGATTCTTCAAAGGTAATGGTTTTACCGTCTGCAGAAACAGATTTTACCACATAAGAACCGCTGTTCGCACCGGCATCTTGCAAAACTAAAGTATCTCCGGCTTTGATAGATGAAAATGCGCCAACCTCAGTTGCCTTCACGGTGTTTTTGTTTGCATCAAAAGTCAAATCACCGGTTGTTTGAGCATTAGCGGTTAAAACATCTTTGAGGAAGCTTCCTCCATTTGCTTTAATGGTTCCGGTGTTAGAACCTGTGCTGATAAGTTCAATTTCTCCGGTTTGGGAAGCATCAACACCAAAGGTAGACAAATCTGCATTGGCGCTGGATGGATATTTAATATTAATGCCGTCAAAATAGTCTTGAAATTCTTCCAAGGTTTTGAACGGGAAGTTAACCGGAGGTTGTTCTGTGTTTCCACCACCAAAGAGATATTTTCCGTTAACGGTAATATTCAAAGAGTCAGCCAAAGCGCTCATGGTTGTGAATGCCAAAGACTGCAATTCTTTTAATTTTTGATATTGTTCATCGCTCATGGTGTGAGGTTCACCTGTTGTAACACCCTGAGCATCTAACACGGTAGATTCTCCGTCAATTGTATATAACGGAAAAGAAAAAGTGTTTTTTGTTTCATCAAAAGTAAACTCAGGAAAGTTTGCTGCATCAGAAACTTCGAGCTTATCTTTCAAGGCATTCATTACCTGAGCGGCATAATTATCTGTTCCCGGAGTAAGGGTAGATAAGTCAATATTATTTCCGGTGTTGTCTCCGTTATCGGTAAAAGTATATGTTGTTCCGTTAACGGTGATGGTTGTGCCGACATAGACATCTTCATTGCTGCTAAAAGTGATTTCACCACCCGTATAATCAGGAGTGATAGTTTCCAATCCCATACCGCTGAATTCGGTTAACAATGATTTCATATCATGGATGGCATCAGATATGGAAGAAAGAGCCGTATTAATGGAATTAACTTCGGTTTCAACAATTTTGTTGTTTTCCATAAAGTTAGAAACCACGCCGAGAGCTGCCTCGTTTCCAACAATTGCAGAAGCGCTCATTCCATATCCTGAGTAAACAGGAGACTTTAAGCCTGTTTGAGCCTGAAACCCATACAAATCAACAAAAGACTTTGTATTAAGGGTCTGATTTAACATATTTACATATGTGTTATATGTAGGAACTCTTGTCATGACTTATCTCCTATACAATATTTAACAGCATGTCTAAAATTTCTTTATTAGCGGTGAACGCTTTGGCATTAGCGGCATACGTTTGTTGATACATAATCATATAGCCCAACTCTTGGTCAATATCCACACCGCTGATTTGCGCTTCTTTTGTAGAAATGGAAGAACAAAGCTCTTTTTGATAATCAGAGTTATATTGAGCATCGCTTTTTTGTGCAGCAATTGTTCCGACAAAAGTAGCGGCATAGTTTGCCAAAGTTGTTTGCGTTGCACCGATAGAACCGGCTTGATTAAAGCTCAAAGATTGAGAAAAGACTTCGGTTAATTTAATACCGATATCATTTGAAGATTTATTGAGCTGGAATTCACCTGAGTTAACATTAAATTCGGGAGTTCCGCCGGCAATAAGATTAGGATTCTCTTTAATGTCATCACGCACGCCGATAGAAGAGGCCATAGTCGCGTTAGAAACATGCAAGCCAAGCTTTTCCATCAATCCTGAAGATGGGTCGCCGTTCATACGGTTTTCCTGAATTTCGAGCTGATCACCGTTTGTGTTCACAATACGCATCATATAACCGTTTCCATTCGGAATAAGTGAAGCGCGAATAGATTGTCCTAAAACAGGGTCATTGTTAATTTTATCAACAATGGTTTGCAAATTATCACCCGGATTAATAACAATTGAACCAAAGTTAAGCCCTTCAGAGGAAGAAGAAAATCCCCAAACAACTTGCTCTGTGATATTAAGGTCAATATTAGATGAAATAACTTTTGTATCATAAACCGTATCTGGTCTGGAAGAGGTAAAAAAGTCATTCATACCAAAGAAGCTGGAAAATCCGCTATATTGAAAATCATAGTTATCAGAACCGTTAGCGGCAAAGCCGATAGTAACGTTTTGTTGTTCTGAACCGATAGCAGAAGATGCTTGATCTACCATACCAAAAGAATAATCACTGTCACCGGTATCAATAACCAAATGACCGTCATCATCAATTTTTGCAACAGCTTGCGGTAAGTTTCCACCCGTTGGAGAACGCATCCAATCTTGAATGGCTTGGGTCATCTCATCTAAAGTGCCCTCTGTAAAGCCCATATCGCCACCCAAAGATGCCGTAGCCACCTGATTGCCGCTGCTATCAAAAATCACAAAACGCACATCTCCGTTTTCAATTTTGATTTTTTGTTGTGCAGAGTTAATAAAGGTTCTGGTACCGGTTAATGTTGATGGAGCCGGAACAGGAGTTCCTTGGTTGTGAACCGCATTAACGGCTTCTTTTAACTCACCGGCCAATTCATCTAACTGAGATTGCAAAGAAGGCAAAATATTATCTCTAATATCAATCAAGCCTTTGATTTCACCGTCTTTAATTTGATTGGTGATGTCTTGTCCATCAACAAAAATACCGTCAATTTCACCACCGGCATAAGAAGATGTCGGCCCAACTTGAGATATAGGTGTGTGTGAAAGATAATGAGGGTCATTATCCAACAAATTTACACCAGAAGATGTTTGAACAACAATGGCTCCGTTTTCTCTTTTGAAGTAAGTAATGTCAATTTTTTCGCTCAAAGAACGCAAGGCTTGGTCTCTTTGGTCTTCCAAATCAGCCACACCGTCATAGCCCATCACCTTATATTTAACAATTTTATCATTGAGCTCATCAATGAGTTTGAGGTCACTGTTAATTTCATCAACATTTTCTTTAATGTTTAAATCTGCATCACCGCGATATTTTTGAATCTCGGAGGCAATAGAGTTTAATCTGGAAGCAAGTGTTTGCGCATTGGTCAAAAGTGTGTAGCGTCCTGATGCCGATGTCACATCAGAAGCAAAAGTTTCCAAAGCTTCTTGCAAGTTTCCGACATTGGCGGCAATAGAGTTATCGCCGGTTGTTGTTCCAAGCAAGCTTTCAGTCTTTCCCAAATAATCATTAATGGCGCTGGCTTGACCGTAAGCCCCGTTAGAGGAGAGATAACTTTTGAGCAAGCTTTCATCAACGGTTCTGTCCACATTATTAAGTGCAACCCCCATGCCGGAGCCTGAAATAACCAGATTCTTTTGGCTGGCGGTTTTTCTGGTATATCCTTCGGTATCTGCATTGGAAATATTGCGGCTGACCAAGTCCAATTGAGCTTGAGCCGTTTTCATACCTGAAAGAGATATATCAAATCCTGGAATTAAAGCCATGTTCTCCTCCTTTATAAAGTTCTGTTTATAGCGATTGCATTCTTGCTATTATCCAAAGGCGAATATTTACCCTGATTTCCATAGGATGTCGCATTTGCATTATTAGCTGCTTTTGCATAATTAATAATTGAATCCATAACCGTTTGGCTGGTTTGCATACGCGTTTTCAAAAGCTGATTATTTTCATTTAAGAGCTTATCCAACGCAGAGGCTTCTTCCTTAAGAGAAGAGCGCTCTTCAATGCTGAGTTCTTCCAAATAGTTTTTGTGCTTAATGAAAAAGGCTACCAAAGAGCGGTAAACACTTACGGTATGCGCTTTTTTCTCAAACAATGCGCTGATAACGTCCATGTTCATGTCGCGCAAAGCATTATTTTCTTCTTGAAGAAGATTTGAAAAGCAAGAGACAATATTGCGATAATCTGCAATCTTCTGACGAATATCTTCTGGTTTTAATTGTTCAATATTTTCCATGTTTTTCATCACAAAGCGTTTCTGCTTTGTGCCTCCTGCATTTGAATAATTGTATCCATAACAGAGTCAGCCACGCCGACGGTTCCTGTTTTTGCCATCACTTTGCCATATTCGTTAAGCAACATAGAGCGATATATTTTTTCAGCATGCCCACCACCGAACATTCCGTCAGTAGAAATACCTTCAAACATAGATTCCATGGTTCTGGTTAAGAAGAAGGCTTCAAAATCTTCGGCAGTTTCACGAGCTTGACGCAACTTATCATCGCCGTTTTGTGTCTGAACGGTACCATATTTGTTATCAAGCTTCATAAAAGGAGCATATGTATTATTAATGCTATTCATCTTAAATCACCTCAATATCTGCTTGCAAAGCACCGCTTGCTTTAATTGCTTGTAAAATACTGATGAGGTCACGCGGGCTAACACCAAGAGCGTTTAATCCGTCAACAAGCTCTTGCAGGTTAACGCCCGTGTTCAATATTGTCAGTTTACTTTCTTTGTCTTCATCAATATCAATTAAAGTATCCGTGGCCATAACTGTCTCCCCGTCAGAAAAAGGCAAAGGCTGAGATACAAACGGAATTTCAGAAATTTTGATGGTCAAGTTTCCTTGAGCAATGGCCAATTTATTAATTTTAACGTCTTTACCGATAACAACAATGCCTGAGCTTTGGTCA
Organism: uncultured Alphaproteobacteria bacterium; assembly: GCA_944392265.1. Lineage (GTDB taxonomy): Bacteria > Pseudomonadota > Alphaproteobacteria > RF32 > CAG-239 > CAJLXD01. The sequence goes on along the minus strand of CALXWC010000010.1, from coordinate 28,023 downwards.
ACAACCACTTTGGCCAATTGGTCCGGTTGAACTTGAAGTTGTTCGATTCTGGTCATAAGCGGAACCAAGTTTCCTTCATATTCTTTAGGAATTTCTACACTAACCGTGCCGGCATCAATCGCTTTGGCAGTTGTAATACCTAAGTTTGCATTGATGGCATCGCTAATTCTGCGAGAAGTTGTAAAGTCAGGATTGCGTAAAGCGATTCTGATATTTTGCATATCATCAAAGACAAAAGGAATTTCATTTTCAACAATGGCGCCATTGGCAATTTTTCCGGATGTCGGAACACCTCTGTTAACAGATTGATTATTTCCTTGAGCAGAAATTCCGTTAATGGCAATCGGACCTTGTGCCACGGCATAAACTTCTCCATCGGCACCGGCCAATGTTGTTGCAATCAACGTACCGCCTTGCAAGCTTTTGGCATCGCCCATAGCGCTGACAAAAACATCAATACGACTACCTTGTCTTGCAAAAGCAGGAAGGTTAGCCGTCACCATAACAGCGGCAATATTTTTGGATTTTAATTGTCCGTCGCGAGCATTAATTCCGATTTGATCTAAAAGGGAAATGATACTTTCTTTGGCAAAATCAATAGAGCGAATATTATCACCGGTGCCGTTTAAGCCCACAACCAAGCCATAACCAACCAATTGGTTATCACGAACACCTTCAAAGTCGGCAATATCTTTGATTCGAGAAGAGGCAAAAGCTTCTTGAGAAAAGCAAGAAAGCCATAAAAAGCAAGAAAAAATTGCCGTTTTAAATAAAGTTGTCTTATACATATCGCTCAAACTTTCAAAAAAATTAAATTTTTCTAGAAAATAAGATGCAAAAACCGTGCCAATTTTTGTAGAGCATATCTTGTGGAAAAAAGAGAATATATTTACATAATAAAATATGTAATAAGAAGCAAAATACATAACATAGTAAGTAAAAAAGTGTATTTTGCGTAAAATACACTTTTTTTGACTCAAATTTCTTTTTTTAATTGTATTTTCATAATCACTTTGTATAATTAAGTATATTAGGAAAATATAATATACTAGTGGTTTTTAGAATGACAAAATTGATGAATAAAATCATTATGATTAATAATCGCAGGACCAGTATGCGATTATGTCTTCAAGAGTGGGAAGCTTTGTACGAAGTTTGCAAAATAGAAAAGATTTCTAAAAACCATTTGATTGAATTGATTGAAAGCAAAAAGTCCAACAAATTGGGCTTAACATATTCCACCAGATTGTTTTTAATGAGTTATTTCAGAGAAGCTGCCTCTGAAGAGGGACATAAAAAAGTAGGGCACGGCCTTTTAGATAATTATGCTTCCATAGATAAGGTTTTGCAAAAAATTTCTGAGAAAAAATAATATATTTACTTTGTCTTTCAAAATTCACAACTTGGATAAAATCAAGTTGTATTTTTTTTTAAACATAGTAAATATAAATCAATAAGTAGAGTTAAATTTTAGGAGCAGTTATGAAAAAGTTTATTTCTGGAATGATTATGGCATTGATGTTAAATGCCTGCGCAACAGATCCATATACAGGCGAAAGCAAAGTTTCTAATACCGCATGGGGAACAGGTATCGGCGCTGCAGCCGGAGCCGGAATTGGTGCTTTGGTCGGTGGTGAAAAAGGTGCTTTGATTGGAGCCGGTGTCGGTGCCGTATCAGGAGCCGGAGTTGGCGGATATATGGATTTGCAAGCCAGAAAATTGCGTCAAGAGTTAGAAGGAACAGGTGTTAGAGTTGCCAAAAACGGAAACAGCATTGTTTTGATTATGCCGGGCAATATTACTTTTGATACCAACAAATCTAACATCAAAGCAAACTTCAAACCAGTTTTAGATTCTGTTGCTAAAGTGATTAATGAATTTGATAAAACAAAAGTTCAAATCACCGGATATACAGATAATACCGGAACAGCCGCATACAACAATCAGCTTTCTGCTGAAAGAGCAAACTCTGTTGCTACATATTTGCGCTTAAGAGGTGTGGCTTCAGGTAGAATTTTTGCTTCCGGTTTAGGTTCTTCCAACCCGATTGCCTCTAATACAACAGCCTATGGCAGAGAGCAAAACAGAAGGGTTGAAATTAATTTAATTAGCTATTAAAAAAGAAGGACCTGAAACAAGGTCCTTTTTTTATGGAAAGATAGCATGATTGATATTCAAGATATAACGGTTCGAATTGGAAATAAGGTTTTATTGGAAAAAGCCTCCGCCCATATTGCAGATGGCTGGAAAGTCGGTATTGTCGGTGCAAATGGTTGCGGTAAGTCAACACTATTTAAAACCTTGTTAGGCCAGCTTGAAACCGAGCTTGGAGAAATCTCTCTTCCCAAAGAAAGTAAAATCGTGACTGTTGCTCAAGAAATGAAAGATATAGAGATTTCTATTTTGGATTATGTCTTATCTCAAGATGAAGAGCGTTGCGCATTATTACAAAAACTGGAGCAAGCTTCAGAGCATGAGTTAGCAGATATTTATGAGCGTCTTAATTTAATAGAAGCATCATCGGCAGAGGGCAGGGCATCTTCCATATTAAACGGATTAGGTTTTAAGAACGAAGATTTTTCAAGAAGCATTAAAGAGTTTTCCGGTGGTTGGAGAATGAGAGTTGCTTTGGCGGCAGCTTTGTTTCAGCCATCAGATATTTTGCTTCTGGATGAACCGACCAACCACTTGGATATGGAATCAAGCATTTGGTTGGAAGACCATTTGAAAAAATATAAAGGAACTTTGCTTTTAATCAGTCACGATAAATATATTTTGAATGATTTGTGCAATCATATCATCCATTTTGAAAATCAAAGGTTAAACACCTATAACGGCAATTATGATACATTTTGCTCAACCAGAAGCCTGCAGCGTGAAGTTCAGGCAAAAATGATTGAAAAGCAAGAAAAGCAAAGAGCGCATCTCCAGTCTTTTATTGATAGATTCAGATACAAAGCCACCAAAGCCAAGCAAGCGCAAAGCCGTATCAAAATGCTGGAAAAAATGGAAACAATAGCACCGTTGGGAGCCGAATATACCAGCTCATTTAATTTTCCCGAGCCCTTAAAATTGGCATCTCCTTTAATAAAAATAGAGGATGTGTCTGTGGGCTATGATGATAATGTGGTGCTAAAAAATCTAAAGTTGAGCTTTTCTAACACAGACAGAATAGCGTTGTTAGGTGCAAATGGTAACGGTAAGTCTACATTTGCCAAGTTGCTATCTGATAAGTTAAAACCTTTTAGCGGCCAAGTAATAAAATCTTCAAAATTAGAAATTGGTTATTTTGCTCAACATCAGTCTGAAGAGTTGCCTTTGGATATGACACCTTGCGATTATCTAAAAAGTCTGATGCCCGATTCTCCCGAAACCAAAATTAGGGCGCATTTGGCTTCATTTGGTCTAAATCAAGAAAAAGCCACGACTGAGATATCTAAATTATCCGGCGGAGAAAAAGCACGTTTGCTTTTTGCCATAATGTCCAGAAAAGCCCCGTCTTTACTGATTTTGGATGAGCCGACCAACCACTTGGATATAGAAGGAAGAGAGGCTTTGATAGAAGCTCTGAACTCTTATAGCGGTGCAGTTTTATTAATCACGCACGATTTGCATTTGGTCGAACTCGTGGCAGAAGATTTGTGGCTGGTCAAAAATCATACTTGCAAACCCTATGATGGTGATTTGGAAGATTATAAAAATTCATTATTGGCGGTTGAAGTAAAACCAGCCAAAAATGAAACTAAAGAAAAGAAAGAAGACAAGACAGAAAAAGTAAATAATTATAACAAAATCAAATTCTTAAATTCAGAAATTAAGAAACAAGAAAAACTTTTGAATAAGTTAGAAGAAGAAAAAAAGATTTTGGAAGAAAAATTTACTTTAACAACCGATACAAACGAGCTGATAAATTTGCAAAAAGATTTTGCTTATTTGCAAAATAATATTGAAAAAACAGAAAATTATTGGATGCAGCTTTCTGAAGAACTCCAAAGTTTGGAATAATTTATCTTCCGCCTCTGCCACCAACGGCGGCAGCCTTTGCGGCTTGTTCAGCCTGTTGTTTTTGTTTTTCTTGGCGCTTTTGTTCGCGTTCTTGTTCTTCTTTTCGTCTTTGCTCTTGTTCTTGACGCTCTTTTTCTAGGGCTTCTTCTTTTTCACGAACACGACGTATATGTTCTTCGTTTTCTTTTTGGCGTTCTTGTTCATTTTTGCGTTTTTCTGATTCGGAACGCTCTTTTTCTTGTTGTTCTCTTTGACGCCGTCTGTTTTCTTCGGCTTCACGCTTCCTTTGTTCTTGAATACGGCTGTTTTTAGTTTTGGGTGTAGATTTTGCCGTGGCAATAACCTTTTTTACTCTACGAAAAAATTCCATTCTGAAAGTAAAGAAGGCATCTTTTATAATTTGCTTAATAGCTTGTCTTTGCAGTTGTTTTTTTGTTTCTGTTTGTTGTTTTTCAATTTCTTCACGAATAAGTTTTTTTATTGCTTCTTTATTTTTTCTTTCAGACTTTTTGAGATGTGTAATAATTAATAAGTTAAAGGCTCTTTTCTTATCTTCGCTCAGATTTTTTCCGATTCCGTCTTCTAAAAAGGCGATGGCATCATCAATTTCATAGCGGATTTGTTCATCAATTTTTTGAAAAGATTTTCTCTTTTTTTCCTGATATAAAAGATAATAATATTGAAGCGTCTTGATAATAAATATAATCAAAACAGCTAAAATAAGATATATGAGCCAATTGTGTTCTAACTTCATACATATAATCACAGCATAAAAATATTGAATTTTTGTAAATATGAGGTAGAAAAAAACACAAGGAGAAAATATGGAAGAAAAAATTTTATTACTTTCTTGTTGTGCGCCGTGTTCCTGTGCGGTTATAAAGAAAATGGCAGAAGAAAAAACAAATTTTGCCGTTGTGTTTTATAATCCCAACATTAGGCCGCTTTCAGAATATCAAAAAAGATGCGATGAAAACAAACGCGTTTGTGATTTATATCAAGTCCCGTTTATTGAATTAGAATATGATAATGAGCGTTGGTGTGAGGCAACACAAGGTTTGGAAAATGAACCGGAGAGGGGAAGCCGATGCTCAATATGTTTTCATCTTCGCCTAAAAAGAGTGATGGAATATGCCAAAGCAAACGGTTTTACGGCTGTGGCTTCTGTTTTAGGTGTTTCCAGATATAAGAATCTCAATCAGGTGAATGAGATGGCACAAAAAGCCAGTGAAGAAACAAATGTACCTTATGTGCATATTGAGGGTAGAAAAAACGGCATGCAAGAGATTCGCATGCAGCTGATTAAGGAATTAAACTTATATAATCAAGATTATTGTGGTTGCAAGCCAAGATAAAAAAAGGAGTTTTGAAACTCCTTTTTTTTAGATAGCTACTGATTTTTTGACCACACGCAACGGAACCATATATTCTCTGGCAACTTCGTCATTATCTAACTCAACCACCAAAACTTCATCCACAGATTGGAGCGGAGACTTTGCTTTAGGGTCAATTCCTTCTAAAACAATTGCGTTTTCACGGTTTCGATAAAGTAAAGCACTGGTTTGACCATCAAATACAAAACGAGGATTTTCAGGACCACCTCTGCGAGCAGAAATCAAAATCATAATTTCTCCTGCGGCGTTTTGCAAAATATTAAATTCAGTTTCTTTTTCCGTTACAATATCGTTAGCCATTATTTGCCTCTATTTTTTACTTAATTAAATCTGTAAAATACAATATCATAAAATTATTAATAAATATACTACAAAATTGCATAAAAATTTTTTTTATAATTTTTTATTTTTTTATGTTGACATCCATTTTTTTATCAGATATATATTCCCTCGTTGTTAAGGCAACGGGTGCGTAGCTCAGCTGGTAGAGCATTTGACTTTTAATCAAAGGGTCTCGGGTTCGAATCCCGACGCGCTCACCATTTTAAGAAAAACTCCGCTTTTGCGGAGTTTTTTTTTGTGCTTAGTTTCGTTTGGGATTCGAACCCGTAAGGGAGCGCTAAGTAAAAAGGCAAAAGGCTTTGCCTTTTTATCTGCAAGCTCTTTGTAACATCTTAGCAAGGAAGGGAAGCAATAGCGACCGAACCGAGCTTAGATGCCAAAGCAACGAGCAACAGCGTTGCGTAATCCCGACGCGCTCACCATTTTAAGAAAACTCCGCTTTTGCGGAGTTTTTTTGTACTTAGTTTCGTTTGGGCGAGCGACTTATAACAAATTTATGAATTCAACATCATAAGACATCTTCCTAATCAATATTATTATAAGATTCGGAAAAGCTTTTTTAGCTTTATGCAAGGGGCTTTTTATTTCCTTGAAAAAAATGTTAGAGTTGTTAAATTACACTTATTAAGTGTTTTTTTTTTAGGGAAGGAAAGACCGTGAAAAAAATAAGAACCGCATTTTTGCTTTTATTATTGGCTGTTTTAATCTTATTTGCCGTCTTGTCGGCAGAACCCACGCATGAATATAGTGGTTGGATGCTAACGCTGTGTGCCGCTCTGTTAATGTTTACGAGAAAGCAAAATAGTTTATTTCAGCGAGTCTTATTTTTAATTATTATTTCTTTTGTTTCTTTAAGATATATTGTTTTTCGTTCCCTTTATACCCTCCATTTTGACAACAACATCTCTTTAGTATTAGCCTTGATTCTATTTTTTGCGGAAGTATACAGCGCGGTTGTATATTTTATAGGCATTGCGGTTAATTTATATCCTAAAGACAGACAAACACCGCCGCTTCCTCAAAAATTGCCAAGTGTAGATATCTTTATTCCCACATATAATGAAGATGAAGACATTGCCATGATAACGGCAACTGCTTGCAAAAACTTGGATTATCCGGCAGATTTGGTAAATATCTACATTTTAAATGACGGGGGTAGATTATCAATATTAAATAACCCCAAACAACAAGAAAAAGCTTATCAACGCCATCTTTCCTTAAAACAAAAAGCCAAAGAGCTTGGCGTAAATTATTTAACCAGAGAAAATGGAGACAAGGCCAAAGCCGGAATGATAAATGAAGCCTTACTCGGAAGAGCTTTTAGCGACGTAAAGCAAAATAAAGAAGGCATTTTTGAAGCAGGACGCAGAGTCGCCACCAAAGGCGATTTGGTTTTGATTTTAGACTGCGACCATATTCCGACAACAGATTTCTTGCAAAAAACAGTTGGCTTTTTTGCCCAAGATGAAAAATTATTTTTGGTTCAAACCCCGCATTTTATGATTAATGAAGAACCCATTCGTAAAAATCTTGATCCCGAGCATATTATACCTGCCGATGGCTATTTATTTTATCATTTTGTGCAAAGAAGCTTGGATAGATGGAATGCGGCATTTTTCTGTGGCTCTGCTGCCATATTGAAAAGAAGCATTTTACAAGAAAACGGCGGCTTAGAGGGAGATACCATTACCGAGGATTGTGAAACCGCATTAAAACTCCATTCAAAAGGATATAACAGCGTGTTTGTAGACAAGCCGATGGTGGCAGGTTTGGAAACCGAAAATTTTGAATCTTTCATTGGTCAAAAATCTCGTTGGTGCAAAGGAATGTTACAGATTCTATTGTTAAAAAATCCGGCATTCATAAAAGGTTTGAGCTTTATGCAAAGATTGTCTTATCTAAACAGTTGTTTGTTTTGGCTTTTCCCGATATTCAGATATATTTTTGTTTTAGCGCCTTTGGTAGTTTTGTATTTTGGAATTAATATTTATAACGCCACCTTATGGCAGGTTTTGAATTATGCTTTGCCTCATTTGGTTTGTTCGGGCATGGTGGTATATTATTTATATCCCAAAGCCAGAGGTTTCTTATTCTCTGAAATATTAGAAACCGTGCAGATGATTTATTTATTGCCGTCTATAATTTCGGTGTTGTTGAGCCCCAAAAAGCCCACGTTTAATATCACACCCAAGGGCCTTGTGGAAGATAAAGATTATATAAGTGTAAGAATACTTTCATTCTTGTTCTTACAGGCATTGGTCATCGGCGGTTTCTTCAGAGGTTGGTATATTTATGAACATAATCCAACCAGCTCAGACATTATATATTTAACCGAATTTTGGAATTTGTTTAACTTTGTAATTTTGATGTCTTGTATCGGCGTGATGTGGGAAAAGAAGAAAAAATACAAAAATTATTCGATTCCGCTGAAAGAACCCGAAACGGTTTTAATAAATGATTTTGATGCCAAATTGGTTCGTCTGTCTGTTTCTGAAATAGAGCTGACTTTCCCGAACGATTATGTGATGGAAGAGGGTAAAGAATACGAAATAAAAGACCAAAACGGCTCAAAGACCAAAATAACCGTTGTAGAGCAGAAAAAAGAAAAGATTTTGGCCAAAATCAACGAACCGTTGTCAAAAGATAATATCCGTTTTGTTTTCGGTAATTCTCAACGTTGGCAAAATGTATATCATTCTTATGTAAAACATTTTTCAAAAATTCCGGTAGGGTTATATATATTGATGAAGAGTTTTAGAAACTGTTGGTCCATTACCAGATCATATTTTAAGTTTGTGTTTGCTGCGTTTATTTTGTCAGGGGCGGCAACAAGTTATGCCGCAACCTATGAACAACCCTTAAATGAGTTAAAACATCATGACTACACATATTTTAACAATGTTTTGGGTAGTTCAGGCATTCCGTTTTATGTATCTCCAAGGTGGAATATAAATTCTGCAAAAATGGTGATTGAGTATGAAAAAACGACCAAGCTTAAAGATGAAAATATAACTTTTGCGCCAAAATTCAGAGGCAAAAACATACCATACATCAGAGAGAATAATAAGCTTGTTTTAGATTTGCCGGTAAAAAACTTTGCCAGAGGTGAAAATGAAGTTTTGTTGAGTGTGCAAATTAAAGCACCGGCAAAAAATTGCAACCTCGGAGAAGAGCAGGTTATATTAGATTTAAAAAAATCTTATGTGGTGATGGACTATCAACCTTTGCCGATAAATAAAAAACAAGACTTAGCTTTTTCAGATGTGTTTGATAAATATGAACACACACCGATTAAGCTGAATATGGTGGTTGAAAACTTAAATTTAGATAAATTAAGTCAGCTAACAAACTTTGCATCAGCTTTGGCCGTTGGTGTTAAAGACAGAGAAATTGACTTAAAATTGGGGAATAAAGCATTAGATGGATATGATAATATTTATCTGCCCGAAGCAAAAAATATGGCAGATAAAGACTTTGTTCAAAATAATACCTTGATAACCGATTTTACTAAAATTCCTTCATCTGAACAAAACATCTTAAAGCAAGACCATATTTATACTTTCAAAGAATTGGGTTTTGCCAACTATATGTTCAAACGCTCAAAAGAACAAAAAGCGTTTGTCTTCAAAATCCCTTCACAAACATATTTAGCTCCAAACCAATATGTCGAATTGGAACTGGATTTAGTAAGCGGAAATTATCTGAAAGAAGGTTCAAAGTTAGATGTTTTTGTCAATGATGAAAAAGTTTCAGAGATTCGCCTAAAAAATACCGAAGGACAAAAAATAGAAAAATATAAGGTTTCTTTCAGAGCATCTTTGCTAAAAAAAGGTGAAAATAAAATTTTGTTCTTTGCCGATATCAAGGCTCAAGATTCAGAAACCAATTGTTTGGAAAATAAAAATGAAGGCGTTTTTGTAACCTTGTTTAATAACTCCACGTTAAAAATTCCGCCTTTAGGATTGTTGGTTGAACTTCCGAATATGAAATATATTTTCAATGATGCTTATCCTTTTGCATCACCAATGGATATTTATATGGAAAAACTTAACAATCAAAGTGCAGAGGCTGTTATAAGCTTTAATGCATATTTGGCACAAAAGGGTGGTAATCCTTCTCAAAAACTAACATTTTATATCGGAAAGCCTGATTACAAGGGTAAAAACATCATATTCTTTGCCGAAGATAAAACATTGCCGGATAATATCTTAAAAATATCACAAAAGTTTATTGGCAAAAGAAATCTTCAAATAACTTTGCAGGCTAAAGACTATGCTCAAATGAACAACGGATTAGCACTTTTGTGGCAAAAAGGTGATATGGAAAACATAAACGGAGATACTTTAGAAGCAGATACGGATAATCAAGAAATCATAGCTTATAATACTGCAGAGCATAAAGAAATTAACAGTGATGTGGGCATAGATGATGATTTATCGTTTTTGAGTAACAACAATAGAGTTCTGTTTAATGTACTGATTTTTGTATTTTTATTTGCAACAGCAGGTTGGATGTATATCATTTTGAAAGGTTTGGATAATGAGAATAAATAAATATGTTCTTTGTTCTTTGGCAACGGTTTTAGGCACAACGGTTGTGCAAGCTAAAGGTATGTCACCCATCTCACCCAGAGAATATTATGCCAAACTCGGAACAGATGTTGACGAAGCTGCGCTGATGGATTTTTTCAAGATATATCAGCAAGAATATAATAATTGTGTTGATCCGGATGTCTTTTACAACGCTAGATTGGCATTAGCAGCCAAAGGATATATGGAAAATTATGAAGAAGACATCTTAAAAATTCAAAAATGCGAAAATATGGATGAGCCTTTGAAACAAGCCATTGCAACCAGATTGGCCGACCATAGAAGAGAACAAAACACGATTGTAACGGCATCCTCAATGGTGGCAGGCAATGATGCTGTTTTGCCGACAGCAGAGGTGTCAGTAGTTCAAACAAACGAAGAATTAAAGGTGGCTGAAGTAAAACCGGTTGCACAAAAGAAAAAAACACTGAAAAAGAAAAAATCTAAAAAAGTGCAAGCAGACCCTGTGGTTGAGCCGATAAAGTCTTGCCGCTGCGCTGTTCCGACAGTTCATGTTGCAGAAAAAGCCAAGCCCAAAGACGTGGCATTTAAGTTGCAGGAAAAATTTAGATTCAGAGACGGTGACAAAGGCACGTCAGAACTTTTTTCTTATAAAACATCGATGTCTGCCGAAACCAAAGATTATGAGGTTGGTGTTGTTCAAGAACATTTAACCGCCGGAAGAGTTCCGAACGGAGAATATTTTGGTGCGTTTTACAATTATTCTGCCGGCGGAAAAGTCAAACAAAATGATAGCTTTAAGCAAAATGTGTTTGTTCCTTATTTTCGTTATAAAGGAGATAAGCTCAATCTCACATTGGCAACCACACCTTTGGATGCTCAAATTTCTGCTTTGCCGACATTTGATGCTGATGTAAAGCTAAATTCTGGTTTTTCCGTAAATGTATATAGCAGAAGTGTTGAAGATTCAGTATTATCCAAGGTTGGAATGAGAGATATTTACTCAGACCAAGAATGGGGACGTGTTGTAGAAACTGGCGGAAAAATAAAATATAATTTAGACTTTGGTAAAAATTATTTCTTTAACACAGATTTAAGCTATAATGCATATTCGGGTAAGAATGTTCATCAAAACCATTCTATAAAATATCATGCCACTGTCGGAAAATCTAAAGACGGCTTAAGCTACGGTGTTTATACGGCTATTGAGCATTATGCCGAAAACCAAGATAATTACACCTTTGGACATGGTGGATATTATAGTCCGCAATTATTGTTAGGTGCATATCCGTTTATTTCTTACCGCAAAGAAACCAATACTCAAAAGTTTGCCGTTGATGCTTCTGTCGGTGCTTTTTATGAAGAAAAAGACCGTGTTCAGGCTTACTTTGGTCAAGGACAGCAGGAAGGTTTTTATGAAGAAGAAAATAACTGGGATTTGGCATATAGCTTTGGCGCCGAGTTTGAGCAAAAATTTACCGATGATATCAGCGGTTATGCCAACGGCAGATATATGAGCGCCACCTCAGATTATAAGGAATTGATTTTAACGGTAGGGCTTAAAAAAGAATTTTAACAAATGAGAGAAAATAAAAAAAACGCCGATAAAATCGGCGTTTTTTTTAAGTTAGCTTGCGTTATTTTTTAACGGGAGCTGTTTCAAGTTTTTTACCGTCCAAGCCATATTTTTCAATTTTGCTGTCTTGAGCAATACCTTGGAAAGATTCAGCTAAAGCGTTTTGAGAAAGCATAGCTTTTAATTGTGGTTTAACTGTTTTCAAATCAGCAGGTTTAGAGTCTCTGACATCTTCAACCAAAATGATATGGTAACCAAATTGAGTTTTAACCGGAGCTTTAGAATATTCTCCTTTCTTCAAAGCAAAAGCAGCTTTAGAGAATTCCGGAACCATTGTTTTTTGATTAAAGTAACCTAAATCAGGTCTGTCTTTGCTGTATTTTTTAGCCAAGTCATCAAATTTTTCACCTTTTTTGAGTTTGGCAATAATATCTTTGGCTGTTTTTTCATCATCAACCAAGATGTGTTTTGCTTTGATTTCTTTTTCAGATTTGAATGTGTCTTTATATTCTTTATAAAGTTTGTTGATTTCAGCGTCTGTAACTTTTTTATTGATTTCTTGTTCCATATAAATTTTGCGAGCCAATTCTTCTTTTGCAAGTTTCAATTGAGCTTTGTATTCAGGAGTATCTTCAACATTATTTTTTTGAGCTTGTTGGTAGATGATTTTGCCGCTGATAAAGCCGTCTAATGCTTTGTTGTAGAACTCTTCAAAAGAAACTCTGTCTTTAATTTGCGGGTTTGCATTATAGGCATTTCTTACATCTTCAACGGTAATTTTTTCACCATTAACGATAGCAGCTACGCCGTTATTACCTTCAGCCATAGCTAAGCTTGCATTCAAGGTAAATGCGCTGATTAAAGCAAAAGCCATATATTTTTTATTCATGATTTTTCTCCAAACAAAATTTTTTCTAATGGATTTTATACACTAAAAAATTGTTTTTTTCCAAATATTTTTTTTTGCGTAGTTTATAACTTTTGCGCTGCTATTGACTTTCTGAACTTAAAACACTATTTTTTAGCCTAGATTATAAGAATATAAATGAGGAAAAATATAATGTTAGGCAGCTTAGCTCGTAAAATTTTTGGTAGTGCTAATGATCGTTTTATTGCAAGACAATATAAAATAGTTCAAAAAATCAATGCTTTAGAAGAGAAGATAGTCCCGTTAAGTGATGAAGAATTGCGAGCTAAAACTCAAGAATTCCGTCAACGTTTGAAAGAAGGCGAAACATTGGATGATCTTTTGCCTGAGGCTTTTGCCGTTGTCAGAGAGGCCGCAAAACGTACTTTAGGTCAACGTCATTATGATGTTCAGTTAATTGGCGGTATTGTTTTGCACAAAGGTATGATTGCCGAAATGAAGACCGGTGAAGGTAAAACTCTTGTGGCAACTTTGGCTGCTTATTTGAATGCCTTGGAAGGAAAGGGTGTTCATATCGTTACCGTAAACGATTATTTGGCAAAGCGTGACGCAGAATGGATGGGACAAGTTTATCGCTTTTTGGGTTTGAGCGTTGACTATATTGTCCATGGTAAAAAGGATGATGAAAGAAGAATTGCTTACAACAGCGATATTATTTACGGAACCAACAACGAGCTCGGTTTTGACTATTTAAGAGATAATATGAAGTTTGAAAAAGCCGATATGGTTCAACGTCCGTTTAACTTTGCCATCGTGGATGAAGTTGACTCTATCTTGATTGATGAGGCAAGAACACCGTTAATTATTTCCGGTCCGGCAGAAGACAGCTCTGAAAAATATATTTTGGTAAATAAAATCATTCCGCATTTGTTGGAAACAGATTATGAAAAAGATGAAAAAGCCAAAACAGTTGTTTTGACCGAAGCCGGACAAGAGCATGTTGAACAACTCTTAAAAGAAGTGGGCTTAATAAAAGAAGGCAGTTTGTATGATATTGCCAATGTAACCTTGGTTCATCATGTTAATCAAGCCTTGCGCGCTCATAAAATGCATTTAAGAGACATTGACTATATTGTTAAAGACAATAAGGTTGTGATTATTGATGAATTTACGGGCAGAATGATGGAAGGTCGTCGTTACAGCGATGGTTTGCATCAAGCAATTGAAGCCAAAGAAGGATGCCCGATACAATCAGAAAACCAAACCTTGGCATCAATCACATTCCAAAATTATTTCCGTTTATATCCAAAATTATCAGGCATGACCGGTACAGCCATGACCGAGGAAGCTGAGTTTAATGACATTTACGGCTTAAATTGTGTTGAAATTCCGACCAACCGTCCGGTTATAAGAATTGATGACCATGATGAAATATACCGTACGGCAAGAGAAAAATATGATGCCATTATTAAAACTATATTAGATTGCCACAAGAGAAATCAACCTGTTTTGGTTGGTACAACCTCAATTGAAAAATCTGAGTTATTGGCAGATTTATTAAGAGCCAAAAGCAATGTTCGATTTGAGGTCTTGAACGCCAGACACCATGAGCGTGAAGCTTCAATCGTGGCGCAAGCAGGTGTTCCGGGTGCTATTACCATAGCTACCAATATGGCAGGCCGCGGTACGGATATTCCGTTGGGTGGTGATGTTGACATGCGCTTAAAAGAAACCTTAAAAGGCGATGAAACTCCCGAACAAATTGAAAAAATCAAAACAAAAATTAAAGAAGAAGTAGCTGAAGGCAAAAAAGAAGCTTTGGCAGCCGGTGGTTTATATGTAATTGGAACGGAAAGACACGAAAGCCGCCGTATTGATAACCAATTAAGAGGTCGTTCAGGCCGTCAGGGAGACCCCGGACATTCAAAATTCTTCTTATCTTTGGAAGATGACTTAATGCGCATCTTCGGTTCAGACAGAATGAGTGCCGTTTTACAAAAACTCGGCATGCCCGAAGGTGAGGCTTTGGTTCATCCGTTCATCAGCAAAGCTTTGGAAAAAGCTCAGAAAAAAGTTGAAGAAAGAAACTTTGATATTCGTAAAAACTTGCTGAAATATGATAACGTGATGAATGACCAACGCAAAGTTATTTACGAACAAAGAAAAGAATTAATGGAAACAGAAGACGTATCTGAAACGATTCGCGATATGAGAGACGAATTTGTTGAAGATTTGGTATCTCAATATGCGCCATATGGCACAATGCCGTCAGAGTGGAAGTTAGATGAGTTGGCTCAAGAATTGAACCGTACAATCGGTATGAGCTTCCCGTTAAAAGAAATGTCTGAAGAAAAAGAGATAAGTGCTGATATCTTTGCTCAAAGAATAGTGGAAGCAATGGAAAACACATTGCAAGAAAGATATAAAAATGTGCCAGAATCCGTAATCAGATATGTTGAAAAGAGCATTTTGTTACAAGTTTTGGATCAACTTTGGAAAGATCACATTGCCGCTCTTGATTTGATGAGACACACGATTGTATTACGTGCCTATGGTCAAAAAGATCCTTTGAACGAATACAAAAAAGAAGCATTTAATATGTTTTCATATTTATTGGATCAATTAAGAGAGAAGGTTACCTTCTTGATTTGTAATGCTCAAATCCAAAGTAACTCAGCCGAAAATATGGAACGTCCGCAAATGCAACAAAATTTGCAAGAAGTTCATGAAAGCCCAAATTCTGTAATGGATGGATCAGAAGAAAAGAGTGAACAAGCGCAAAAGCAAACACCTTTCCAATATAAGCCTTTTGATCCCAATGATCCAACCACATGGGGAAAAGTAGCCAGAAATGACCTTTGCCCCTGCGGAAGTGGTAAAAAATATAAACATTGCCACGGCAGATTTAATTAAGAATAAAACTCCGTTTACCAAAAACGGAGTTTTTTCTTTATAACCTCAAAGAAAAGCTTTAAAAAAAGAAAGGTATTGCTATGCTGAAAAAAAAGAAAAAAGGCATAGTTCTATGATGATAAACAATATATTTGCATTATTTTTTATCGGTGCACTCGGAAATATTTTTTTGCTAAAGAAAGCAGAAAGACTGTTCTCGTTTTTTCTTCTGCTGGTTTTGGGTGGAATCTCATATGCCTTTATAAGCGGCTATATTAATGCCGATTATGCCAAATATTCTTTTTCTTGGCTAAAATATTTGGATTTGGAAGTTAAAGTAGATTTATCATTTAATAAAAATTTATATCAGCTTTTTATTCCGGTTTTAATATTATCTGTTTTGAGCGTGTTTTTGTCTGTGTTTAACCCCAAAGAAGAAAAAAGACAACAGTTCATTAGCCAGATTTTCTTGAGCTTATTCTTTTATTTGCTTTTGCTCACTTCTCAAAATTTATTTCAGTTAATCGTTGCCAACAGCTTGTTTTCAGTGGTTATTTTTTGCTTGATTAATGATATAGATGCCAGAAAAAAATATGCTTTTTACAACTTTTTATCAGATATAAGTTTGTTTAGTATCTGCAGTTTGTTTTATGCATATTTGAATACATTAAACATCAATGCCGTGGAATTATACCAAAAATCTGGTGCGCATAAAGACTTGGTTGCCATATTATTTTTATTTAGCTTAAGCATCAAATCAGGCTTATTTATGTTTCATAATCAGTTTTATGATATGAGCGTTCTTACATTTAACCGCTTAAACTATGTCTTATATTGCGGAACACCTACCATCGGAATGGTCTTGTTATATAAATTAAGCGGCATTTTAAGCATCTCTGATTATGCTGAAGTGGTTATCAAGATTTTAGCTTTAGGCACTTTCTTATCAGGGTTATTTAATGTCTTTTTCAAAGATAATATTAAAGAAAAAGCAGTAGGTATGGCTCAGTTAAGCTGGGGAACAAGCTTTTATTTGATATTAATGGCTCCTGATAAAATTATGCATATTATCTTTGCCGGTTCTTTTTTGGGATATTTGTTAAACCTTGTTTTATATAGCATATATCACATATCATCATATGAGCAAAACATTTCTAAAATGGGAGGCTTTATCAAAAACTTAAAGTTAAGTTTTGTTTTATATATGTTGATTTTCTTTTGCGGAGCAAACTTATTTTGGCAAATTTGCTCTCCGATAAGCCTTGTCGTTTGTGCAATATATTTGGCAACATTAGGTTTGGTCTTAGGTTATTTGTTCCATCAGATTTTTTTAGGTGAAATTCATGCCGATGAAAGGGTTTTTGCCTTATTAAAAAACTGTAGCTATGCCGTTTATATTGTTTTACTTATTTTAGGAGGTATTTCGGTTCATTATGTTAAGCCGGATATGCACACTGGACTTTTGAACGCCGGATTATTTGTAATATTTCTTTTAAGTTTTATTGTTTATCCGTTCAAACGGTTTGAAAAATTATATCAAAATGAAAACATTCAAGAAATTGATGTTTTTGAAGATATTTTTGATTTTATTATCATTACCCCAATTAGAATTTTGGGTAGAATTCTTTGGCTTTTGGTTGATTTTATTTTGATTGAACGCACGATTATTAATACCTGGAATGCGGTGTTTTCAAAGTTCTTATCATTATTGCAAAAGTTAGATGTGTCATCACTTAAAACAAGTATTATCTATGTCGTTTTGAGCTTTGCCGCGTTGGCTATATGTCTGTATGTAGGAAAATAAGATGTTAAACAGTTTTTCAATATTATCATTGATAGTTGCAATACCGTTTTTAGGCATGCTGTTTACCTTGGCCGCAAAAGAAGCGGAAAACGGCAAAACCAACAATGTTTTTAATGTGGCCGTATTTGCCGTTATATCCAACATTATTATGATTTTAAGGGTGTTTATGCTGGTTAAGTTAAATGAACCGGGGTTACATTTAATAGAAAAATACAATTGGATGAAAAAGCCAAATATTGATATTATTTTTGGTGTGGATGTTTTATCATTAATGATGTTATTGGCTATCCATATAGCATTTGTTATAGGTTTTGTCGGCATCAGAAATAATTATAAAAAGCAAAAAACATTAATGGTTTTCTCCCTGTTGTTTTTAAGCATGGTTAACGGCTTTTTTATTTCCGGAGATATTTTTTCTTTTTATATGTTTTTTGAGGCAATGTTAATTCCGCAATTTTTATTGCTTGGTATATTTGGTAACATCAAAAGAAAAGAGTATATCAATCGATTTTTCGTATACAACATGGTTGGAGCGATTTTATTCTTTACCGCGGTGGTTTTATTGTTTAACTATCACAAAGGTTCATTAGGGTTGCAACAACTAAGCTTAATGAACTTAAGCAACAGATTGGAATATTTTATTTGGGGTGCAATTTTTATCTCATTGCTTTCCAGGATTCCGGTATGGCCGTTCCATTATTGGATATCTTCGGTTGATTCAAACTTGAGAAATCCGATGGTTTTCATTATTTCCATCATCATACCGTTAACGGGTTTATATGGATTTATCCGCTTTTTGCCGCAAACCTTGCCGCAAGTATTAGACATTGTAATTTTGCTGTTGCAAATCATTAGCGTGATTACCATGCTTTTCATCTCGCTAATCGGTTATATCAACAAAGATAGACAATATAAGCTTTTTTCATATATTACGGTTTATTACATTATGTATTTGTTAGGTGTTTTAACCGGAAAAGAAGATATTTTGCTCAACATTGTTTATTCATTGTTTAGTTATTTATTGATTGTAACATGCTTGGAAATCTTTTCATATTATCTTTATAAAGAACAATCTGAACATTCTGTTTTAGATGATGGAATGTTGTGTGCTTATCCCAGATTATCAATTGTATATGGTTTTGTAACATTAGCCGCGGTTGGCTTGCCGTTATCATCTTTGTTTATGAGCAATTTTTTAATTTTATCAAACTTATTGGCAGACAATATCCAAATGGGCATTATTATGCTTTTGGCAATCATCATAGTCTCTTGCGCATTGTTAAACGAGTTTTTCCGTTTAAGAGATTTTGAAAAATGGAATGCCAATGGTGTAGAGATTAAAGACATAAACGGTAAATATTTTGCCTTAATGCTCTTTGTTTGCTTTTGTTTGATGATGTCTTTTGTAAAACCGTTGTGGTTTGTATTTGTGTTTTAAGAAAGGAAAATACCTTGCCGAATATAGTTTCTGTTTTGCCCGAAATATTGTTGAGCTGTGTCGGAATTTTATTTTTTCTGATTAATAAATACAGAACGGCCAATACCCCAAAAACATTTTATTCTTTGAGTAAATATAGCTTATATTTATTTGTTTTGGGTGAAATTACCTTGCGTTATTTTGATGTGAAAAGTGACTTTTTTCATAATGATGCAATGACAGTTTTTTATAAAATTATTTTAAGTGTGAGCGCCTTAATCATATTTTCAATGTCTTGCAAGTGGTTTTTGAGCAAAAATCTGAACTCAGCCATGTTTTATGCTCTTTCTTTGTGGCTTTTTTGCGGATTAATGTTGGTTATTTCCACCAATCATCTGATGATTTTATGTGGCGGAATGATTTTAATCATGCTGATGCAATATGCTCTTTCTTTGTTATATAAAGAAGACGAAGAAAGACAAACCGGACATCAGTTTGGCATTTTTTCGGCAATTATGATGTTGATATTAATCTCAAGTTTGGCTTATGTATATCATCAGACCTTGAGTTGGGACATAAAAAGCATTGCGATGCATTATAAAAATAAATCTTTGAACATATGGGATAATATGGCTTATTTGGGTTTTATGCTTAATATTATTTATATGCTTGGAATGTTTCCAACCCATATCAGCAAAATTCAGGCTCATAAAGCGGCAATATTACCAAGTAGTACGGTTATTCAGGTTTTGCCTCTTTTAGGTGGCTATGGATGTTTTGTTTTCTTCTCCGGACAAACGGTGGTTTCAGATTTCAAATTGATTTTTCAACTAATACATTTATTTGCTTTTATCTCAATTTTTTGGGGCGCATTTAGCCTGATTAAAGAAAATAATTTAAAAGCCATGATATCATATAGCTGCCTATATGCCATCGGCGTTGCAATTTTGAGTTTGAAAAATTTTGATAAAGATAATCTCTTAAGCAGTTTGTTATATTTAATTATTTTCACCGTTTCCGTATTGGGTATATACGGCATCTTATTTAGCTTAAAATACAAGGGAGAATATTTAAGCGAGCTTTCATCAGTTCAGGGATTATATTCTCAAAAACCGATGTTAGCTGTTTTGTTATGCGTGTTTTTAATGTCTATTGCCGGAATGCCGTTAAGCTTGGGCTTTATTGGTAAATTACAAATTGTAGATTCATTTGTTTTGTTGGAAGAATATTGGGTTATGTTTTTCTTCTTTATGGCGTTTTTCTTAATATTGATTGCATATTTAAATATCATCAACCAAGTTTTCTTTTCAGAAAAATGCCAAAACTTAGATAGAATAAACAATGGCAGCATTTTTTGGATAAGCGTATTTATTATTGTCTTTTTAATCGGCATCTTAAATCCGGCATTTTATATTGAAAATCTAGAAAAATTGATAAGGTAAAAATATGGAAAAATATCATAATTGGAATTGGACAGATAAAGAAGAAGTCGGCAGTACAAATGACGAGGCTTTGGCTTTAAGCAAAGAAGTAACGGATGGCAAATATATTATTAGTGCCAAAATGCAAAATCAAGGTCGTGGCCGCAGAGGCAGAAGCTGGATAGGTTTAGAGGGCAATCTGTTTATGTCTTTGTTAGTCAAAGTTCCATTATCTCAGTTAGGAGAGATTATATTTGTAGTTTCTTTAAGCTTATTAGAGAGTATAAAAAATCTGTTTCCTGATATTGATATAAAATTAAAGTGGCCGAATGATGTTTTGGTTAAAGGTTGTAAGGTCTCAGGAATTTTAATGGAAAAAGGCGAGGGCGATTATTTGATTATAGGTATCGGTGTTAACATTGCCCAATCACCCAAAATAGAAGGATTGATTTATCCGGCAGTATCTTTGGCCGATAATGGTTATAAAACAGACAGAATAACTTTGCTCAAAGAATATTTATCTTGTTTTGACAAGAATTTTGATATTTTGCAAAACTCAGGCTTTGAAGCAATCCGTTCCGTTTGGTTATCTCATGTCAAAGGTTTGGGAGAGCAAATTGAAGTTAGAGGAACCAAAGAGAACAAGATTGGCATTTTCAAAGATATTGACAAGAATGGCTTTTTGCTTTTGGAAACAAATAAGGGTATTGAAAAAATTTGCGCCGGTGATATTTTTTATATATAAGGATAAATCGTCAAATAGGGTAGAAAATGAATTGTTTTAATAAAGAAGGATTATATTTTGTAGCATTGGGTGGAGCTGAGGAAGTTGGCTTTAATATGTACGCCTATGCGGTTGACGGCAAAATCATTGTTGTAGATTGCGGCTATGGTTTCTTAAATGATGATTTCCCCGGAATTGATATGGGGTTTGCTGATGCTTCTTTCTTAGAACCATATCAAGAAGATATAGAGGCCTTATTTGTAACTCACGCACATGAAGATCACTTTGGCGCAATTGCGCATGTCTGGCCAAAATTAAAATGTCCGGTATATGCTGCAGACTTTACTTTAGGACATATTGAAAGAAGATTATTTGAATATAAATTAGATGAAGCGGTTGAGCTCCATTCAATAAACGAGCAAAGAAAAATCAAGCTTGATAACTTTGAGGTTGAATATGTTCCTCTGGCGCATTCCTTGCCGGATAGTTGCGGCTTATTTATTAAGACCAAATATGGCAATGTGTTCCATGCCACAGATTGGCGCTTTGATGATGAACAAATCAATTTTATTAAGACCGATTATGATAGGTTAGCCGAAATCTCCAAAGAAGGTGTGGACTTATATGTGGGAGATTCAACCAATCTTGATCACGAGGTTTCCGGCCCGTCAGAAAGTGTGATAAGAGAAAGCTTGCTGGAGTTGGTTCCAAAATTCAAAAACACTTTGGTTGCCACATGTTTTGCATCTAACATTGCCCGTCTGGAGAGTTTGATATTAGCGGCTCATGCAGCAGACAGAACCCCCGTTATTGCCGGAATGAGCATGATACAAAATATAAACATTGCCAAAGAATGCGGTTATTTAGAAAATTTGCCCTCATATGTTGAGGCCAAACAAGCTATGGATATTCCTCTTGATAAAATGCTTTATATTTGTTCAGGCTCTCAGGCCAATTATCGCAGTGGCTTAACTCGTATTGTTAATGGCGAAAATAAGAGTATCAGTTTGGGCAAAGGTGATGCAATTATTTTTTCATCTCAGATTATTCCCGGAAATGAAGAAAAAATTGAAAAGATGCAAGAAAAATTAAGAGATGCCGGTGTTGAGGTTATCTCAAGTGAAGAATATTTGGTTCATACCTCAGGGCATGCCTGCAAAAATGATGTTAAAAAAATGTATGAACTCTTAAAGCCCAAGATTGTTTTGCCGGTACATGGAGATAAAAGAAACTTGCGCGCGCAAAAAAGATTTGCGCTTGAATGCGGTGTTGAAGATGTTGTCATTGCCCGCAACGGAGATGTGATGCTTTTATCAGAGCATCAGATTGAAAAAGTGGGCGAAATTCCGACAGATATTATCGGCGTAGATAGAAACCAATTAACTTCGCTTAACTCTCAGCTGATAAAAAATCGCAAGAGAATAGCTTATAATTGCTCTTTATTTATCAGCGTATTTTTTGATGAAAATTGGCATTTGGAAGATTTGGAAATTTCTTCAATTGATATTTTGGAAGAAGAAGCATTTAATAAGTTAGCTGAAGAAATCAAAGAACAAGTTATACAAAGCTTGCCAGTAGAAATTGTTAAGCTTAATTATAAAGAGGCGCAAATAGAAGAATATATTCGCGCCAAGATCAGAAAGTCTGTTTATAAAGCCACAGATATCAAGCCGGTTACCTACATGCATTTCTTCAAGAAGAAAAAAGCAGAAGATGTTATTGTTCCACCGGAAGATATATTGTAAAAGTTGTTCCCTGATATGTGGTTGAAGAAACAGTCAAATTGCCTCTGTGACGCAAAATAATTTGCTTTGCAATGGAAAGTCCCAATCCGGTTCCTTTGATGTTGAGGTCTTTGTGCTCTTGCAAACGGAAAAAGCGTTCCGTTAAACGGGCTAAATCTTCAGGGCTGATTTTATGTCCTTTGTTGTTAACGGAAATTGCCAGAGCTTCACCTTCGGCAACTTTATAGCTTTTTGAAGGAGGAACATGGTTTGCACGATGAACACTGATGGTAATGTCTGTTTTGGCAGTTCCGTATTTGAGAGCGTTATCCGTTAAGTTTTGGATAATTTGTTTAACCTGAGCCTTGTCTGCCGTAATTTCGGGTAAGTGAGCTTCTTTTTCCACAACAATATTCATTTCTCTTTCTTGAGCTTTATGGTCAAGAGCAAGTTTCACCTCATCAATAAGTTTTTCCACGTCAGCTTTTTCAGAAGGGCGCTGGTCTTGATTAAGCTCAATTCTGGAAAGGGAGAGTAAGTTTTCAATCAAAGCAGACATATATTCGGCCTGATCTTTCATAATGGCAAGAAAATGGTCACGAGCTTTTTCATCATCATGAGCCGAAGTTTGCAATGTTTCAATAAATCCGGAAATAATGGCTAAAGGAGTTCTTAATTCATGGCTGGCATTAGCCACAAAATCAGATTGCATTTTTTCAATCTTAAGAGCCTTGGTCATATCATAGATAGATATAACGGCAACAGCGCGTCCTTTAGAAAGCCAAGGTAGTTGTTTGATATGCGCATAAAGTTTTTGAGATTTTGGTTGCTTTACATAAAAAATAAGGTTTTCAGAAGTGCTTTCTTTTTTCAAAACTCTGTTTACGGCTTCAATAAAGTTATTAGAGTTAAAAAGTTTATCAACATTTTTGTTGGTGATATTTTTACCAAACAAGGTACGGGCAGAAAGGTTTGCGCCCAAGATATTTCCGCTTCGATCAATCATCATAATTGGGTCGGGAAGAGAATCAAGAACGGCTGTATCAGAAATGGTTTGAGCTTCCAAAATATCATTTTTTTGAGCCCAAAAGCTATGCATGGCATTAACGGCTTCAACAATGGCTTGAGAGTCTTTTTCAGATAATTTCATATTATAGTCTTCAACATTTTGCCCAGATGCCAAATTTTCAATATATTTTTTTACCTGTTGCATTTCAAATGTGATAGGGAAAAGCAAAATAATGTTAAATATGATAATGGATGTAAAAGAAACTATGGCCATAACCATAGACATTAAATCCACGGCAACAAGCAAAATAAAAATAAATGCGGTCGGAATAGATAAAAAGAGCACGCGTTGAATAAAACGGTTGTTCTTTTCAAAATCGAGAAATTTTTTTCCAAATTTAAACATCGTTTTTGTTCCATAAGTAGCAAAAAGTTCTAGACTATACTTGTAAATATACTATTATCAAACAAGTTTAAAATTGATAAATTTTTAGAAAAAAATGACTGAAATGGAAATTCCTGCAAATGCAACGCCGATGATGGCGCAATATTTAGAAATAAAAAACGCTCATAAAGATTATTTGTTGTTTTATCGTATGGGCGATTTTTATGAACTGTTTTTTGAAGATGCCGTAATAGCCTCAAAAGCATTGGATATTGCTTTAACCAAGAGAGGCAAACACGAAAACACGGATGTTCCGATGTGTGGTGTTCCGTTTCATGCATATGAGAGTTATTTGGCCAAGTTAATTCGCCAAGGTTACAAGGTTGCTATATGCGAGCAAGTAGAAGACCCTAAAGAAGCCAAAAAGAGAGGCGCCAAATCAGTCGTTAAAAGAGAGGTCATTCGTCTGGTTACGGCCGGAACATTAACCGAAGACCATTTGCTTGATTCTAAAAAGAACAACTTCTTGCTTTCTTTTGCCAAAAGCGGAGATGTGCTGGGCATTTCTTGGGTAGATGTTTCTACCGGAGATTTTTATACGCAAGACGTTAACCTCAAAGATAAAAATGAGGCCTCTGTTTTAAGTATGGTCTTAGCCAGATTAAATCCTGTTGAAATTTTGGTTTCAGACAGTTTCTTGCAAAATCCGAAAATCTTTGGCGTTTTGAATGAATATAGAGAACAATTAAGCGTTTTGCCGCAAGCTCGTTTTAATTATGATAATGCATTAAAAAGGTTACAAGACGTTTATGAAGTGCATTCTTTGGAGGTTTTCGGCAGCTTTTCAAAGCCGGAGATTATTGCCGCCGGATTGTTGATTGATTATATTGAAAACACTCAAAAAGGCCGTATTCCAAGAATAGAAAAACCAATAAAACTGCACGAAAACAAGGTGATTGAGATTGATGGCGCAACCAGACGCTCTTTAGAGCTGACAGAAAGCCTGACCGGAGATAAAAATGCCTGCCTGTTTGGCGTGTTGGACAGAACCATCACCGGAGCCGGCGGTAGATTGTTGCACAGCCGTGTGGCAAATCCGTTGCTGGATATAAAAGAGATTAATAATCGTCTGGACGTTATAGAATTCTTTATGGAAAATAATTCGGTCAGAGAAGATTTTAGAGAAATCTTGCGCGCATGTCCGGATATTGAAAGAGCCGTTTCTCGCATCAGCTTAGGAAGAGGCGGTCCCAGAGATTTGGCTAATATCGGACAGGGATTGGATATTGTGCCCAAAATCAAAAATTTGTTAGCTGATTTTTCTCAAAAGCCTGATGCTCAAATGATAAAAGAGTTGCCAAAGGCTTTGCAAGATATTCTCAATCGCTTGGGTTATCATGAAGATTTGGTAGAAAAATTAGCCAATGCTCTTGATGAAGATTTGCCGCTTTTGGCTCGTGATGGTGGCTTTATCAAAGAAGGATATTATCCGCCGTTAGATGAAATCAAACATATTAAAAATGACAGCCACAAGCTTTTGGCTGATATGCAGGCAAAATACGCCGAACAAACCGGCATTCCGCAATTAAAAATCAAATATAATAATGTGATTGGCTATTTTGTGGAAACACCGAGCAAATTTGCCGCCCAAATGCTTGAAGACAAATTTTTCATTCACAGACAATCTGTTTTGAATGCCACACGCTTTACCACGGTTGAGTTAACCGAGTTGGAAAATAAGATAAGAGGTGCTGAAGACAAGGCTCTGGCTATGGAGTTAGAACTCTTTGCTCAAATGGTAGAAGATGTGATTCGTTTGTCAGATGACATTTCTCGCACGGCAAAAGCCCTTGCTGAGTTGGATGTGGCTGCAGGCTTGGCCGATTTGGCAATTGAGCAAAATTATACCAGACCGGTTGTGGATGAAAGTTTGGTCTTTGATGTTAAAGAGGGCAGACATCCGGTTGTTGAAGCCTCAATCAACAAGGAACATAACGGCGCATTTGTCGGCAACGATTGTGTTTTGAGTGAAGAAAACGGCAAAATTTGGCTTTTGACCGGTCCGAATATGGCTGGTAAATCAACTTTTCTGCGCCAAAATGCCATCATTGCAATTATGGCACAAATGGGATGCTTTGTTCCGGCAAAATCAGCACATATCGGCGTTATTGATAAGATATTCTCTCGCGTCGGCGCTTCAGATGATTTAGCCAAAGGTCGTTCAACTTTCATGGTAGAGATGGTTGAAACCGCCAGCATTTTGAATCAGGCAGATGAACGCTCTTTTGTAATTTTGGATGAAATCGGCAGAGGTACGGCAACTTATGATGGCTTGTCAATTGCTTGGGCGGTTGTGGAGCATTTGCATGATGTTAATAAGTGCCGAGCTTTGTTTGCCACCCACTATCATGAATTGACATTGTTGAACAGCAAGCTGAAAAATATGAGCCTGCATTGTATGAAAATCAAAGAGTTCAACGGCGATGTTATTTTCTTGCATGAAGTAATTGATGGCGCGGCAGATAGATCTTATGGTATTCATGTTGCCAAATTAGCAGGCTTGCCAAAATTAGTGGTTAAACGTGCCGAACAAGTGCTTGATTCATTAGAGCATAGCGATAAGAGCACTTATATCACCAAAATGATAGATGACTTGCCTTTGTTTGCCGCCGTGCAAAAGAAAATGGAAGAAAAAGAGGAAAGAGAAGAAGAAATGCCTCTGGTCAAGGCAATAAAAAAGCTTAATCCTGATGATTATAGCCCAAAAGATGCCTTGGAAAAACTCTATGAATTAAAAGAATTGTTAGATAAATAAAAAAGGAAAGAGATAGAGCTTATAAAACAAGCAATATTTCCTTCCCTTATGTTTTATTTATTCAAACGGTGTAAGTTGTTCCTCAGTGGAACTGAAAGGAGTAAATTCTCCATTGGAAATAACACCGCGTTTAGTAATAACAGTACCGTGAACTTTATTTGCTCTGGTAATGTCATTACATTTATAAACGCCATCTTTTGTAATAACGATGGCAAAATCGTTTTTCCTGAGCTCGGTATTTTCTTTTTTGAGCTCTTCGATTTCATTTTTCTGCGAAACGATTTGAGTGCACAAAAAAATGATACATCCTAAACTAATAAGCTGGGGAACGATACCCCAAAATTTTTTTGTTTCCATATTCATTATTTTTTTTTTGTGATTAATACTCTTTTTTAAAAACCTTACGATGTTTAAGCCAAGTATCAATTCAAAAAAATGAAATGAAAACAAAGCAAAATTTAATAAACATAATAAGATTTTAACAACTATAGAATAACATAAATACGCAGTTGTTTCAATAAAAAAAAAGAAGGAGATAAAGCTCATAAAATAAGCAATATTTCCTTCCTTTAATTTATTTTATTCCATAAAATTTTCTAACCGAATCATTCCCGCCGGAAGAAAAAATTTCATCGCTGGGGACAGTTATTTTCTTGATTATTTCCTTAAGCTCAATGTTTTCCTTTTTTAGAGCTTCTATTTCCTTTTTTTGTGCCATGATTTGAACAACCAAAACAATGAGACATACTAAAGTAATTAGCTGAGGAACAAGGATTTTAATAATTTTTGTATTCATAACTTTTATTTTTTTTAGTAAGACATAATAAGAACATACCGAACAAAAAAAATACTATAAATGCATATTTTTTGCAAGAAATAAAATATTTCATTTTTGTGAAAATTTATAAAACAAGTAAAATCAATAAGTTAATGAGTGGTATTATAATACCATAAATTAACATATTGAAAAATAATGAAATTTTTTAGTTGACAATCAAAACTTTTACTGTATATTCAAACAGAATTTAACAACTATCTTTAAAAAGAGAGAAAATATGAACACATATGCAACAAAACCATCTGACATTGAAAGAAAAT
>CALXWC010000009.1 GCA_944392265.1 uncultured Alphaproteobacteria bacterium | reverse complement strand
TAACATCAGCTATAAAAAGTTTGATTTTAGGTCTGCAACAACAAATGCAGCCTTCAACGGCTCTTGAAAAAGTAAAAATATTAGTTGATAACGGAGCTAATGTAAATCTAGTTCCTTGTACTGAAAAAAAATTAGGAATGGATACTTTAAATTGGGCTGTTAGCTTACCAGTGTTACTTCAAAATATGGAAAATATGTCTGTTGCTGTATTTAATCAGCGTATTAAGATGGGCATTGGGGAATGTAGTTTGCCACCAATTATATCAAAACAGTGTAAAGATATTACAGAAGAAGAAAAAATGCAGATTAATAAAGCTATACGTATGTCTTATGCGGAAATGGAAAAACAATTGGAGCCTTATTTTATAGAAATTATCGATTATCTAATAAAGAGTGGCGCAAATATTAATGGAAGCAAGGAAAATAGAAAATCTATTATGCCCATACATTTGGCTGCGGGTTCTAATACAGCTATTTTATCATATTTAATTAAAAATGGTGCGGATATAAATATTCAGGATGAAGATGGTAATACACCTTTGTTTTGGGCTTATGGAGGAGGAAATAAAGAAGCTGTTGATATGCTAATAAAAGCTGGAGCTAATAAGAATATTAAAAATAAAAATGGTTCTTTGTATTATCAAGTTAAATCTCTCCCGGTTCTGGGTATAAATACAGATTTTTTTAACAGGTTCAATAACTAGTTTAAGGAGAAAATTCATATGGATAATTTTGAACTTAAATATTTATTTGCAGATCAAATAAATAACTTTAGGAGTGCTCTGCTATACAAAGATATAAAACCTAGTATTCCTTACAACAAATTAAATAAAGAAAATAATACACTATTTTATAAAATATTCTGTATTCTTTCTTTAATATATGTGCTATTTTTGCAAATAAAGTCGGTAGTAGAAAATAGTCCTTCTGCATATGGAATGTTTTTTATAACTGTGTTTTATTTTTGTTTTGTGCTTCTTTGTTGGCGGACTCCAATTTTAAGAATAAAAGAATTAGGTTCTCTGTTATCTCCATTTTTGCTTCTTAAATTAAGTAAATTATATCCTGATAAAAGTATTTTTTTTAAAAGTATCATAAGAATTATTTTTAAAAGAATTGCCATTATGAGCTTTCTTGTAATTAGTGTACTTTTTCTTTTTGAATGTGGAAAGTTTTATTCAAATTTTATTTATGAAGGAAATTTTTGGGATAATTTTTTTAATGATGCTTTTTTCTTGGGGCATATGTTTAGTACAAATCTATTTCTAAATTATTTTTTTATTATCTCAGTTTTAAGTTGCTTACTAACAATTTTAAGTAATCCGTTTTTCTGTTATGAGAGAATGTTAATTCGTGAAAAAGTAGAAAATAAGACTTTTAGCGGATTATTATTTCCATTTTTTATCGCTATAATTGTGTTGTTTTCAATAGATACAAATTATTATTTATATTTGTTGAAGAATTTGAATGAAGTATTTCTGGGAGCTATGTTGGCTTTAATTTATCTTGGAATGTTTTTATTTACCTTTTTATATTTTAAGTTAACTTTCGATAGGAGTAAGTAATATAGTAAATTTTTTTTAAGATGTAAAAACATACTCCAAAATAATTTTATCTTTATTTTAATAGTGAGCAGATGCTAATCTGTTTTATTGTAAAAATCAAATATTTTTTTAAATGAAATTTTAATAAGATAGGAGATAAATTTAAAATTATTGATGGAAAACAATAAACAAGTTCACGCAAATTAGGAGAGGCGAACAGAGAAATTGATAATTTAAAGTCATACAGCAGAAGAGGAACAGCAATGCTTTTTAAGAACTACACTATTTATGAAA
The DNA here is from genome assembly GCA_944392265.1 of uncultured Alphaproteobacteria bacterium. Taxonomy (GTDB): domain Bacteria; phylum Pseudomonadota; class Alphaproteobacteria; order RF32; family CAG-239; genus CAJLXD01. Next base: position 59,198 of record CALXWC010000009.1, on the reverse strand, counting down.
ATAAATTAAGTGAACAATTAAGCGATGATAATCCATATAAGAAAAAATTGATAGAGATGGAAACGCCATCTGAAAAGCATCCTATATACACAATACTGGTGTGGAGTTTACTTATTTATTGTTGGATGTTTTTTATTGCAATGTTTTATAAGCAAATTAATCAATCTTATTTATATAATTTAAAATTAGTTATATCTTCTGCAAATATTATATTTGTGACTTTAGCTATATGTTTGTGTTACAAAAAAAATTATCTCATCGGAACAAATTCAATATATCGCCGCAATTCATATATTATATTTGTACTATCCGTTATATTTTCCGTTTTAATAGAAACGGCAGATTCTGGAAATATCACCCGAACAGAACTTGTTGAGACATTTTTTTTCTTTTATGTGATAAATTCTAAATCGTATATTGCTTTGGCTATTGTTGCTTTTATTGCGTTAGGAATAGCATCTAGTTATTATACGTGTCCATATGAACTTTATCGAGGATTTTATTCTGTAAATAAAATCTACAAGGTATGTTCCTCTGAAAAAAAATTATTAGACAAATGGTTTTTAATATGTGCAATAGGTTTTTTTATATATTTGCCATTAATTTATATGGCATTTACACCGGCAAAAGATGATTTTAATTCCAAAATAAAACTTTTATCTGTTGCAGGCCTGTTTGCCATAATTCCTTTTAATACAACAATTTATATAGGAAGAAAATATTATAAATGTTTTGCAAAGGCATACAAACAAGAAAGGAAATATACAGATGATTGAAATTTCACAAGAAGACAAAAATACAATAGATAATTTTTTTTGAAACCTTAAAGAATATGGCTATAATAGGAGGTGAGGTTACATTAAGTAAAATCGGAGATTGCGTTTCTAAAATGCCTATAGGCGACTTAAAAAATATGGGAAGATTGGTAAAAACATATGGTTATTATGGAGCATTTTTAACTGCGGTAGGTGTAGAAATGGAAGAAAATACTATTTCTGTAAATTGTTGCACTTTATCTCAATATAATAGACAATATACAAAATATGAACCTATGTGCATGATTCAAGAATCTCTTTTCACAGCAGAAGTTACTCGCTCTCGCTAGTTATAGATTTAGATGGAGATGGTGTTGAAACCACGACAATGGAAAAAGGAACACATTTTGATCACGATGGCAATGGCTTTGCGGAAAGAAGTGGTTGGATAGGCAAAGATGATGGTTTGTTGGTAAGAGATATTAACGGAAACGGACAAATAGATAATGGAACGGAGTTGTTTGGTAATAACTCCGTTCTTTCGTCTGGGCAAAAAGCCGCTTAGTTTATTAAAATTTAAGAAAAGTGAATTTTAATAAGTTAAGAAGGTGATATTGAAAAATAAAAAGTAAGAAATAAATATTTTAAGGTAATGATATAAAAGAGGACGGAAAATGTTTTTTAAGAACTACGATGTTTATGAAAACAAATTAAGTGAACAATAAAGAAATTAAAAAAGTTAATAATGGTTAAAATTTGAAGATGAAATTCAAATATTGAGGGAAGATATTATATGAATAAAAAAAGGTTATTAGAGAATAATGAACATCCAGTTTGTAGGTTGGCTCTAAAAAATGGAGCCACTGTTGAATTAACAAAGCAAGATATTATTGATAATAATATTTCAAAACTAGAAAATGCTATTCCTGATTTAAAAATTTCTAATAATCTATCTGATAACAGTTTTTTAAATAAGGTACTTTCAGTATTGGAAACAGGTATTCAATGTCAGCATAAATATTACAAATATTTATGTCTTTTCATTCTGTGCCATGTTTGGTTAATTCAAATTATAGCTTTAATAAATGAAGTTCATGCAAGATATTCAATGTTATTGATTTCTTTTTGGATGACCTACGCAATTTTAAGATTTCAATTTAAACCGTATTTTCGTTATAATATATTGCTCTCTCTCGTAAAAAAGATTGATGTGCCATTTTTTCTTTCTTCTATAACATTTTCTTTAATAATTTTATCAATGGCTTATGAGTTATTGACGCCAAACAGACAATGCTTAGCTTTTTATTGGAGTGATATTGGAAAATTAATGCTTTTTTATGGATTAAGTACAATAACTTATTATAAATTTCTTATAATTTGTTGCTTATATATTGCACTTTTGATGTCCGTATATGATATTTATACTGTTTTTGAAAAGTATCGATTAGAACTACTGTTTGGGGTTGAAACCATTGGTGTAAAAATTTTTAAGTTCGTTTGCATAATCGGTTTATTGTATTTCCTTCCAAATATTCTTTCAGATAAATTATGTGATATTAAAGATGGTGGTTTTATTTGGGGAATTATTCCAATTTTACTTAATTATGTTTTTTATGCTTTTTTTGCAAATGTATTTGTTGGGTTTCTATTTTTTATAAAAAATATTGTGCTTAGACATCATTAATATATAAGGAGGTTTAATATGAGCGCAATTCCTTTTCAAACAGAAGAGAAATCATTTAGAGAACAAATTTCAGAATTTATGGATGAATATTCTAAAAGCATAGGTTTTATGATGGTGCCGACACAGGATTGACGTCGCTAAAGCTCCGCCGCTTCGTCGTCGCGCGGGCTTTGCCCTCTCCAACATACTTCCGTCTGCTTCTCTCTCCTAGTCGAATCGCTTCCTCCGCGGTTCGAGAACTCTATATTCGTTATCATCATAAAAAAGCCTCCACAAGGGAGGCCTTTTTTATGTAAGATAAAATTAATTAAATAGTAGTTTATAGATATTACAAGTTCCACACTTGTAATGTTCAACTTTCATCCCTGCAGCTGCTTCAAGCCATATTGGATCATCGGAAGCTTCTATGCTGGCAGAGGTGTTATCTGTGAAAACAACATTTACTATTGTCTTTTTTCCCCCAGAGGCTTCACCTTTTGCACGCCCTATTGCTTTGCTAATGGATAAGAATGAAGTATAGCTAAAGCTTCCATATAAAGACGCATTAAAGTCTTCTGACACTTGATGAATTTTTGCGTATTTTATTATTTTGTCGGAAACTTTCTTCATTGTAACTGCTGTATAGGAATGACCTCTTTTTTCAATTAATGAACCTTTTTTTATTTTTTGGGGTTCAATGTCTACTGCCACTTGTACTCTTTTATGCATATCATCTACCCAGAGACCTGTTTTGTCTCCATCATCCATAGCTATTTTATCGCCATTGGAAAGAAAAATAAGGTACTCATAAAAGAAAAAAGAACGATGAAACTCCACTGCTTCAACCCGTAGGATTTGAGCAAAAGAAAACACACTTGATATTGCAAGCAAAATAAACAAAAAAAGCTTTTTCATAATTTTATTTTTTTAATTTAACAATAATAATTTAATATTCGTTAGTATTATATAACATTTATTTTTTGTCAAATAATATTTGTATTTTTTTTTAATGGTGCCGACACAGGATTGACGTCGCTAAAGCTCTGCCGCTTCGTCGTCGCTCGGTCTTTGTCCTCACTGGCATACTTCCGTCTGTTTCTCCTCCTAGTCGAACCGCTTCCTCCGCGTTACTCAATCCAAGGATGCCTGTAAACAAGTATGCACTTTGCTTAAAGGCTTATTTATAACTGAAGAAGTTTCAACGTTTCAAGGTGTTCAAATTTTTCCATGTATAAGGTAATTACAGAAAAATCTTCAATAGAATTTATTAAGAATTGTATGAAAAAACTTATTTTTTTCTGTTAAAGACCTTATCTCTATCAACAGAGTGAAAACATATCTCATCCTAAATAAACTTAAAATTTTAATCAAAACATAAGACTATAAAATTTTGTCTATTCTGTTGACATTTCAATAAAACAAATTATATTGAATCTCAATAAATCAATTATTTTAAAAATTTAGTTATTATGAAAGAAAACGCTCTACAATCTGTTCGATTGTTAATGACAAAACTCGGATTAACTTCAGCAGAAGTAATAGATTATTTAAGTTCGACACCATCTGCTAAAACGGCAAAAGTTGGGATGTATTACTACGCTAAGGAAAAAATTTATTCCGAAACACCGATTCCAGGCAAAACAATTTCTGGCATTATAGCCTATGTCGCCCCAAACGGACACCATGGTCTGATAATTGGTCTAAGAGAAAAAAGTTTGTGTTGGTCGAAAGATGAATTATGGTGTGATCACCTCTTGCCAGATGATGGACTCAAAAACACTCAACTGATTTTGCTTTATGCTCGAAAATACAATCACAAAGCGCAAGCAGCCGAATGGTGTTATTCGTATGCCTATGATGGGGTTCCCTCTGGTAGCGCATTTTTGCCAAGCTCAGAACAATGGTTAAAAATTATCTCTAACATTGCAGATATTAACCTTGCCCTTGGAAAAATAAACAAACCGTTGTTGGATAAATTTTTCTATTGGTCTTCATCTGTAGCGGAAATAACGGATTACTCAAGAGCAGATCGCGGTCTCGCAGAGCAAAGAGCTGTGACAATAGGCACCACCACTCTAAAAAGAGGTTTGACAGAGAAAAAAGTAAAAGAATATACACGCTGCGTTATGTCTTTCTAACCTTTTATTGTGTCCTTTCTTCCTCCCATATCTTTCCTGATATGGGAGTTTTTTATATACAAAAAAAGCCTCCACAATGGGAGGCCTTTTTTGTGATGGTGCCGACACAGGATTGACGTCGCAAAAGCTCCGCCGCTTCGTCGTCGCTCGGGCTATGCCCTCACCAGCATACTTCCGTCTGCTTCTCTCTCCTAGTCGAACCGCTTCCTCCGCGGTTCGAGAACTCTATATGCGTTATCATCACAAAAAAAGCCTCCACAAGGGAGGCCTTTTTTGTGATGGTGCCGACACACGGACTCGAACCGCGGACCCACTGATTACAAATCAGTAGCTCTACCAACTGAGCTATGTCGGCATCAACGAAAGAGTTTATAACTTATCATTTTTTCTTTGTCAATATAATTTTTTTTGATTATGCTAATTTTTGTTTTATAGGAGGAAAAAATGAGGAAAATCATAGCTATCGGCGGTGGAGAAATTGGCAAAACCAAACTTATGCCCGACGGAACTTACAAAACTTTTCCAATTCAGACCTTGGAAATTGATATGGAACTTGTGCAAATGGCAAATAAGCCTCAGCCAAAAGTGTTATTTTTGCCAACGGCTTCTCAAGATAATCCCTCATATATTCAACTCTTTTATCAATATTACGGAGATAAACTCGGTTGTCTGGTTGATGATTTGCAACTTATCTCTCAAACATATTCTGATGAAGAAATTCGTACTAAAATAGAAAACACCGATATTATATACGTGGGTGGCGGAGATACTCGTTTGATGCTTGAAATCTGGCGTAAACATCATTTGGATATTTATCTTAAAAAAGCTTATGAAAAAGGCACCATTCTTGCCGGATTGAGCGCCGGTGCGGTTTGCTGGTTTGAATATTATGATAATACAGATTATATGGAAGCGGAGAATCTGCCGCTGGATTTTTTGAAAGGGTTGGGCTTTATTTCTGGTTTTGCTGTGCCGCATTTTGATATTTTGTCCTCATCATTAAAACAAGATATTATCTCTTTACTTAAACAAAGAAATTTAAGTGGTTTTGGTATTGATGAATGTGCCGCTTTGGTTTTTGAGAACGGAAAAATATCAATTCTTTCTTCTCAAAACCAAAAAACGGTGATAAAACTGCCTTAGTTTATATTTATTTTATGTTCGGAGAAGTGTTGATGTCGGAAGATAAAAAGTTGCATAATCATAATCAAAATGCCGAAAAGATGATTGAAAAAATGCCCGAAAACAAAGATTTTGAAAAAGTTTCGGCACTCTTTCAGCTCATCAGCGATCCGACACGCCTAAAAATTATGTGGCTTTTGTGCCATTGTGAAGAATGCGTTAATGATATTGCCTGCGCCGTTAATATGAGTGCGCCGGCAGTTTCTCACCACCTGCGTTTGCTCAAACAAGCAGGACTCTTGTCCAGCCGTCGCGAGGGCAAAGAAATGTATTATAAACTCTCAGATGATGCCCAAGCGCAACTCTTACACCGCTCTATTGATGATATTTTTGATATTCAGTGCCCGATAAACAATTAAACGGTTGTTTAATTGTTCTTGACAAGATAGTTTTTTATGATACAATTAAACATATATTTAATCGTTTAATGGAGAGAGCCATGTTAAAGACTTATAAATTAGAGAATTTGGATTGTGCGCATTGTGCTGCCAAACTCGAAACAGCTTTTAATGAAATTGAGGGCGTGATTAAGGCATCGGTTAACTTTATGGCACAAAAATTGGTGCTTGAAATGGAAGATGAAAAAGTTGATTCCGTGCTGAAAGAAGTGGAAAAAGTCAAAAACAAAATTGAACCCGACTGTGATATTATTTTCTGATAGGAGAAGGACTTATGACAAAAAAGCTCAAGAGAAATCTTAAACTTATTTTGATTGCGCTCATCTTTTTTATGGTTGGGATGTTGGCTCCTCTGCCTGATATTTATGAAAAAGGTGTTTTTGTCATAAGCTTTTTAATCGTGGGTTTGCCAATATTAAAGCGTGCCGGAAAAAATATTATTCACGGGCAGGTTTTTGATGAAAATTTCTTGATGTCTTTGGCAACAATCGGCGCTTTTGCCTTGCAAGATTTTGCTGAGGCAGCGGCTGTAATGCTATTCTACCAAGTGGGAGAATTTTTCCAAAGCTATGCGGTTAATCAATCACGAAAATCGATTGCCGAGCTGATGGATATTCGTCCTGATTATGCCAATTTGCAAAAAGGCGAGGAGATTGTCAAAGTTTCTCCCGAAGAAGTGAAAGTCGGAGATTTGATTGTTATTCGCCCCGGAGAACGTGTTCCTTTGGACGGTGAAATTGTTGAAGGTTTTTCTTCTTTAGATACGGCGGCTTTGACCGGAGAATCTTTACCCCGAGATGTGGAAAAAGGCGATGAGGTGGTGAGCGGTTGCATTAACCAGACCGGTGTTTTGACCGTGAAAGTCAGTAAAGAATTTGCCAATTCTACGATAGCCAAAATTTTGGATTTGGTAGAAAATGCATCTTCAAAAAAAGCCAATTTGGAAAACTTTATTACCCGCTTTGCCCGCTATTATACGCCGACTGTGGTGATTGTGGCCGTGTTGCTTGCCATATTGCCGCCAATGTTTATGGCTTCCGAAACTTTTTCTGATTGGCTGTATCGCGCGATTACATTCTTGGTTATTTCTTGCCCGTGCGCGCTGGTGATTTCCGTGCCGCTCAGCTTTTTTGGTGGATTGGGTGCCGCATCTAAGGCCGGTATTTTAATCAAAGGCAGTAACTATCTCGAGGCTTTGGCTAATGCAGAAATTGTGGTTTTTGACAAGACCGGAACTCTGACCAAAGGTAACTTTAAGGTGATGGATATTCATGCCGCCAACGGACATCCCGAAAAAGTTTTGGAAACCGCTGCTTATGCCGAGGCATTCTCTACGCACCCGATTGCGCTTTCCATTAAAGAAGCGTATGGCAAAAAGATTGATGAGAAAAAAGTTGCCGATTTGCAAGAAGTTCATGGACAAGGTATGACCTTGAAGCTGAAAAACAAGCATATTGCAGTTGGTAATGTCAGATTGATGCAAAATCTCAATATTGAATGTCCAAAACTCAAGGCTATCGGTACGGTGATTTTTGTTGCCGAAGAAAGTAAATATATTGGGCATTTGGTGATTGCCGATGAGATTAAAGAAGATGCGGCACATGCTTTGCAAAGCCTGAAAGAAAATGGTGTAGCTCGTACTGTTATGTTGACTGGCGACCGCAAAGAAATTGCCCTCAAAATTGCCGAAGAACTGCGAATTGATAATGTTTATGCCGAGCTTTTGCCTGTTGATAAAGTTAATCAACTTGAGGAGATTTTAGCCAACAAAGAAAGAGGCGGACAACTCCTTTATGTGGGAGATGGTATTAATGATGCGCCGGTGTTGGCGCGCTCTGACGTAGGTATTGCCATGGGCGGCATTGGTTCAGATGCGGCAATTGAAGCGGCAGATGTGGTGATTATGACCGATGAACCTTCTAAAATTGCCGAGGCAATGAAAATATCTGCCGGCACACTTGCTATCGCGCGACAAAACGTGGTCTTTGCCGTTGGGGTTAAACTTGTTATCTTGGGCTTAGGTGCTTTAGGGTATGCCTCAATTTGGGCAGCGGTGTTTGCCGATGTGGGCGTGGCCGTGATTGCTATCTTAAATGCTATGCGTGCACTTTTCTTAACTCATAAAAAATAATTAAGAATAAATTTATTAAGTTGTGTTCTAATCTCCCCTAAAAGGAGATTAGAATGCGTAAAATCAATAAAGAATTGGCAGATTTGCATGCAAATTTTTTGCAATATTATCGGCAAAATTTGGGCGATAAATTTGAAAGTTTAGAGCCTATCAGAAAAAAATATTTATTCTTCTTTTTTAAGTGGACTATCATCTTTTGTTTTGTAACCGCTTTTATTATTTATTTGCTGAAAGTAGATTTTTTTCCTAGAAAACTTTGGAATTCTGATTTAGGCGGTTATCTTTTATGTTTTTATATAGCCATAATTGGGGGAACACTTGCTTATCCTTTTGTGTCTTATAAAGAAGATACAAAACGTTTGGTTATGGATAAAATTTTGGCTTTTTTTGGTGAGTTCACCTATTCTATGGATTCTACAATAAAAGATGAAGCATTAAAACCATCTGGATTGCTTAAAAAATATAACAGGCATTATCCGGATGATTTTTTTTCCGGAACTTATCATGGCGTTAAAATGCAGGTTTCTAATGAAAAACTTACAATGACTGTGGAGACCAATAAAGCTACTTATGAAAAAACGGTTTTTAAGGGTGTTATCATTGTTTTGGATATGAACAAGTCTTTTTCTGGGCAGACGGTGGTGTGCTCAGATTTGGGAATTTTTAATTTGTTGAAGCGTCGTCCAGAATATGAAATTGACTTAAAAAAGAAAAAAATGGAAAAGGTTGTTTTGGAAGATAGTAAGTTTGAAAAATATTTTGAAACGTTCAGCGACAATCAGGTTGAAGCCAGATATGTTTTGACAACGGCATTTATGGAACGCATTTTGAAAGTAAAAGAACTTTTTCACGGAAACAAAATTGAGTTTAGTTTTTTTAATAACCAACTTCTTATTCTTATTCCGACATCTAAAGATATGTTTGAAACAACTTCTTTGTTTTATACAACTGCCAGATATGGTAAAATGCGAGAGGTGGTTAATCAATTTTATAGCATTTTTGCTATTATAGATTTGTTAAATCTAAATAAAAGAATCGGAATGTGATTTGAAAATGTCGATTTTTGTGGACAAAGTTTTTTTTATGATATAGTTGAATTAGAGAGTTGTGTTATCTATATTTTAATTGTTGTAATAATAGTTGAGAAGTTTGTGAAATGTCAGGAAAAACCAAAAGATTTTTTAAAAAATTAGTATCATGGCTTGGCTTATTCTTTTTTGCTTTCGCGGCCTATATGTTGTATAATCAACTTTCAAAATATTCTTGGACTGACATTAAAAATGCGCTTTTAAGTATTCCGTCTGAGAACTTAACTTACGCTTGCATTGCCTCATTTTTAGGATATGTTGCATTGTCTTCATATGACTATTTGGCATTAAAATACATTGGCAGAAAGCTCGCAACATGGAAATGGATTTTTGTTGGATTTATCGGATTTTCTGTTAGCAATAATGCCGGTCATGCCATTGTTTCGGGGGGGACAGTCAGATATCGTTTCTATACACGTTGGCGCTTTAAGGCTACCGATATTTTGCGTATGGTTACTTTTTCCGGATTTACATATTTGTTCGGATGCTTTTTACTCATCATTATCGGTTATTTCTTAACGCCGGATCATGCTTTTGGCGAAGGTTCTGCCTCTAAAATGACAACTTTAATTACTACAATCGTAGCAGTTATCGGTTTGGCAGTTTATTTCTGGGCAACTTTGTTTTACAGAAAACCTCTTATCATTAAAGAAGTGGAATTTGATATGCCAAGCTTTAAATTGGCTTTAGAGCAAACCATTCTCGGAGCAGCAGATATTTTGCTTGCTTCTTTGGTTCTTTATTCTGTGTTGATTTCTTTCGTGGATATTCCGTTCGATTTATTTATCGGCGTGTTTATTATTGCCCAAGTTTTGGGCGTGTTTAGCCAAGTTCCTGGTGGCTTGGGTGTGTTTGAAGGTTTATTCTTGTTTATTATCCCAGGGGGAGAAGCTGAAACGGCTAAACTTTTTGGTGCACTTTTGGCTTATCGCATTATTTACTATGTTTTACCGCTTATTTTATCAAGCATTGTGTTGCTGATTTATGAATGGTATCTTGGTTATCAACATCGCAAAAGATTAGCCAGAAAGATTTAGAAAAAAAAGCCTCGTTTAACTACGAGGCTTTTTTTTCTAAAACCTCTTGTGCAGGGGAAAAATCGAGGTATATTTATTTTTGCAAACTTAAGAATTTATAATATTATTAACCCGCCCTCAAAAGGGCATAAAACATTTTTATTTATGGAAACAAAAAAAATTTTTGACCGTGCCGGATTTGAGTATTCATTGGTAAATGTCAAAGGTGGCTTAAGAGATTGTGAAAACTTTGTTACTTTTGACGAAAACGGCAAACCGATGGTGATGCGAGGTAGCAAAGAAGTTAAATCATCTTTCTTCACCGACGGTAAAGGCCGCTGGGCAAAGTTGATTGACTCTTCTAACCCTGAGAAAGTGGCAAAGGCTTTGAAAAAGGCTGAGAACCCAGTCATTGCTTATCAGAACGGAGAGATTATCTGCCAGATGGTGCCAATGACCGGAATTTTGTGGCATGACAAACTTGGCAGAAAGTTCTATCTTGCTTCAAAATATGAGCGAGAAGAATTGGAAGCTGACGGCTTAGGATACATAACTGCCGAAAGCGACGGAACTTATGAAAGCCTTCATTATATTGCTTTTGACGGACAGGAACAAGTTGCCGTGCCAAGAGAGCTGTATAATGAAAAGAACCGCCGCTTTGTGGTTGGTGCAAATTTCAAAGCTCTTGCTTATGCCAAGATGGCAAAAGAGGGTAATGCTTCAATTGCTATCAAAAATGCTTTGAAACCGGTTTACGCGCGAAAGGCGGACACGGGTGAGTTCATTATGGCACATACCAACGGAGCGTATGAAGCCACCGAATATGCCTCAGATGATGTTTGGCAAGTGGAATACTGCTCAGGTGGCGGTTGCTGGGGTGTTAAGAATGAAGAATTTTTTGCGCGCTACGAGTTCTATGCCGTGGACGAAGAAGGACGTGCTATTTTTATCACCAAGGCAGCACGTTACGTCTGGGTTCACCTGTTCGGAGATTTCATCGGATGCATTCCTCAGTGGGGTGATGCGATGGTAGCAATGTCTAACCCTCAGGTCAATATCACCAAGCCGGATGACGTATATGCTTTTTCATATATCGAATTCTTTGGTAAGGAAGATATGACGGGCGCCTACATTGTGGTTGACGAGCTTTATCTTGGTGCGCCCGAGCAGGTAGTTACCGAATTTGCCGACGCACTGGCCGGATTTGTGGAAACGACTTTTGGTATTCCGAAATCTAGCATCAGCGCTTCTAATTTGTGTGGTTTTATTCATGACAAATTGGCGGTGCCGAGCACGGAAGGGGTGATTGAAAAAATATCTCTTGCTGTTATGTAAGAGATATTCCATAAAAGAAAAGGGGGGATTTCGTAATGAAATCCTCTTTTTTTGTTATTCTTCACCTAAATAGCTATTAACGTCGGTAATAAAAGTTTCTTGAAAACTGATTGGGTCATCGGATTGGTTTTGTAGGTTTTCTAATTTGCGATAGCCTAAATTTTCTCCATATTGATTTTTGACCAAAACAATTTCTAAAGGTTGGCTCAAATTGTATGTTTGCTGATAATTATATTCAGTATCCGCTTGATAATTTATTTGTTGTAACTGATAGAGATTTTGATAATTTTCATTATAAATTTGAGTTATCAAATTAATCGTTTGTTCACAGCCGTAGCAAGGCTCGCCGTTGGTGAAAATGAAGATTTGTGATTGCTCGGGTTTTGGATTTTCCAACTGTTCGTATTGCTCAAAGGTAAGGTTGGGGTTATAGCCGCCTTCATAAATTGGTTCTTGTGCCAAAGCAGATGTTGTGGCAAAGCCCACAACAATTGCCAAAGCTATCACTTTTTTCATCTTATTTCTCCTTGTCTTTAGAGCGGAGCACAGGCATCTTCCAACCACTCTTTATGTCTGTTATCCAAATATGGGCTCATTGTTTCCAACACTTTTTGATGATATTCATTAACCCATTTTGTCTCTTCTTCATTTAAGAGATATTTATTAATCAGGCGTTTATCAAGTGGAACTAAAGTCAAAACTTCAAGTTTTAACAAACCGGAATTCTCACATTCTTTGGTATAATAGAGGTTTTCAATACGGATGCCAAAGTCATTTTCTTTGTAATATCCGGGCTCAATTGAAGTGACCATATTTTCATAAAAATGAGAGCTTTGAGCTTGAGTGGAAATGCGTGGGGCTTCATGCACGTTTAAGATAAAACCGACGCCGTGTCCGGTACCGTGTTTGAAGTCCATATTTTCTTTCCATAATTCTTTACGGCAAATGGCATCTAGGGCCAAGCCGGTCGTTCCTTTTGGAAAAACAGTATTAGCCAAAGCGATATGTGATTTCAAAACAATGGTGTTGGCATCAATTACCTTTTGTTTAGCTATGCCTAAGGCTATGGTTCTGGTGATATCTGTGGTACCGTTTTGGTAATGACCACCGCTATCTAACAATAAAACGGAGCTTCTTTCTAAAGTTTTATTGGTATTTTCACTTGGGTGATAGTGGACTATTGCTCCATTGCTTCCCGTTGCGGCAATGGTATCAAAACTTTTGCAAATAAACATATCATTTTCAGCGCGGTAACCATCCACTTTAGATACAATATCTAATTCGGTTTTACCTTTATAATTATTGTCTAGCCAATAGAGAAATTTTATCATGGCAACGGCATCTTGCTTATGAGCCTCAATGTAGCCTTGTAATTCTACTTCATTTTTTGTGATTTGTTTGGCTCTGATAATATCTCCAATATCTTTTAAGTTTTTCTCACCAAAAATTTCACAAATCATTTGCGGCATATTCTTTTTATTCACACCTAATTTGCCTTTTTTGATTTCTTTTAAGTTCTTTTCAAGTTTCTTCATTGGCAAAACATCGGCATTGTCGGTGTTATCTGCAAATAAGGTAACAGAACCATCTTTTTTTATTAAAGCAAAGGCTCTTAAGATGGGCGAATCGGGCAGGGCATCAGAACGTAAGTTCATTAACCAAGAAACCTCATTGGCAGAGGTGAGGAGGTAAGCATCGCAACCATTGTGTTTTATGATTGGTATAATTTCACTGATTTTTTCTTCAGCACTAATACCTGTGTATTCTTCGGACAATGCAAATACGTGGGCTTTTTTAGAGCTTTGTTTGGAGCCGAATATGTTTTTTTCATCGCAAAGAAGTTTTGCTTTGGGAAACATTTCCGTAAATTTGACAATAGTTTCGGCAGAGATTGTCCATGGATTGTACATTAAAGAAAACTTGCCGTTTTCAAAATGATTTTGCAACCATAATAAAGGAAAATCAGCCGAAGAACAAATGACTTCCACTTCTTTTGCATCGGTTTCCATTTTGGATTGGAGCTCATATCGGCCATCTGTGAAAAGATAGGTCTTTTCGGGAGTGATGATAAGAGAGGCGGCAGAACCAGAAAATCCGCTCAAAGACATAATTAAGTTTTCTTCTTCTAAAATATCTTCTTCCAAAAACATATTGTTGCGAGGTAAGAAATAAGCATCAATTTTGTGTTTTTTTAAGTATGAACGGATTTCAGGTAATGTCATATTATTTCTCCATTATTGCAGCGCGCCAGTTTTCAAATTCAAACATTTTAACAAGTTTTAAGCCTTGTTGTTCGTGTGCTCCGATGACCCAATCAACTTGCTCATCAACAAAGCCGGACAAGATGCAATAGCCGCCTTGTTTTAAGCTTTTATATAGATCGGGCGCCATTTCAATTAAGGGGCGGGCTAATATGTTTGAAAAAATGAGGTCATAAGGAGCGTTATTTTTAATCAGCTCAGAATGATAACCGTCACTGACTTCTACTTCCAATTGGTTTTGTAAATTGTTATCAAGAGCGTTTTGTCTTGTGACCCATACGGCTTCTTCATCAATGTCTACGGCGATGATTTTGCAATCAGACCACAATTTGGCGGCGGCTAAAGACAATATGCCTGAGCCGGTACCGATATCCAAAATCTTTTTGTGTTCGGCATTTTGTTTGTTGAGCCAGCTAATGGCTCTTAAGCAACTTTGTGTGGTCGGGTGGCTGGAACCAAAAGCCGTGGCAGCATAAATTTTTAAGGCCAATTTATCGGTCTTTGGAGCTTGTTTTTCGTGAATACCATAGATTAAAAAGTCTTCCACCTCAACAGGGGTAAACTCTATTACATAATCTTTGAGCCAATTTTGACTTTCCAAATATTCTTTTTTATAAGGCGGAAGGGTGATGTTTCTTTGTTTAGCGGTATCGATAAAATCTTTTTCATCAAAGTGGTTATTTTGATAAGCAACATATTGTTCGGTGCCGTCATCATTATAGTTGCAGCTGACCACGGTGAAATATTCTTCCAAAAACTCGGTGAAAATTTCATTATACTCTTCTTGTTTTTCAAACGTAATTTGCCAACACGCACCTGATTTTTGGCTTTGCCAATTGTCTTTATTATTATCCATCATTTTCCCCAAATTGAGAATCAGTTATTTACTTCAAATAAAATATATTATATTAATTAGGAAAACATTAAAATTTTTAAGAGAAAACCAATGAAAAAAGCTTTTATTTTATGCACTTTGTGGTGCTTAAATGCTTGTATTTATGCAGGGGAAGTTGATGTCTGGCCAGGAAGACGAGAATGGGTTGCCAGCTTTAGTTCTTATGGTATTGATTATAAGGACAATGCTGCAGAGCTGGTAAAAACCGAACAAATTAATGAAAAAAGTTTTAAATTGAATGAAGCTCATACTGCTTTTAAGGGATATTCTCTTTTGAGCGATAAAACTTTTGAAAAACAATATTATGTTACGGAAAAAATCAGAGCAAACGGAAACGTGGTTTTGGGTACGGCTTCCGTCCCATACGAATATAAAAATAATCAAACATTTGATATCATCGGTTATTCAACCGTTAAAGGAAGAAAGTTAACCCTTGTTCCGACTAATTTAGAAGATTTTGTTGTCCTCTGTGATGCAAAAACCGGAGAATTATATGAAAAAACCGGTATGATTAAAAACAAAAAATTGATTGTGTTGAGCCAAGAGTTTGTTCCAAATAATCCAAAGTTTCGTTTTGAACCGGTGTTTACCACAAAAATTGAACAAACAAAACCAAACAAAGGTTATGATATTAAGTTTGATGGTGTCCGTATGAACAGAATGTGGTTTGTATATTATGATTTTGCAGATGAAGATTCCGGTGATTTTAAAGAATATAGCTTTCCGGCAAAACCTGGACTCATCGGTATAAACGGTGTTAAAATCAGAATAATGTCCGTGAGTGAAGAAAAAGTCGATTATATGATTTTGGATGCTTAAGAAAAATACCACCTTCAGGCAAGGTGGTATTTTTTTATATCTTTTAAAAAAATCTTGCTAATCTAATCTGATTGATGTATAACTCCTCACGAGTTTTATGTTTTTTAGGGTGAAAACCCTTGTTTTTTTAGGAGTTATAAAGATGTCTGGACACTCCCAGTTTAAGAATATTATGTACCGTAAAGGTGCTCAAGATGCAAAAAAAGCAAAAGTTTTTGCTAAATTAGCCAGAGATATTACCATTGCCGCTAAAAGCGGTTTGCCTGAACCTGACAAAAACCCTCGTTTGCGTTTGGCTATTCAGGCTGCTCGTGCTGAAAGTATGCCGAAAGATAATATTGAACGTGCTATTGCCAAAGCCAGCCAAACTGCCGGCGGTGCTGATTATGTAAGTGCTCGTTATGAAGGTTTTGGTCCGGGTAAAGTTGCCGTTATTGTTGAAGCAATGACCGATAATAAAAACAGAACTGCCGGAAATATTCGTACCATTTTTGGTAAACGCGGTGGTGCTATGGGTGAAACCGGTTCTGTTACTTTTAACTTTGAACGTATTGGCTTTATTCAATATCCGGTATCTGTTGCTGAAGCTGATAAAATGTTTGAAGCTGCTTTGGAAGCAGGTGCCAATGATGTGGTTAGCGATGATGAACATCACGAAATTGAAACTTTGCCGGATGATTTGTCTGCCGTTACCGAAGTTTTGGAAGGTCAATTCGGAACTCCTTCTGCTTCCAGATTAGATTGGAAAGCTAATGTTAAAACCGATATTACCGATTTGGAAACAGCTCAAAAGTTCTTGGACTTTGTTGATGCTTTGGAAGACGATGATGACGTTCAAAAAGTATATCACAATGCAGAGTTCTCTGAAGAAGTTTTGAAAGCTTTGGAAGCTGAATAATTTTGAATAACAAGTTAATAAGGCGGAGCTTAAAGGTTCCGCTTTATTTTTAAGAAAGGTATGGAAATGCGAATCTTAGGTCTGGACCCAAGTTTGTCCTCAACAGGATGGGGCGTGATAGAAGTCGTGAATAATCATTTGCGCTATATTGCCGATGGTTTTATTAAAACTGATCCTAAATCTCCGTTGCCAGAAAGATTGACCGTTATTCATAATACCTTAAAAGAAGTTATTGAAACTTATCAGCCGCAAGAAGCTGCTATTGAGCAAGTGTTTTTGAATGAGAACCCAACCTCAACCATTAAGCTCGGAATGGCCAGAGGTGTGGTGATTATGGCGCCGGCTTTGTTTGGTATTCCGGTTTGTGAATATGAGCCGACAAAAGTGAAAAAAGCGCTTGTCGGTGTGGGGCGCGCTGAAAAAAGTCAGGTCGAAACCATGGTGAAAGTTTTGCTTCCCGGTTGTAAGCCTAAAAATAATGACTCATCAGATGCTTTGGCAATGGCTATTACGCATTATAATTATCGTAACGCACGTGCTTTAGGAATGAAATAAATGTTGCTTGAACAAGTTTTGGCTGATGTGCAAAATCTTTTGAACGGAGATAACAGCGGACACGGGGCTGACCATGTGGAGCGTGTTTATTATTTGTCTATGAAACTGGCAAAAGATGAAAATGTGAATAAAGATGTGGTGGCTTTGGCAGCACTTCTCCACGATGTTGATGACTATAAGCTCTTTGGTGATGATAATGCCAAAAACTTAACTAATGCCAAAAAAATTATGCAACAAAATGGCGTGGATGAGCAAACATCTGCTCAAGTATGTGATATAATTGCCAATATGGGCTACAGCAAATGCTTGCAAGGTATTCGCCCAAAAACTAAAGAAGGCATGCTGGTGTCTGATGCAGATATGTTGGAAGCAATAGGAGCTGTCGGAACGGTTCGTTGCTTGGCTTATGCTCTTGCCAAATGTCATTCAGGAACAGACCAAATCTTTGATAGAAATGTTTGGCCTGAAATTAATCTTTCAGCAGAAGAATATAAAAAGCCTAATCGAAAGTCAGATAACTTTATTAATCATTTTTTTGAAAAACTGCTCAAGCTTAAAGATTTGATGATGACAGATGCCGGAAAAAAAGAGGCTCAAATTCGTCATCAATTTATGCTTGATTTTCTTTATGAGTTTTTCAGAGAAAATGAGTGTCCGGACTGGATTGAATTTTTGGAAAATTTTGGCAACAAAAAAGCTTGAATTATCGTTTTTATAACATATAATGAAGTTGATAATCTGATTATTAACTTAAATTATATAATTATGAAAAAAACTTTAGAAAAGTTGTTTGAAAGTATAAACAAACAACAACGTATTTTGAGCAAAGTGCTCAAATATAAGTTCCGTCACTATCATCAACTGGCAAATGATGTTCAGCATGTAGATTTTGCAAGACAGATGCTTTTTTGCAAAGAGTTTAAGACTGTTCAGCAGATTTTGAATAAAAAAGAATATAACTTTTTATTGAACAATTCCAATATTCGTCGGGCATATGCTTTAATTCAGCAAATTGAATTTAATTTAGAGTTTGGTTTGTGTGAAAGTTGGCAATATGAAAAGATGTATTATTCTATCGATGATATTAAAATATTTGCCGGGAAAGATGCCGTTGTTCATGCGCTTATCTTTCCTCATAAAAATGGTGTTGTTGACCTCATACTGCAAGCACCGGCTGTGTTTTCAGATGCAAAACCAAAGAAAAGCAAAAAGGCATTTATTTATCATCCTGAAACAGAGTTTGTGGCTTATTGTACGGAAAAGAGATGTTATGTTATTCGGATGGTTCGTTGTTTTGAGGACTATAGAGATATTCGACATGCTATGTTAAATACTCCGCAAGAGCTTTGTTTTTCTCCGCTGACAAATGGACGCTATTTAGCTCTTCAACAAGAGCTTTTGGATTTTAAAAAGAAAATCATGCTTTGTTACGAATATCGTTTCAATTGTCTTTTACCTTGCAAGCTTGGTGATATTCAGTTGGCTGATTTTGTTAGAAATCAAAGCAAGCTTTCTTTAGCAGATTGGGATAAAATATTTCGTTTTTTGGTTAAAAATGAAAATTCGATTTCAATTTCACAAAAGCATTGGAACATTGTTTCTTTATTGGAAGATTTTGATGCCATATTTGATGATGCCTATTCTATTATCCAAGGGCTTGTGCAAAGGTATCATAATGATGACGACGATGAAGAAAACGTAGAACTGACACCCAATGCAGGAGGTTTGGCTTGGGCTGAAAATGATAAAATCGCTTTCTATTTTTATAAAAAAGATAGCGGTTGGGTGATGGAAATTTACATTAGAAATTCTTTGAATCTAGAGTTCATGACAATAAGGGATTCTGTTTTGTATGTTGTTAAATTTACAAAAAACTTAAGAGAAGAACCTTGGCTTAAAGAACTCTTGTCTAAACAAAACTCCGTATAAAAATACGGAGTTTTTTTTTGTTTAGAGGCGTTAAAAATTGCTTGTAAGTCTTGGGAAATTTGTATAGCATAAGAACATTATAGAAACAAAAGGCTTTATAAAAATGATTGCAAAATTGCGTGGGGTGGTTGATACCATCGGAGAAGATTATTTTATTATTGATGTGAACGGGGTGGGATACTTGGTTTATGCTTCGGCTAAAACCTTGGCTCGTTTGCATGTGGGTGAGGGTGCTTCCGTTTTGACGGAAACTGTTGTTAGAGAAGACAGCATCACTTTATTTGGTTTTGCCTCAGCTTTAGAAAAAGAATGGTTTATTACTTTAACCAAAGTGCAGGGCGTGGGGGCAAAAGTTTGTTTGAGTATCCTTTCTGCCTTGACGCCATTGCAACTTGCACAAGCCATTTCAGCGCAAGATAAAGCCTCTTTTACCAGAGCAAACGGTGTCGGTCCTAAGTTGGCCGCGCGTATTGTGACCGAACTTAAAGATAAGATTGTTACCATTCCGGTAACAGCCACGGCTTCAACTTCTGAGATTGAAAAGGAACTTAATATGGATACGGATCAGGAAGTTAATGCTTATGAAGATAGCTTAATTGCAATGGAAAGCAATACGGCTGACAGTGAAGATGCAATTTCTGCCTTGATTAACTTGGGTTATCAACGTATGGAAGCATATAGAGTGGTTAATAAAGTTCAAAGTGAAAATCCAAATGCGGATGTTTCAGAACTTATTCGTTTGTCCTTAAAAGAATTTGCCAAGAAAGATTAATAACAGATGATGAATGCTGAAAGATTGGTTTCTCCTCATGAAACCGAAGAAGAAAAAGAAAACGCAATGCCCGTGAGCTTGCGTCCACAGAGTTTGGATGACTTTGTGGGACAACGCCAAGTTTGTGAAAATTTGAAGGTTTTTATTGAGGCTGCAAAACAACGTGGTGATGCGTTGGATCATGTGTTGCTTTTTGGTCCTCCGGGGCTTGGTAAAACAACATTGGCTTCCATTGTGGCAAAAGAGTTAGGGGTTAATTTCCGAGCCACTTCTGCGCCAATGATTTCAAAATCAGGTGATTTGGCGGCAATTTTAACCAACCTAGAAAAGAATGATGTCTTGTTTATTGATGAAATTCATCGTCTTAATCCGGCCATTGAAGAAGTGCTTTATTCGGCGATGGAAGATTTTCAGCTTGATTTGATTATCGGTGAAGGGCCTTCAGCTCGCTCAGTGCGTATTGACTTGCAACCGTTTACTTTGGTTGGAGCAACCACTCGTTCAGGTTTATTATCCACTCCGTTACGCGAGCGTTTCGGTATTCCGCTGCGTTTAGATTTTTATACCCCTGAGGAACTCAAACAAATTGTTATTCGTGGTGCAAATTTGTTAGGTATGCCGATTTCCGAATCGGGAGCAATTGAAATTGCCAAACGCTCAAGAGGAACACCGCGTGTTGCCGGTCGCTTACTTCGTCGTGTGCGTGACTTTGGTGCCGTTTGCAAGGCTCAAAGCGTTGATAATAAAATTGCCGATAATGCATTGCGTCGTTTAGACGTTGATAATTATGGTTTGGATGCTTTTGACAGACGATACTTAAGTTGTATTTTGCAAAATTACGGAGGCGGTCCTGTGGGCGTGGATACCTTGGCGGCAGCACTTTCAGAAGAACGTGATACGATTGAAGAAGTGATTGAGCCGTTTTTGCTCAAACTCGGATTTTTGCAAAGAACACCGCGTGGTCGTGTGATTTCGGATTTAGGATGTGAATATTTAGGTATGCCGAGAATGAAAAAATATCGTCCTCAGGCAGAACAGTTTGACTTGTTGCAGGCAATTGAAGCCGATAATAATGATTAAGGAGAAATAATAATGGCTTATGATGTTTTGGCACCTCAAGGACAATTTTTTGGTAAAGTTTTTGCTTTTCCGGCTCGTGTTTATTATGAAGATACCGATGCCGGCGGTGTGGTTTATTATGCTAATTATCTCAAATATGCCGAAAGAGCCAGAACAGAATTTATTCGTGCGCTGGGCGTGAACCAACATGAAGCTTTGCAAGCTGAAGAAATGTGCGGCTTTATGGTTAGAGGTATCAATATTGAATATAAAGCTCCGGCAATTTTGGATGATTTGTTATCAGTTACCTGCGAGGTTGTCAGTGTGAACGGTGCTCGCTTGGAAATGAAGCAAGAGATTTATTGCCAAGACAAATTGCTTGTTTCCATGACAGTACAGTTAGCTTATGTCAGCCTTACAAAAAAGCGTCCGATACGCATTCCGGAAGCCTTGGTTAACAAAATTGAGAGTTTGTAATGAGTGAAACCGAGCTTGTTGATGTTATAACCATTGACAGGAAGAAAACAGGTGAAATTTTACCTCGTGGGCAGCTTTTCCCTCAGAAAAAACATTATCTTTGTGCACTTGTTTGGATTAAAAACAGTAAAGGTCAGTTTTTGATGCAAAAAAGATTACCGACCAAAAAAGTTGACCCAAACATGTGGTCTATTCAAGGTGGAGTGGTTGATGCCGGAGAAACTTCTTTAGAGGCAGCCAAACGAGAGACGTTAGAAGAAATCGGTTTGAAAATCGAAAATCCGGTTTTGGTTTATCAGAACCCTGAGCCTGACCCGTGGGGCGGAATGGTTGATGTGTGGCTTGCGCATTCAGAAGCAAAAATAGAAGATTTAACCATAGAGCCAAAAGAAGTGGCTGATGTGCGCTGGTTTGACATGGAAGAATTGAATTCCTATATAAAACAAGGAAAGGTTTCTCCTCATATTCTCTTTGCTTTGCCTTATGTGAAATAGATTAAATTTTCTAT
This sequence comes from uncultured Alphaproteobacteria bacterium, assembly GCA_944392265.1. Taxonomy (GTDB): domain Bacteria; phylum Pseudomonadota; class Alphaproteobacteria; order RF32; family CAG-239; genus CAJLXD01. The sequence continues at coordinate 37,319 of CALXWC010000009.1, read as the reverse complement.
TGAAAAAAGAGAAATAATTAATTGAATTTTTAATATTTTATGCTAATTCTTCTAATCAAGAATTTGCAGATTTAATTTTTTAGCTAAAAAAGGTATATAAATATGGAAACAGAAGCTTTGAATGAAGTTGCTACAAAAGCCGCTGAAATGTCTATGTGGGATTTGGTCTGGGCATCAGACTTAATTACCAAAGTTGTGATGATTGGTTTGATTTTTGCCTCTGTTTGGTGCTGGGCAATTATTATTGAAAAAGTTGGCACCATTCGTCAGGTTAAGCAACGTTCTCGTAATTTTGAAGAAAAATTTTGGTCAGGTGGTTCTTTGGATAGATTATATGATTCAATCGGTAATCGTCCGCAAGATCCTATGTCTGCCATGTTTGTTTCTGCTATGCGTGAGTGGAAACGCACCAATATTTTGAAATCTAAAACAGACAGAGGTTTGCGTGGTGTTTCTTTGCAACAACGTATTGAAAAAGCCATGATGGTATCTATGGATAAAGAGTTAGATGCCTTGGATACACGTTTGGGCTTTTTGGCATCTACCGGTTCTGTTGCTCCTTTGGTTGGTTTGTTTGGAACTGTTTGGGGTATTATTAACAGTTTTAACGCCATTGCCGCAACACAAAGTAACTCTTTGTCTGCTATGGCTCCGGGTATTGCAGAAGCTTTGTTTACAACCGCTTTCGGTTTGATTGCCGCTATTCCGGCCGTGGTTGCTTATAACAAAATTTCTTCTGATTTGGATAGATATGCCAAACGTTTGGAAAACTTTATGGATGAGTTCTCCAGCATTTTGTCTCGTGAAATTGATGATACGGCTATTAAGGCCGAAATGGCAGGAGAATAATTTATGCCTTTTATTCAAAAATCTCGTCGTTCACATCGCGAATATCGCCGCAATTCCGATATTAACATCACCAATCTGATGGATGTGATGATGGTATTGTTGGTGGTCTTTATGGTGGCTGCACCTTTAATGACCTCCGGTATTGCGCTTGATTTGCCAAAAGTTGGCGGTAAGGCTATGGAAGGTAAAGATACCTCTGTTAATATCAGTGTGGATAAAGAAGGTTATTATTACATTGGTAAAACCGAAGTTCCGGCTGATAAAATTGTTGATAAGCTCAAAGCCATTCGTAAGGAAAACAGCGAACTTACCGTGACAATTTCAGGCGATACCGGTGCGGAATATGGTCGTGTTATCGGCTTGATGGCAATTTTAAAAGAAGCCGGATTTGAAAAAGTAGGATTGAAAACGGAACCAAAACCTCATGCAAATCGTTAAAGATGAAAATATGGACAAGGCTGTAAAAAAGTCTTTGTTGTTGCATTTAGTCGTCTTTCTGATGATGATTGTCGATTTGCCTTTGTTTTGGTCTAATCGCGCGACGCTTAATCAGGTGCCGATTATTGTCGACTTGAAAGATGTGAAAATATCTGAAATGACCAACTTGCCGCCTAAAGCAAAGTTTGGCAAAGAAGATAAAGCCGCTTCTAAGGTTAAACGTAAAGTTGAAGAGAAATATACGAAAGACGAAGCACCTCAAGAAGAAGTGAAGTCTAAGGCAAAGGCTAAGGAAGAAACAACAGAAACTAAGGAAACTCCAAAGCCTCCTAAACAAGACTTTTTAGTTGCACCGCAACCTAAAAAGCCAAAAGTTCCGGTTAAAAAGGCAGCTCCGAAGCCGGCTCCTAAACCACAACCGAAAAAGCCGCAACCCAAAAAAGAGGCTCCAAAACCTAAAGATGAGCCAAAATTGGCTAATCCGTTAAAGAGCTTGCTCGCATCTGTTGATGCTTTGGAAAAAGAAACCGGTAATAAGAGTGCTACCGCAACCATTAAAGAAGGCACAGATGTTGCTAATATGGGTATTGAAGGTGGAACGGGCGGTTCTTATTTCAGTGAATTGTCTATCTCTGAAATTGATGCTATTGCCGGTAGATTGCGCGCTTGTTGGAACCTTGACCCAGGTGCACAAGGTATTAAAGACATGATTATTGAGGTGCGCGTTTTCCTCAATAAAGATGGTACGGTGCGTGATGCAAAAATTTTGGATATGTCTCGTTATAATTCTGATAAGGCATTCCGTTCGGTGGCTGAAAGCGCAAGACGTGCGGTTTATGTCTGCCAACCATATTCAATTTTTGCTAATCGCTATGCTGATAAGTATGATTTATGGAAGACAATGCTGTTACGCTTTAATCCATTGGATGCTTCCATTAAATAGCAAAAAATCCCCTCTGAGTGGCAGCTCATTGGGGATTTTTTTTGTGGCTTGCTTAAAGCCCCAAAATGTGCTTTAATAGAGCCTATCTTTTTGAAAGGAATGATGATGACGGTCTTAAAGCTTATCGGCAAATATCTTGGCAAAGTGAAGTTTTATTTTGTTTTGTCTTTTCTTCTCTATATTGTGAGTTTTTCTTCCGCACGCATCAATTCTTATTTCAGTGCACAACTCGTCGGCTTGGTGGCAGAATTTGATGCCGATAATATGCCGATTGCCAGAGGCGTTTGGCTTTTGGCCGCATTTGGTATTACTACGATGATGGGAAGTTTTTTCCTTTTTTTAGCTCATCTTGCCGATGCCAAATTTGAACCAAAGTTTGTAGCTTCTATGCATAAAGATATGTTTATGCAAGTGCACCAACATTCTTTGCGCTTTTTTAATGAAGAAAAAAGCGGAAATATTGAAAAAATGGTCTCTTCAATTGCATCAGGGATTTATAGTTTGAAAAGTGTTACACTTGCTTTGGTGATGAATTTGTGCACAGTTTCTGTAACCATTTTGATTATTGCTTTTATGAATTTTTATTTGTCTCTTTTCTTTCTTGCCGTGACTTTATTCTTTGCTTGGTTAACCACAATTATGCGAAAAACAATTTTTTCAAGTATGGAAAAAGTTACGCAATCAGAAGCAGAAGTGAGCGGCGTGTATATGGATGGGGTGGCAAATGCCGCGACAGTTAAGGCTTTTGCCAATGAAAAATATGAGCGTCGTTATTTTTTTCAGCGTTTGAAAAAATGGTTGCGTTTTGACCGAGAGGAAAAATATATCAGAGCAAAATTGAACTATCGTAACAATTTTGTTTATGACACGATGTCCTTAACCTTTTATGTGGCTACATTTTTTGCTTGGAAATACAGCACGCTTACGGTCGCCGATATTGTCTTTATTTTAACTTCGGTTCAGGTTTTGATAATGTCAACCAAAATGCTGAGTTATAATGTTAGTGGTATATTTCGCGATTATGGAAAAGTAAAAAGTGGGGTAGAGTTTATCTATGCGCCTCACGAGGTGGTTGATGCTCCTAACGCTAAAAATTTGAAACTGCGTAAAGCCGAAATAAAATTTGAAAATGTTGATTTTGCTTATCCAGATAAGTCTTTATTATTTAATGATTTTAACTTGTCGGTTGCTAATGGGCAAAAAATCGGTTTGGTCGGAAAATCGGGCTCAGGAAAGTCCACACTCGTTAAACTTTTGGCACGTTATTATGATTTGCAAAAGGGAAAAATTACCATCAATGGCAAAGATATTGCTAAAGTGACGCAAATGAGCCTGCGCAAAAATATTGCCTTTATTCCGCAAGATCCATTGCTTTTTAACCGCACACTCATGGAGAATATTCGTTATGGTAATGTGAATGCAAGTGATGAAGAAGTGATGAAAGCTGCTAAAGAAGCATATTGCGATGTATTTATCAAAGATTTGCCGGATGGCTACCAATCAAAAGTCGGTGATAAAGGAGTGCTGCTTTCCGGTGGTGAGCGCCAACGTATTGCTATTGCCCGTGCAATTTTGAGCAAAGCACCGATTTTGGTTTTGGATGAAGCTACCTCAGCTCTGGATAGTGAGAGTGAGGTTTATATCCAAAAATCTTTAGCCAAATTAATGAAAGGCAAAACCGTTATAGCTATTGCGCACCGCTTGTCTACACTTAAAAATATGGATGAGATTGTGGTTTTGCAAAAAGGAAAAATCGTGGAGCAGGGTAGTCAAGCCGAGCTTCTCAAGAAAAAAGGTGTGTTTCATCATCTTTATCAATTGCAATCCGAAGGATTTTTGCAGTTTGGAGAATAAGAAATGAAAAAAATTCTTTTAATCCATGGTTGGGATTATAAAAATTATTCGGCACAAACAAAAAATATAAATGTTTGGGAGAACCGAAAAAATTTTGTTCAGAAACTGCAAAAAAAAGCTGATGTAAAGATAATTACTTTGCCCGGATTTTGCGGAGAGCAAGAACCGGATACTCCGTGGAAATTGGAAGATTTTGTAGAGTTTGTTGAAAAAAAGATAAAAGATGAAAATTTTGTTCCCGATTATATTTTGGGATATTCTTTTGGCGGTGCGGTTGCCTTGATGCATAAACTCAAATATAACAAAAATAAAATTATTCTTGTTTCTCCGGCAATTTGTCGCCGATATAAAACAGAAACAAATATGCATAAACGTTTCAAAATTTTTTCAAAGTTTTTGCCAAACAATATTATTAACGGGCTTAGAGATTTATATATCTCTTATGTTGTCAAAAATCCGTTTTATTCAAAAGGGACATATTTTTTGAAAAAGACTTATTTGAATATTGTAGGCATAGATTTAAGTTTAGATTTGCAAAAACTTAATCCGGCAGATTTTAAGATTATTTTTGGAGAGTTAGATACAGCAACGCCGCCAAGTGTTTTGTTGCAAAAAGCTCCGATGTTAAGAGATAATGTTGTTATCTTGGCAAACGGTACACATGATATTGCAAACACAAATACACAAGAATTGATTGTCGAAATTGAAAAGTTTATTCAATAAAACAGAAAAAGCGGATTTCTTATGAAGTCCGCTTTTTGTTGTTAAATTATATTTTGTTTGTAATTAATTATTGCTGATATCCTTGTATATTTTACTTGTCTGCTTTAATATTCTTATAGGTTTTTATTTTATATTGATATGGAGAGTGCATCTTGTTGCATTATTACAAAAAAGGTGAAAAACCAAATAAATTGGTCTTCTTTATTCATGGGTATAACGGTTCTGTTGCAGATATTGACTATGCGGCGCAGATACTTTTGGCAAAATTAGATAATGTATGCCTTGTTTTGCCTGAAGCCGCAGATGTTTGTGAAAAAAATCGGGAAAAAAGACAGTGGTTTAGCTTGCGTCAGTTTGATCCTCAAGATTTGCGTCGAGATCCCCAAACATCTACCTCGCAAGTCGTGGATATTTATAATCATTATGGCGAAGATATGCTCAAAGTTGCAAAAAATTTGAACAAAATGTTGGATAATTTACAACAGGAATACCAGATTTGTAATGACAAAACTTATGTTATGGGGTTTTCTCAAGGGGCAATGCTTGCTATTTTTACCTCTTTAATAAGAAAAAATCCGGTTAAGGCTTGTTTTGCTCTTTCAGGTATTGTGGCAGGAAAAGATACCTTGGCAAAAAACATATTATCTTATCCAAAGGTTTTTATGTTTCATGGAAAAGATGATTTATCTGTTCAATATAAATCTTTAGATTTTTCTCTAAATTGGTTGAAAGAGCATAATGTTTTTGTCACAGATTTTCGTTATGACGGGTTGGGGCATAGAATGATTGATGAAGAAATGGAAGTTATTGCAAAAGAAATTTTGTCTGATTAATCTTGTTTTTTATAAATTAAAAATTATCTCTTAGTTTAGAGGTAATAAAATGATGGTAATATATGTGAATGATAAAATGCAGCAAGGATATTCCTATGAGCTTACAGAGCCTATGGGAAAAAATTTTGCACCTGATTTTAAGCCGGAACTCACACCGCAACAGATGTTGGAATTAGGCGTGTTTGAAGGACATTATCTGAATGATTGCCAAAATGAATTTCCACCGACGTGGTTTGCAAAAGCCAAATTATCTTTGGATAAACCGGATGAAAAATTTAATTGCTTTCATATAAAGTCGCGTCAGCCTTTGCAAGAATGGCAACGTAAAGGTTGGATTATTGGTCCTGACGTGCGTGGGTGGTTTCAGTGGTATTGCCGCTATTATATGGGAAGACGTTTGCCAGAAGTTGATGCTTTGCAGATTAAGCGTTGGAAAGCATTTAAACGACACAAAGCACAGGTGGAAAAAAATTGTCTTGTAGGGGATTTAGATTGTCGTCCTCGTCAACGTCAAGCTTTGTTGCAATGGGCTTATAATCCGTTTATTTAGAAAAAATTGCTATTTAATTAGGTTTTGAAGACTTGTTTTGGTCATTAAATTACATTTTTATATTAATTTTCAAAAAAATATAAAATTTATGCTTGACAGTATGGTTAAAAAAGAGTAAATAGGGTTTGTTCTTGATGAAAGATAACTCATCGCGGGGTGGAGCAGCCCGGTAGCTCGTCAGGCTCATAACCTGAAGGTCGTAGGTTCAAATCCTGCCCCCGCAACCAATAATAAAAAAGCCAGCCCTTGAGGCTGGTTTTTTTGTTTTTGTATGGTGCGGCTGATTTGAACCTACGAGAGAAGTAGGTTCACGCCAAGTTTAAACGTCTTTTACAAACCAGCTTGTAAATATTGTAATCAAGAAAAAACTTTGTGCAAAGCACATATTTATTCCTTAAGCTTTCTATAAACAGATTTGAGGGTGGACCGTTGATACCTTTTCGGACCAATGTTAATCCTAACAGACAAGAAAACAGCCCCTACTAGGGGTTTTTTTATTGCCTTTCTTTTATTTTATAGTATTATGTTTGTAGATATTTATTATTCACTTTTAATTATTTACGTTATGAAAAGTCAATTTAGTTTTGAGAACTTAATTGATGGGTGGAATCTATCAATTAAACCCGAAGAGCTGCCTACTATTATAGAAAAATTGGGAACAGTGTTTGATATTCCTAATGGGCTGGCTCCCGGAATGTATGTTTATGCTGATGGACTTATTTCTTCAGAAATCATTAAAAATCGGCAAATTATGGCCATTGTGGGTTTTATCAGCCAATCCAAAGTATTAGCGGTTTGCCTGCAACAAACTCGTCTTAACTGGTCAAGCGCTTATGTGGAAACGCAATTAGAAGACACTGATGAGATGCGAAACGGTCAAGAAGCAACGCGCATTCTGGTTAATAGAGTAAGAGCAATGGGATTCAATGCCGAGGCCGCCGAGTGGTGCTTTGAATATGACCAAGACGGGGTTAAAAAGCACGAAGCCTTTTTACCATCCTTGCTTGAATTAGGACATGTCTTCTCTAACCGCAAGGTGATAGATGCTTCTTTGCAAGCTCTGCATGCAGAATTACTAGATGGTTGGTATCTCTCTTCTTGCTCATATGACTTCTATAATGCTTGGAAGTTAAAAATGAGCGATGGAACTGTAGGCTATGTAGGTAAAAATTTGAGAGCGGATAATTGCGCATTGGTTCGTCCGCTTTTAGATCTTACATCTCTTAGCTTAAAAAAAGAGGATAACACCTTTGAAACACCAAAGGAAATTTTACCTGGAATGTATGTTTATACAGATGGTTTAATTTATCCGGAAATACTCCCAAATCGTCAGGTTATGGCTGTTGTGGGGAGTGTCAGTGATACAGAAATATTAGCTGTATGTTTGCGACAAAAAAGGTTAGCTTGGGGAATGTTTTATGCCACACCGGATCTTTTGAAACGCGTGGGAACAGACAAAGAAGAAATTATTCGTTGTCCCCATTGCGGAGAAACATTGATTTTGCATCAAAAGAGTGATGGTAAAGAACTAACTCGTTTGTTTATACGCCATACTCGCAATGTTATCAATAATAAGATTGATGATAAGTCGCAAATAGCAACGAGTGCTGCATGGTGTTATGACTATAATTTAGATGGAGTTGAAAAATATAGCGCTTTTTTGCCATCTTTAACGGAGTTAAGAGCTATATATTCAAACAGAGATGCTGTTAACCCGTCTCTAAAAGCTTTGGGTGTTGAAATTCTTGAAGGGTGGTATTGGCCTTCTTCTTTATATGATTCATGTCATGCATGGAAATTGAGAATGAATGATGGAACGATAAAGTATGATAAGGTCTGGGCTCCTGAGTATTATGAGGACGACTGCTATGATATGAATAAGAAAATTTATACTCGCCCCGTTTTAAGACTGAAAAGACTTCCTTAGACTTAAAAAAATCTCCTTTGAAATTATTCAAAGGAGATTTTTTATTTATCGTTTTAGAGGTGACCAAACCGCAGGTATAACACTAAATTTATTTATTTTTTTTTGATTAAAAAATGTAATTTTTTTTATTTTACCAAATGGATGTGTTGGGAGATGTGGGTACCAAACAGCGTGTGATAAAGGTTGAAATAATCGTCATATTCCAGTTGGCAATTATGTGCTAAAATTTCCATTTCAACGCCCAATAAATTAACCAAAAATGGCATATTTTGCATGCCGTTTTTAAGATAAAAATTCTTTCTTTTTTGTCTTTGGATTTTGTTGTCTGCATCAATATCAGCGCGTTCTATTTCTAAAAAGAAACGTTTGTCAGCATAACGATTTTTTATATTTTGAAAAGCTTTTGAGCCGATACCAGAGCTACGTTGATGTGATGAAATGGCAAAGTAATCTAATAAAACCATATCTTTATGTTTTGCCGTAATGGCTAAGCCCAAAAAGTCATTATGTTCATTTTCTATTGCCAAAATTTCACTTTGACCTTTATCTCTTGTTTGCAAAAGAAGAGAGAAGGGTTTTCTTTCTTCTTTAGGAAAAGCCTCAATATATAAATTTTGGATTTTATCTAAAAGATTTTTATCAAGTGCTTCTGTTAGTTTCATATTTTCTCCGTTTTTATTTTAATTCATCGTAAAAAAGTTTTGAAATTTGGGCTATGAGATTGGCGTTTTGTTCATCGCTCATCTTAGAATTTTTAATAAATACGGCAATGTAATAAATTTCTCCATTAGGAAGAATAATAAATCCAACATCGTTATCACCAATTTTTATGCCGTTTTCATCTCTATCAGATGAGCCTGTTTTATGTCCGATAACGGTATCCATAGGTAATCCTGCTTTGAGCTTATTGTTGCCGGTTTGTGTTTGTTGCATTATTCTTTTGAATATATCCGTTTGTCTGGATGAAAGAATTTTTTCCTCATTGATAGCTTTCAAGAATAAGGCAATGTCTATTGGGTGAGCAATATTTAATTTTTGATTTTGAATATCTTTACTCATCAGTTTTTCATTTACTTTTATAATAACTTGAGGAAAGCCTGCCGATACAATGAACTGCTTGAGCTTCTTAAAGCCTCCTAAGTATGATATCAGAACGTCTGTGGCAATATTATCACTTTGTGTCAGCATGTATGTAAGCAGTTCTTCTATTGTGCTTTGGTAAGGATATTTTTTTATTTTATCCTTTAGCGGACTATATGTTTGATAAATCATATCTTGAGAGATGACGATAGGGCTATTTAATGGGATATTTTCTTTTTCTATCTTGTCTAAAATTGCTGTGCCGACAAAGATTTTGAAGACACTCATCATAGGGTAAGTATCATTATTGTTTACCCAAAAGTTCTTATCACCTTTGATAACAGCTATTCCAACATCGCAATCCTTATCGGACAATAAATCTTGTAATTTATATTGCAGGCTGTTTGTATATGAATAGACAGTGAAGCCAAATATTGCGCATAAGACAAAAACAAAAATTTTTATTTTCATATCATTTCCTTAATCTTAACCAGACCAAAGTATAAAGCCAAATTTAGCAGCTTTCAATTAAAAAGCTCTTATATCTTGATTTTATTAATTAAATTTTCTATAAATATTTTGTTCAATTTATTATTAATTTTTATTAAAAACCGAGGAAGGGACTAAGGATCCCACGCGCCTCATAAAATAAAGACAAAAAAATAAAATTATGGTTACTTATTTTATTATTTCTTTAGTGTTTATGTTCGTTTTTGCTTGCTTGAGGTTTCCCTCATATGATGAAAAAATGCATATGTATGAGAGCTTTTTGTCCGCTAGGGAACTTATTCATAGTGATTTTCGGTACAAAGGTACTCAAAAAAGCAGAGATGAGCAAAGAGAGTTATTAAAAAAATTTCGGCAAAGCTATAAAAAATATACCGGAATTACAAAATTGTTTTTTTGGCTGCCTATTCCGATAGTCTTTCTATTAACGTTCTGGGCAAATATCATTTTTGAACCTGTGGCGGATTGGAAGAATATTTTCTTTTATTGGGAGTTGCTTGCAATATTCGTTTTGGCTATACCTGAAATCAATTGTTGCTTATTTTATTATGATATTCCATTTGCATGGGGGCATAATAATCGCATATTGATATTTTCTTTTATATTGCTGCTTCTTATCTTTTTCGGATTGCAGACAGGAATCTTATATCTTATGATATGATAATATAAAAAGGCTGTGGTTCTTACATCACAGCTTTTTTTATCTGAATTGTAAATTTTTTTATTCTTTTTTTTGCAAAATTGCTTCTTCTATCTTATGTCCGCTTGTCTTGATTAACTTTATACGGAGATTTTTATATGATAGTTTGATATTTTTCTTGTTTATGGGAATTTCTTTCATTTGAGATAAAATAAAGCCGGCAAAAGTTTCACAATCTGTATCTGACAAATTTATATCTAAACTTTTTTCAATTTCTTCAATAGGTGTATTCCCTTTAATGAGCCATGAATTTTTATTGATTTGTTTGATGTTTGGAGTATGCGGTGGAGCATTGATATCGTCTTCTAATTCTCCGACAATCTCTTCTAATAAATCATTCATGGTTACAATACCAGATATTCCGCCGTATTCATCTACAGCAAAGGCAAAATGAATGCGACTTTTTTGCATATTATGAAATAAATCATCAATATGTTGCGTTTCCGGAACGTATAGGGCTTGTTTGATTGCTTTTTCAAGTATGACATTTTTATCTTGAGTATGATATTTTACATAGTCTTTAATATTGAGTATGCCTAGCACATTATCTGTGTGAGTCTTGTATATTGGATAAACCGTGTATCTGGTTTGAAACATGATTTTTTCCCAATCTTTGATAGAATCATCCGCATCTAAGAATTGTACTTCCGTTCTATGTTTCATCACTTCATAAACTTGTTTGTCATCAAACTCAAACACATTGTGAATCATCTTCTTTTCCGCATCATCAATCGTACCGTTTTCACTACCAACATCAATCATAATGCGAATTTCTTCTTCTGTTACATTTTCATTTTTTTCTTCAGGATTTATACCGATTATTTTTAACGAAATATTGGTTGAAAAGGTCAAAAAACTAACAATCGGAGAGAAAATTTTGGCAATGATATATATTAATGATGACATAAATAAGCCAATTTTTTCCGCATGTTGCATTGCAATTCTTTTGGGAACGAGTTCTCCCCAAATTAGGGTGATGTATGATAATATTAATGTAATGCTGATAACGGCTAAAATATCGAGCTTTTGGGGAGACATATTTACGCCTTGCGCAATCAACCAATTAACAATTCTGTCTGAAAAATTGTCTGCAGCAAAGGCGCTGCCTAAAAATCCGGCTAAAGTAATGCCAACTTGTATTGTTGCTAAAAATTTTGCTGGTTGCGCGGTTAAAGAAGCAAGACGAATTGCTCTTTTATCGCCGCTTTCGGCCATTTTTTTGAGCTTGTTGTCATTAATTGAAATGATTGCTATTTCTGCACAGGCAAAAACTGCATTTAATAAAATTAAAAGGGCTTGAAATAATAATAATTCTGCAATTGTATAATCAGCCATTCAAAATTTCCAATTTTTCTTATTATCTATAATTTTAGTCTAACGGCAGATTTTTTCTTTGGCAAGAATATTTTTTTGATAAACAAAAGACAAGAACTTCTAATTTTGGTCCTTGTCTTTTGTTTTATTATTAAATTTGATGTTCGGCTTGCGAGATTTTTTCTCTTTCTTGTTTATAGGCCTTTACAATCATTTCTCTGGCTTGAAGGGCTTGCTGCTTGGTTAGAGCAGGGACACCTAAAAGCGGGTATGGAATATTCAAATTTTGATACTTTGGAATGGCCATATCATGGTATGGTAATACGTCTAAAGCAGCAATGTTATGTAATGTAGCCAAAAATTCGCCAAGACGGGTTAAGTATTTTTCCTTAAAGGTAATTCCCGGAACAACCACGTGTCTGACCCACATCGGTTTTTTGATATCGGATAAATATTGAGCAAACTCTAAAATGTTTTTATTGGTATGTCTGGTTAGTTTTTTGTGTTCTTCATCATCAATATGCTTGATATCTAATAAAACCAAGCTGGTGTATTTTAACAGTTCATCAACTTTTGTTGTATCATTTTTATTAAACAGAACACCTGATGTATCAAGAGCTGTATGAATACCTTTAGCTTGCGCTTTTTTGAATAATTCGGTCACAAAGTCCATTTGCAGCATAGGTTCGCCACCGGTTACGGTGATGCCTCCATGGCAGAACTCTTTGACGCCGTCATATTGAGCTAAGATTTCATCAACGCTCATTCTTTGATTTTCTTTAACTTCCCAAGTATCCGGATTATGACAATATTGACATCTCATGGGGCAGCCTTGAGTGAAAACAACGAATCTTATTCCCGGACCATCAACTGTTCCGCAGCTTTCTATTGAATGTATATTTCCTAAAATTTCTGACATATTTTTCTCCTTGATGTATCAATATCTCATAATAAAAAAAAAGCAAGATTTAAAATCTTGCTTTTTTTCGAAATTCAATCTGCTAATTAGCCGTTAAGAGCAGAGTGGAATGTTCTTGAAATAACATCATCTTGTTGTTCTTTTGTCAACTTAATGAAGTTTACAGCATAACCAGAAACACGTACAGTTAACTGTGGATATTGTTCTGGGTGAGCTTGAGCATCAAGCAAAGTTTCTCTGTTGAATACGTTTACGTTTAAGTGGTGACCACCTTTTTCAACATAACCGTCCAACAAATTAATCAAGTTTTCTTCTTGTTGAGTAGCCATTTTTTTACCTTTCTCAAATTAATGTTTTCTTTAACGTAACCGTGATTTGTGAATAGTGACACCATAATAGTATACACCATTCACGCCTCACTGTCACTAATTATTTACAGGTACCTTCGCAGCATCCGCAATCAAGTTGGATATCCAAATCACCCATAAATACTTCATCTTTACCCAAAGCGTTCGGGATGATGGAGAAGGTGTTTGAAATACCATCTTGTGCATCGTTGAACGGAAGTTTGGCAACTGAAGCCAAAGAAGCTACCGCACCGTGAGTATCTCTACCGTGCATCGGGTTTGCGCCCGGAGCGAGAGGGATACCGGCTTTTCTACCGTCCGGAGTATTACCGGTCTTTTTACCATAAACAACGTTTGATGTAATGGTCAAAATAGACATAGTCGGAATAGAATTTCTGTAAGTGAAGTGTTTTCTAATCATTCCCATGAATTTCTTAACAATGTTAACAGCGAGTTGGTCAACTCTGTCATCATTGTTACCATATTTCGGGAAGTCGCCTTCAATTTCATAATCTACAACTACGCCGTTTTCATCTCTGATGGTTTTAACTTTTGCATATTTGATGGCAGATAAAGAATCGGCAACAACAGACAAACCTGCAATACCGGTTGCAAAATATCTCTTAACATCTCTGTCATGCAAAGCCATTTGAGATCTTTCATAGCAATATTTGTCATGCATATAGTGAATGACGTTTAAGGTGTTGACATACAAACCTGCCAACCATTCCATCATGTCTTCATAACGAGACATAACTTCATCATAGTCTAAGTATTCAGAAGTGATTGGTCTGTATTTAGGTCCGATTTGTTCTTTTGATTTTTCATCGATACCGCCGTTGATTGCATAAAGCATACATTTTGCCAAGTTAGCACGAGCACCGAAGAATTGCATTTCTTTACCAACAACCATTGAAGATACGCAGCAAGCGATAGCATAGTCATCACCGTGAGTTACGCGCATCATATCATCGTTTTCATATTGGATTGAAGATGTCTTAATAGAAATGTGAGCGCAGTATTCTTTGAATGCGTGCGGCAATCTCTTAGACCACAATACAGTCAAGTTCGGCTCAGGAGCTGTGCCCAAGTTTTCCAAAGTTCTCAAATATCTGAAAGAGTTTTTGGTAACCAAAGGACGACCGTCAATACCAACACCACCGATTGATTCTGTTACCCATGTCGGGTCACCAGAGAACAATTCGTTGTATTCAGGAGTACGAGCAAATTTAACCAATCTCAATTTCATGATGAAGTGGTCAATCATTTCTTGAGCTTGTTCTTCTGTGATGACACCTTTTTTCAAATCTCTTTCAATGTAAATATCCAAGAAAGTAGATGTTCTACCCAAGCTCATTGCAGCGCCGTTTTGCTCTTTAACAGCTGACAAGTAACCAAAGTATAACCATTGGATAGCTTCTTTAGCTGTTGTAGCAGGTTTAGAAATGTCGAATCCATAGGTTTTGCCCAATTCAATCATTTCTTTCAAAGCTCTGATTTGTTCTGCAATTTCTTCTCTCAATTGAATGCGTTCAGGTGTCATTTCACCTTCGAGAGATTTAAATTGTTCTTGTTTGTCTTGGATTAATCTATCAATACCATACAAAGCAACACGACGATAGTCACCGATGATACGACCACGGCCATAAGCATCCGGAAGACCTGTAATAATACCAGAGTGACGAGCTGCTTTCATTTCAGGAGTGTAAACATCAAACACACCTTGGTTGTGAGTCTTTCTGTATTTTGTGAAGATTTCAGAAATTTCAGGATCTACTTCATAGCCATAAGATTTGCATGAAGTTTCTGCCATTCTGATTCCGCCGAAAGGTTGCAAAGAACGTTTGAACGGAGCATCTGTTTGGAAACCAACGATAGTTTCCAAATTTTTATCCAAGTAGCCGGCACCGTGAGATGTGATGGATGATACAACTTTGGTATCCATATCCAAAACGCCGCCTTTTTCACGTTCTTTTTTGCTCAATTCACAGCACATATCCCATAATTTTTTAGTGGCTTCTGTCGGACCAGCCAAGAAGCTTGCGTCACCATCATATGGAGTATAGTTCTTTTGAATAAAATCTCTTACGTTGATTTCTGATTGCCATTTCCCGCCAACGAAACCTTCATAAGCAGATTGTGTTTCTGATGTTACATCTGACATTTATATCTCCTTATTTTTATTATCAAAATGATAACAATTGGGTTATTTAATTTATGAAACTTAATAAATAAAAAGTTTGTTTTGCATTTCTATTTTAAGCTACAAAATTATGAGTATTTTTATAGCTGTTATTTTATTAATGTCAAACAAATAACGACTGTTTTGGGAAATAATTTATTAATATTTTAAATATTTGTTTCTTTTCCTTAAAAAAGGAGAATTCCTTTTGAAATTCTCCTTTTTCTTTTTTTATCTTTCGAGCTCTTCCTCTGTGAATTCTCCATCACCATCTTCATTTGGATCATAATCAAGTCCAAGTTTAGATAACATGTCATCATTCATATCTTCTCGTTGAGCCACAATCCAATCAGGTACGTTAGGTGAGGGTGGAAGTTTCGCCAATGCAGTCATTTGTTTGTCTAAGAACCAACGTGGAGCATCGGCCATAATCGGTCTATCAATAAAACCTTGCATCAAAACAACTTGCTTTAATGTCGGCAAGCTCAAAAGCTCAGTCGTACTGATAACCGGTGTACCTTGCAATTGGTAACTTACGTTCTTTGAAAATGGGTTTTGACCTTTGGCCGCACCAAAACCACCTTCTGTTCTGGAGAAAGATGATGTTTGGACGGTTTTGTTGCCGATCATCTTAGAAAAACGTTGTGCTGTCACCTCGTTGTTTTGAGACAAAATAACTTTGCAGGCCGTTGTAGAAATAACGGTTTCAAGGTCATCTTTACCATATTTACCTGAAATTTGACCTAAGTCTTGTCCAATCAACAAGTATGAAACTTTTTGACCACGTCCAACCGCCGGACCTTCAATAATAGCACTTAATTTAGGCATGGTCGGAAACTCGTCAAGCACAAACAAAGTCGGGAATGGTCCCATCTTACCGTCTGATTTATTAACAAAGTTAGGTGGGTTTGCAATCAGGTAGTTTGACATTAAGTCAATAAATGTACCTGAAATCACACTCAAAGCCTTTGCATCAACCTGGTTAACAGACAAGTAAACCGAAATAGGCTTCCATTGACCGGTAATCGGGTCTTTCATACCTCTTAAGTCTCTAAAGTTAATGTCACTGAAACTTGTTCTTGAAACCACTGCAGAGTTCTTAAAAATACCAATACCGCCGAAACCTGTTGATAACACAGAACCACGCTCTTTATCAGGCATTGAACTTAATTGGCTCAATTCTACGATGCATCGTTGAGAATAACCGAATTTTCTGGCTTCTGAAACAGCTTCTTCCAACAAATCTCTCATCGGATCTGCCATTGCAGCCATTTGGTCACCTTCTTCCAAACGGCGCTTGATGTCTTCAGCTTGTTTGATTTGTGCTTCGGTAATCCATTCCAAAATCATAGCAATACAAGCTTCACGGCCAATCCAACGCTCTGGTAATAGATTCCATGTTCCGATTGGGACATAGTTATCAATGGTTAAGTTGCCGGATCTTAAGTTAGAAATTGCTCTGGATGCCATTGGATCATGCATCTCAAGATAATATCCTTCCAGAACTTTTTTATCTTCTTCGTCTAATTTACCTTCGCAAATTCGACCGATAAAATAGTCATTGGCTCTGGCTTTTTCGCACTTAAACGTAATGAAGTGTAAGAAACCGGTTAGCGCAGCACGACCTGTTTTTGACCAGTGAGGGTCCGCGCCACCCTTTGGATCTTCCACCAAAACGTTACACATAGAGTCAATATACATATCTCTATCCGGACCAGGGGCAGGGATAGCTGTCGGAGATAATGGATTCCAGCTTGGGTAATATATACCTTCTGCCGGATTATCTTCAGCACCCCAGTTAATAACAAACACAGGTCCAACTTTTGCTCTGGCTCCGGTTGTAGAAAAGCAAAGCTCCGGTTTAGGGTCGTTTACGACAATACTCATTCCCGGAGAGTGAAAAATGGTTGGCATCACAACACCAACTGTTTTACCGGTACCCGGAGGTGCGCAGCAAAGCGTCGATAATGTTTCGCTCATTTTTAATAAATGGCCTTTATATCGGCCGACAACTTGGCAAAAACCAGTTAATAAGCCCATCTTTTTAATATCACTTAATTCTGCCAAACGTGCAGAACCGTGAATGTTAGATTGGAAACGATATGGGTTGGTAAATACACCAATAGCTAAAATTGTCGGAAGGCTGATAAATGGTAAAACCGGAAGCCATAAGCTTAATGAAAAACTGCCGTTATATGCAGAAATTTGCTTTATCCAGCTCCAATAACGAGAGAAAAGGTAGTCTGGATGGTTAATTATTGTTGAAATAAAGCGTCCAACATCATTAATGCTTTGTTTGGATATTCCGCTTCCGATAAGATATCCTAACGGCATGGATACGATTGCTAAAAATATTGTAACGCCGATTGCTGTTAATACGGTAACCGTCATCCATTTTACGGCGTTATTATATTCTTCCCATTCCTGACCTTTTTTCTCTATTGCCATTTCTTTTTCCTGTGATAATTTGTGGAAATTATGAAATACTTCTTATTAGTTTTTTTATCTTTTCTAACTTGTCTTTGTCAATAGTTTCTATTGCTTCATCAAGAGTTTTTGTAAATAACTTCAATTCTTTGGGGGTTCCGTTATCTATTCTGGTTACATTGATATTTAAATCACTCCAGATTTCAAACATGTCTTCCGCATTGATAATATTGCCGATTTGTTCGATAACATAGGCCTGAACATCAAAGTGATAATCTGCTTCTTCTAACTTATCTATTAAGTGTTGTTTTGCAAGGCTTGCTTTTCTGACCGGGGAAATACGGTGTGAACTTTCAGAAAACCATAAAGGTTCTTCATCGTTAAATCTTTCTTCGTCTGCCAACCAGTCTCCGGGGTCTTTGTCAACTAAACATAAACATATTTGGTTGGCTGCAATACCTACAAAATCAATTAAATTATTTTTAATTGTGACGGCATTGATAACTTCATATCCTTTTTGTTTTAAGGCATCTGAAACAGAATTTCCTGAACCGCTTTTTGTTGGAGCGTTAGATGCATTCTTTTCGGATTTTGATTTATTGTTATCTTTTTTATTGTTTTTATCTTTTTTATTGTTTGGCTTTGTATTGCTTTTCTCAACAGTTGGATCAGCTGAAATAACTTTTTCAGCTTTTTCGTCTTTAGGAGCCTCTTTGGTTTCTTTTTTAGAATCGTCATCAAATGCGTCAAAGTCAAAATCAAAATCATCATCATCATCAAATTTGAATAATGAATGTTCAAACTTATTATTTGATGTAGATGTTGATGATGCTGGCAAAGCCGGTGTTGTTTGAGCCGGAGATTCTAGTTTAGGTGCAATATTTGTTTTTGCCGGAATAGGGGTAGGCATTGTGTTTTCATAAATTGTTGCATCCATCGGCATACGAACGCTTTTAGGACGAATTTCTTTATATGATTTTTTCTTTTGTACTTTTTTTATTCCGGTTGTCTTACTTATTATTTGAACTTGCTGGAAGAAGATTCTTTTAACTAATGTTACTGGATATTTTAAAATGTCCAAAATTAATTTTTCCCAGACGATTAAACTTAAAGCAGCCCATCCGGTTAACCATAATGGAATAAAGGTTAATATAATTAATACGAAAGCCCATTCTTTTGCATCAGAAATTATCCAGCCGGATAGCCATAAATCCCAAGCGTATTCCCAATGCTCTTTACGCAAAATATCAAAACGCCAGTTTTTGAGCATAATAACACGTATACCTTCTAAGAAGAATATGCTCCAGAAGGTACCTACCGTTATTATTCTTATTAAAACTAGAAAAGGTTTCAATATTTGCTCCTTTTTTCTTTCAATATATTCCTATTTTTATAAAAAAAAATTATTTTTTCTCCAGTGAGGATAATTTTTCTTGTAAGGCTGAACGTATACTGTTGACTTCTTCGTCTGTTGATCTTTCTTCAATTTGTTTGCAGCGAGCTTCAATTTGTTCTTCTAATTTTGCTCCTTTTACACCCAAATTTTTTAAAACAATTCTAGGACCGTCTGTGTTGTATTTTGATAATACTCTTTTATGATATGCCTCAAAAGGAGCAATTAAGATTTTTACGTAGTCTTTTTTACACAAACTTCTCCATCCCAAAATCCATATGGGTAAAAATGAAATTAATAAAAACAGTAATAAATAGTCTTTCCCGCTGGAGATATTACCTCCGGCATTCCAAAATTCTTCCACAACTATCCAGCTTGAGCTTGAAAATGGGTTAAAGTTCCAAAAATAAATCAAACATATCTTGAACAGACTGATAAAGAGATAGCTCCATATTAATCCAATTAATGTGCTCCTTACAAGTTTCTTTATTTTTTTTATCATAGTAATTATTCTCTTCCTTGATCTCTTTTAGGCATTGATATTTGTTTCTTTTGATTGTTGATCTGAGTTTGAACTTGCTCTTGTTCGTGTCCTTGAGTTTGAACTTGAGTATTATTCTTTCCTTTATTTATTCTGTCTTTTGTTTGGTTAAGGCTTTCTCTGCGATTGTTTAACTCTTCTTCTTGCGCGTTCAATTCTTCATTTCTTGTTTTTAAATCGCTTTTTGCTGAATTAATTTTTTCATCAGAAGTTTGTTGTAATTGTGCTTCTTGAACCAAAGATTGAGGCTCTTGTTGTTTTAAAAATGCAGTGTGTTTGATTAAGTCGTTATTTTCATTGGGTTGTTTTCCATTTTCATTATAACGACCTTTTTTCAAATCTTTTTTTGCAACTTTTAATGCACTTTCCATATCTTTTGATAAACCGCTTAAAAGCTTTTCAAAATCTTTACCGCTGGCATTGGGGTTCTTTTGAGTGTATTCAAATATGTCATTTTTTAATACAGCTGCAGCTTCTTGAATTTTTGCATCGTATAAATCTTCAGGGTTACGATTTTCATGAGCTCTTTTGTCTTTTAATTTTTCATCCAAAAGAGATGCTTGCGCATAATTATCTGCAAATTTTGCATAATCAGCAGACATTGATATTAATAACGGAGCTGTTTTATTAATATCTCCTTTGTTTAACAATTCTCCTATATTAATATTTGTGGCTTGAGCAAAGTTTCTGATTGCATCGCTTTTTGCTAAAATATCAGTATATTTTCCTTCTTTTGCATCTGCTTTAACTGATTCTAAATCCAACCCATTAAGGTTATTTTCCATTTTTTTGTTGGAGGCTTCAGTAATTTTATCACTGAATTGTTGGGTGTAATCTTTTGTCTTTTCTTTTTTGGGTTCTTCTCTTTCTTCTCGTTTTACTGTCATGCTGCTGGCAATTCCGTTAAGAGCTCCGTACACTACTTGCTCACACTTTTGGATTGTCCATTCGGCAGCAGCATTCAATGCGGCAATAAACCACTTTTCAAACATTACCTTAATAATGTCTTCTTCTTTCCAGTCAAGTTTAACTTCATCTGGTCCGTATTGGTTATCTGTACCGGTATTTAATTCACCATCAGTTCTTTCTTGTGCTTCATTTTCACTAATTCTTGTTTTGGGTTTATCTGTGTTTTCAGAACCTTCATTTATAGTTACTTTATTTTTTTCTGATTTTTGTTCTTCGTTTATTTTGACTTTTTTGGGCTCTGGTTTTAATTTGCCAGTAGTATATTCTTGCCAGATTTTTTTTGTTGCAACACCTGACATCACAGCATGTTTGTCTGCTTTACTCAGAGCTTCTTTATTTTGTATGTTTAATTCTTGTTTATTTCCGTTTTCATCAAATTTATAAACTCTTTTATCTTTGCTGATTTGATATTTTTGTAATTTTCCTTCATTTTGGCATGTTATATTCGCATTTCCATCTTTATCGTATTCTACTGTAGAAAGAACTTCTGCTTTTTGGTTGCGGATAACAAAGCTTTTTCCTGAAATATCTTTTTTGTCTTGGAGATTGTCAACAATTTCTTTGTTCCCGCGGATTTCAACATGGTCAATGTTAGGAAGTCTGAGTGCGTCTTTTTGCTCTTTAGAAAACTTGAATGCATTACCGTGTTCTAAGGTAAACTTTTTATTACCCATTTCTGCTCTGAGGTTGTTTAACTTTATGTCTAAGCTAACATCTTTTCCTTGCATCTCAAAAGATTTGAAAAATTGTTCAATTTTATCAAAATCTGCAATATCATAATTCCCATTGTTAAGCATTTCCATATAGGAATCTACCTTTTGAGTCATAACTTCAGGGGTAAAAGCTTCTTTGAATTCATCTTGTTGCTTTTGATCTTTTTGGTCTGTTACTTTACCCCAATAGTTGGCTAAATCTTTCAAGTTAGCATCTTGAAGATGTTCTTGTTTTTTATCTGCTGAGTATTGTGCAAGCATTCTTTTTATTTCTTTTGATGTTGACATGTTGATACCTCTTTTTTACTTTTCTTTCATGCTATCACAAACTTATCGTTTTGTCTATATTTTTTGGCAATATTTTATACTTTTAATTTTTTTAGAAAATTACCTAATTCTTTATTGATTCTTATTCCGTCTTCTGGCTTGGCTTTTATTAGACCAAAAAATCTATCTTTTATCTTTTGGACTTCAATCGGAGCAAATGTGGCGGGATTTTGTGTCAGCATTTTGAAAGCTCCTTCGGCGTCGTTTCTTGAAGTTTTGAAATAATTTTTGACTAATCTTTCTGCATCAACAGGGTATTCTGCTTTTTGAATGGCTTCAGTATATTTTTTTATTCTTTCTACTCTTTTTTGATGCTCTAAAATGATGTCTTTTTCTATTTTTTTTCTTTTTGCCTTCAGACGTCTTTTTTCATAAGCAATTTCACAACCTTCAAGTTCAATTAAAACTTCTACATATGAAATGATTGCCATTTGCAAATTTTCATTTTCAAGACTTTCGGCAAAATTAAGAAGCTCTTCATCTTTTGCTTGCGGATTGACGTCTAAAATTTTTTCAGGATAAGCTTTTATTAAAGTATCCCATCCAACAAGGATATCTTTTGCAAATGTCTTACCAACGTAAGGTTTGTATCTTGGCCTTAACATATCTATATCAAATTTGAATTTTGGCAAAGAAATATTTTTTTCTTCAGCGATTTGTATTATTGAATTGCTAAAATTTTGGTAAGCCGAATATAAAGAATTTTCTTCTTCAGCCAAGTTATTTTCATTTCCTTCATACTTAGGCGCTTCTTTATAATCTTGAGCCAAAACTTCTGTATCTTCTTCCGTCATTTCTGATGAAATGAATTCCTTCAAAAGAGCTTCAAACTGAGCATCTTCATCTTCTTTTGATGAAGTGTTATTTAATGTAACCGATGTGCTTTCATCAACATCTGAAAGAAGTGCGTTTATTTCATCATGAATTTCTTGTGCCATGTTGTCCTCTTTATTTGTTGATGTTGATTACAGATACTTGTTTTCCTTCAGCCGCATCAAATATAATGATACGATCTTCAAGTCCGCCCCCTGAGGTCAAGATATATAAATTTTCATTTTCTATCTTGAAGTCTTTGATATAGCTTCCGTATGGCTGCTCTAATTTTATGCTTTTTTCAATATTTTCAGAAAACTGAGGAGATTTCTTAAAGATTAACATTATAAGACTGAAACTTCCCAGAATCAGTAAAAAAGTGAGAATAAAAACAATTGATTTAATGAGTTTGAGCTTATCCATTGTTCCTGCCTTTTGTTAATCTGCTTGCAAAAATATATTTTATTTGTATCTTTATGGAAAAGGAGTTCCTGTTTAATATGATTACAAATAATAATATTTATACATCGCAAATAGTTAATAAAGATTATAAAGGGCTTAGAATTGATAAATTTTTAGCACTTTCTTTTCCGGAAATATCTCGTGCGCAAATTCAAAGACTAATCCAAAATGGAAATGTGAGTTGCGATGAAACAATTATTTCTGATAATTCTTTTAAGGTTAAAGAAAATGATTCTTATCAGATTTTTGTTCCTCCGGCTGTCGATGCTGACCCTAAACCCGAAAATATTCCGTTAAATGTTGTTTATGAAGATGCCGATTTGATTGTGGTGAATAAGCCGGCTGGAATGACAGTGCATCCGGCTCCGGGAGCATTGTCAGGTACTTTAGTTAATGCGTTGTTGTATCATTGTCAGGATTTATCAGGAATCGGGGGGGTGAAACGTCCGGGAATTGTTCATAGAATTGATAAAGACACAAGCGGCTTGTTGGTCATTGCTAAAAATGATACGGCACATCATTTTTTGAGTGAGCAGTTTTTTTATCATACAATTGAACGTACTTATTATGCTTTAGTATATAATATTCCTAATCCGCTTAAAGGAAAAATTGTCGGAAATATTGCCCGTAGTTCTTTTGATAGAAAAAAAATGGCTATCGTGCAAAATGGTGGAAAATATGCTGCAACCAACTATGAAACAATGGAAACATTTCACAATTTTGCTTCTTTGGTTAAATGTAATTTGGAAACGGGAAGAACACATCAAATAAGGGTGCATATGGCATCTATCGGTTGCAATCTTATTGGCGATCAGGTCTATGTGAAAAGTAAAAAAACATCTATTAAAGGAATTGATGAAAATTTGAAGTCTTTGGTTAATTCATTTCCAAGACAAGCTCTTCATGCTACAACATTAGGATTTGTTCACCCCAGATCAAAAGAGTTTGTGCAATTTAGCTCTGAATTTCCGGATGATTTTGCAAATTTATTGGATAATTTAAGAAAATAAAGTTGTAATTTTTATTTTTTTCTAAAAAAACTCTAGACAACTTAATATTTTTGGTTGTAGTCTAACTTATATTATTAGTTGTTTGTTGAGGGCGATATGGAAAAAAATAATGCTGTTTCAGGGATTGATTTTTCTCCCGAAATTAATTTGGGAAGATATTTGCAAAAAATTCGGCAATATCCGATACTCTCGGCTGAAGAAGAATTTTTGCTGGCTATAGAATACGCCAAAAATAAAAATCAAGCCGCTTCTCAAAAATTGCTTACCTCTTATTTGCGTTTGGTTGTTAAAATTGTTGCTCAATATAAAGGTTACGGATTGCCCTTGGCTGAAATGATTGCTGAGGGCAATATTGGTTTAATAATGGCCTTAAATAAGTTTGATCCTCATATGGGATATCGTTTTTCTACTTATGCTATGTGGTGGGTTAAGGCCTATGTACAAAAATATATTTTAAACTCTTGGTCTTTGGTAAAAATAGGAACGACGTCTGCTCAAAAAAAATTATTTTTTAATTTGAAAAAATTAAAAGAAAAATTGCATCTTATGGATGATACAGACTTATCTGACCAAATTATTTTTGAAATAGCCGGATATTTTGATGTTTCTGCCCAAGATGTTGTTAATATGAACCAACGTCTCAAAAATCATGATGGCTCTCTTAATGTGATGCTCAAAGATGATGAGCAGGGTAATGAATGGCTTGATTTTGTGGCAGATAAAAAGCCTAATCAGGAAGAAGTTTACGGCGCTTACGAGGATTATTCTCTGAAAAAGAAAATGTTTGAAAATGCTTTGGTGTGTTTATCTGAAAGAGAAAAAGAAATCCTTTTTAAGAGAAGATTGCAAACAAAAGCTTTCACTCTTGAATATTTGAGCGAACAATATTCTATTTCTAAAGAAAGAGTAAGGCAGATTGAAATTAACTCAATAAAAAAGCTAAGAAAATATATAGCAAAACATCATTAACGAGATTTTTGATTGATTTGCTCATTAATGATTTCATTTCCCCATTCTTCGGAAATTTTATTAAGCTGCTTGTCTATGCTTATTAATCTTCTTTGAGCCGCATTTTTAGCAATAATAACAAATAAATTAGGCATTTCATAATATAGAATAAAGCCAATTGCCGCAGAGCCTAACATAATTATCATATTAAATGCATTACCTAAAATAGAAATGGCATAGTTCATATCCATTTGATTAAATAAATTTACCAAATATATAAATAAGCCTGAAATGTTAAAACAGCCGACAATAACCAATTTTGACGAATTTTTAGGATCTATAATCAATATGGTAATTGTCGGAAGCAGACCTATAAGCATAACTAATAAAATCGGTAATGCCGATGAGGCTATGATGGCCAAAAAAACAGCCAAAAGCAATTTGCGCCCTAAAGATAGAGATTTGAATGATTGTGCAAAATTTTTCTGTGACTTTTTACTGTTCTTTTTCATTTTGTAATCCATTCTATTAAGTTAAATGTAAATGAAGCAACCATTGTCATTACGGCTAAAATGCTGGTGAACTTTAAAGCATTGCTTTTGGCTTCTTCTATTATTTTATTACTTTGAGTGAGTATCTTATTTTTTTCATAGATAAGAGATAAAATTTCTTTCTTGGTTTTTTTATACATATCTATATCTTTTTCTTTGGTTTCTTGATCTTCCAAGGCTTGATAAATTTCGATAAGCTTTCCGCTTTTAGAAACTTTTACCAAATTTTTTTCAATTTTCTTTTGAACTTTTAGGTTATGATAACTTTCTATAATCGGCTTGGAAACACTGGAAAGCCATTGGCCTAAATTTACAACTTGAATAGGCCCGTAATTTTTTTGCATATCGGCATATAATCTGATGATGGCAGAAATTTGCATGCCTTCTTTTTGAGAGTTTAAGTCTAATAAAATACCATCTATTTTTTTGCCTAATTTGCTACGTAGGAATGCAACAATATTCTTATCATAAGGGAGGACTTCTCCTTTGATGTTCGGGTAATTTTTATCTAATGCTTTTAAAACTCTGGCTGCGCTTGTTACATATTCTTTACCAATAAGAGGGCTTAAGCAAGGTAAGTCATCATCTATATCATAAATTATTCT
The DNA here is from genome assembly GCA_944392265.1 of uncultured Alphaproteobacteria bacterium. GTDB lineage: Bacteria > Pseudomonadota > Alphaproteobacteria > RF32 > CAG-239 > CAJLXD01. Next base: position 11,394 of record CALXWC010000009.1, on the reverse strand, counting down.
ATCTAAACCATAACCAATATCGTTACGATTAATATTTATTTTTATTTCTGAAATATTGCTCGGAGCGCGTAAGTTTTCTTGTTTAATATACCAGTTTCTGATTAAGTCAGATGCAAATAAATCTCTGAAATTATCATAATTAATATTGTGTTTAATGCAATAGTATACGGCTTTTCCAGCTCCGTCTGGAAAAACGGATAAATCTCGTAAATGGATTGGAGCATCTGAATCTAACATTAAGCACATTTGAGCTATAATCAATCCATGGCTTGAAGATTCATTAATTTGGCTGCAGATTTTTTCTGCTTCATTATATATATCTTCATTTTCTAATCCGTTTTTTATCCATTCTAGTAATTTGTTGCTTTTAATAAGTTCCCAAGCTTCAGTTGGATTCATATATAAATTATAGGCGACTTCGCGAGCGGAATAACATTTTTCGCCATTGATAGTTAGACTTCTTTTTATTTTTTCTTGTTGATTGTTATTGTTTAGGTATTGGTTTTTACCTTCTAAGAAATTGTATACTTGGATAAATGTCCATCTATAATTGGAGTGATCATCCAAAATACCTTTAAACATGTTATTAAAGTTAAGAAAACTTGATGGCAATTTTTCATCCAAAGTTAATGCCATAAAAGAGCCTTTTTTCATTTTTAAACGAATGATTTCCGGAACACTCATATCCTTAAATGGCTCATTTTCCAATAATAAACCTATTGCTGTGGCTCCAATGGCATATAAATCATTTTTTTCGGTTCCGTTGCCTCTGGCAAACGGATATGCCATTAAACTTTCAATAGTTTCATATGCTGCCGGTTGATAAAATGCAGGAAAACTAGCTAAGCAATCTCCTAATACGATTTCATCATATTCCTTGTTTTTGAAAAATAAATTGTCCGGACGGATGGCTCTGTGTGTTAATCCATATCCTTTTAAGGTTTCAACAACTGAAATCAAACTTAAAATTATGGATTTTAATTTTTGCGGATTATTGCGGATATTGAGTTTATCCATATTATCTAAAACGCGTCCGCCTTGTGGAATGGCATAGATTAAAGCAACGGTATTTTGGTTTTGAGAAGAATCGTAAATTGTTCCAAACTCTACCAAATTTAATAAATTTGCATGTTCTATAGATTTGAAATAGGGAAGATAAGAGTTACGCGGGCAGGTTTCTCGGCTGCAAATCAAGGCAAACAGCTCTCTTCTGGAATCAATTCTGTCTGTGACACTATAAGCCTGAGCGCCATTCATATTTAGCCATGATATTGGCTTATCAAAGTGGATTTCATATCTTTCTTTGACTAATATTTTTTTATTTTCCGAGTCGTTTGATGTGACTTTTACATCAACAATTGTCGATTCTTGAACCGAATTTTGCTCGTTTTTATCTGTTTCTGCCATTTTTTCTTCTCTTAACTACTTTAATTTGCTATAATCTTAATATATATATGTTAATAAAGAACAAATAAATTTGTGAAAACTTTTTTTATGTATTATAAATAAGAAAAACGACATAACAGAATATGGTTTTAGTATGGCTTATAAAGATATTTTGAATTTTGGACCGAGCAATTTGCTCTTTTTAGAGCAGCCGAATGTTGAAAAGGCTGCTAATGTTGATATTGGGGTCTTAAAAAAAGCTGTCGGAATGGGAATCGATTTAGAGAGCTTGGAAACCCCTGGAGATACGGGAATATCTTCGGTTCAGAATCATAAGGTTTTTGATACGCAACCAACACAATATGAAGAAAGCTTAAATCAAAGTATGCCTAAAAGTGTCAGACTCAGAAATGAGTGGGGCACTTTTTCTTTATCTATGAGTGATGCAATCTTAAAAATTTTTGAGCTTTCTGACAGACCTTTTATTATTATTCGTGATGATAAAGTTGTGTATATGAATAATACGGCATTGGCTATTCTTGAAATTCCTAACATACAAAATATTTCCGGCGCTAACTTTTGGAATTATGTTGATAAACAAGATTGGGAAATGTTGGCGCAAAGTATCGGGGCAATGCTTACAGATGGAAAATCCGTTCAAGTTCGCTTGAAAACCACTAAAGAAAGAATTTACAGAATCAATTTACAAGCAATGTATATTGATGATGCTGATCACTTTACGTTTGTTTTGGTGGGGGATAGAAAAGTAAAATATAATCCGGGAGCAGGGTTGTATGATGCCGTGACCGGTTTGCCTAATTTCTATTTGTTTGAAGATCGTGTTCAGATTGCCGTTAATAACGAAAAATATAAAGATGTTCGTCAAAAAAGAAATATGATGGCGGTCTTGGGCGTTTCTATTGATAATATTGAAGAGCTTAAAGAAGCTAATATGCTTGACTTTGTTTTGAAAAAGTTAGCTTCAAAACTTGTGTTCCGTTTGAAGAAAAGTTATACGGTGGCCAGAGGATTGAAATATCCATTTTGGTTCTTGATTAATGACTTTAACAATGAACATGATTTGCAAGTCGAATTGGAAAAAATTAAAGCAATTTTTGATGAATTGATTGTCGGAAACTATGTGGATTATAGTATTTCAACCAGCTTTGGATACAGCGTTTATCCAACCAATGCCAAAACGGCAAACAAGTTGATTGAAATGGCTATTGATGCTATTCGCACGGCAATACAATACAAAAAACCTTAGTGGTTTTGTATTGCTTCATCGTAACTTTTGCCTTCTCTTAAAATTTGATGCGCAAGGCTTGTATATTCGCCGTTATCTTGGTGCAAAATAAACCCTGAATGAATTTTTGTTGGCGTATGATTATCTTTTTGCGCACGAATAATTACTCTTTTGGCCACTTGGTTGACCTTTGAATATAAAGGAATGATTTCTATGTGACCGAGTTTTCCGTGAATTTCTGCAAGAATTTCATCAACGGCTTCGGCCCTGTTGACCATATAAAAATATCCTTTGGGTGCAATCATCTTTATGCAAAAATTTATCCATTCTTTTAGAGAAAATCCATGATGATTATGTGCTAACGCTTTGCTCTTGTTAGGCGAGGGCATATCATTTTCTGAATATGGCGGATTGCTTATAACATGAGCAAAGCTGCAGTTTTTGATAAAATCAGGTTTGTTTTTAATATCACAATGAATATATTTTAAGAAATCAAATCCGTTTCCTTTTGCGCTCAAATTTGATAATTCAGCCAATTCAGGTTGAATTTCTAAACCTTTTATTTGGATTTCAGACTGGCAAAATCTGGAAGCAAGGCATAATGAAATGGCTCCGGTTCCGGAACCTACGTCTAAAATTTCATCTCCTTTTTTGACTTTTGCTATCATGGAAGATAAAAAAACAGCATCTGTTGAGGCTCTGTATCCATTTTGGGGTTGAAATATCTTAACTCTCTTGTCTAATAAATAATCTTGAGTATAATCTTCCATAACTGAAATGTCCTTTGTTTTATATCGGACCTTATCTTAAACGGGAATTAAAAAAAATGCTAGATAATATTTTGTGCTTAAAAGAAAAATTTGATGTCTTTATTTTAGATGTTTATGGGGTAATTTGGGGCGGAAAAGAGCCTATTAAAGGCGCTTTAGAAACAATGCAAGATCTTAAAAAAGCTCAAAAAAAAGTTATTCTGTTATCAAATTCCACATTGCGTCAAAAACAAGCTGAAGAGTTTCAGGCGCAAAAAGGTTTTATTAAGGGCGTACACTATGATGAGGTTTATACTTCAGGTGAACTTGTGTATGATACTTTTTCTCATGATAAAAGAAAGTTAAAGTATTATACCTTTGCGCGCCCTAATCCGGAAGTGTTTCAAAATTCTCCTTATCAAGAAGTTTTTAACCCTGAACAAGCTGATTTTGTTTATTTGGGGGCTCCGCAAACTTTTGAAAATTCCTATTGGAAAGATCATTTGAATATTGAGCATTTTGAAAAGCAACTTAAACAGTTTTATCAGTTGGATTTACCGCTTATTTGCGCAAATCCGGATTTGAGAGCCTATGAAGACCAATATGACGAATCTGTTATCAGACAAGGAACAATTGCCAGATATTATGAAGATTTGGGCGGCGATGTTGAATATTTTGGCAAGCCTTATCCTTTGATTTTTGATTTTGCTTTGCAAAACACCCAAGCTCCGGATAATAAAATTTTGATGGTTGGAGATACTTTGGAAACAGATATTTTAGGGGCAAAAACATATGGCATTAAAACCGCGTTGGTTATGACCGGAATTGCCAGAGACCATATGAAGGAAGAAGAATTTTCTTCAATGGAAGAATATTGCAAAGAGGTGCAAATTATTCCCGATTACATTGTTAAAACAATATAAAAAAAATGCGGAAATTCCGCATTTTTTTTATTCTTTATAAGAAGCTCTTTTTATTCTGTCATTAATAGCCAAGCCTAAATCATTTTCCGGAATAGGGGCTATGGCAATGCCTTTGAAATTGCTTTGTTGGTCAGCAAATCTTAAATAAGCAAATAAGTTTGCCGCAGCTTCTCTTAAATTTGCGCTGGGGCTTAAGTTTATATGCGCGTTAGGCGTGTTGCCAAAACCAATATAAAATTCATCAGCCTTAGGCTCGGTTACATTGATTCTTAACTCTCTTGACGGAGCATAATGTTTTAGCAATTGTCCGGGGGCAGAGGGCTTATTTGGATCTCCGTGTGAAATTAAGATTTTTTCACCGGTATATTCTTCCAGCTCTTCTTTGCTCATTCCGCCGGCTCTTAACATAACGATATCTTTGGTGGTTAAATCAATGATGGTGGTTTCAACACCAACGGTGCATCGTCCGCCGTCTAAAATCATATCAACTTTATCACCTAAACTGTTATAAACGTGGTGAGCCGTTGTGGGGGATATGCTCTTAAACTTGTTTGCCGAAGGAGCGGCAATCGGGGTGCCTGATTTTTTGATTAATTCAAGCGCAATCGGGTGATTGGGCATTCTTACCGCAATGTTTGGCAAGCCTGAGCAGACTAAATCCAAGGCAGAATTATTGTCTTTTCTTTTCAACACAAAAGTCAATGGACCGGGCCAGAAATGTTTGGCCAAATCCATAACACGGCTGTCTGTTTGGGCATATTCGGGTAAAAAGTCAATATCTGCAATATGCGAGATTAATGGGTCAAAAGTCGGGCGTTGTTTGGCTTCAAAAATATTAGCCACGGCTTTGGCATCGTACACATTGGCACCCAAGCCATAAACCGTATCTGTTGGGAAAGCAACCAAACCGCCGTTTTTAATAACTTCTGCGGCTTTTGCTATGTTTTCTGGTGTGTTTTCAAAAATATTATTCATCTTCTATCTTTAATAAATATTGAATTGCTAAACTTAAATTTGTGTATGTTTGTACCACATCAAGCGTTTCTTTGTCAATTATTTGATAAAGTTGTTTTTTTTCATTATAAGCCAAATATTCAAACTCATCGTAACCTAAAATGATGATTTCTGATTTATTGGGTAAATCCAGCATATCATTTTGAGCAAAAATGTCTAAATAATAAGAACGCGGATTGATGCCAAAAATAAAAGCACCGTCATATTCAATGGTGTTTATTTGTTGCAAAAATTGAGAAAATTCTTTAGGAAAATCGGCTATGTGATTGAATTTTAAGTCTTGTTTTGTTTTGAGAATATCTTCTAAAGCTGCCGGTTTTGCCGTCATTAACAAGGGAAAGCTTTTTAACTGTTTTATAAGTTTTTGCATGAGCTTTCCTTCCTCATTTTGATAATTACGATATTATTCTCATTTTTAAGAGCGTTAAATTCTTCTTTCTTTCTCGTGATTTGAAATCTTTTTTCAAATCCACCAAAAAAGATGACATTAGGTTCTAACTCTACTCTTTTAACCTGATGATTGAAAATGGTTTTGCCATATGAGTTGGTGTCAAACATATGGAGCATGGTATGATAAGGATTTTCTATAATCAGGCATAGATTTTCAATGGAATTGGCCAATGGCAAATTTTGTTGATTGTTAATGTCTTTTATCGGGCGCTTGTGATGAATGTTAAACAAAGGCGGAACGCTGCCCTTAAGTTTCATTTGCGCAACAATCTGATTGACAAAGTTTTGGTAACTTTTGTTATTATTCTCGCCATCTGCGTTTATCTGAATTCCCTTCAAATGCAAAGCGTATTCTATGACTTGTTTGTTTGCATGCATATATTCTCTGAATTCAGGCTCATAATTGGCGATGAATTTTTTGATGAACTTAGACTTTGCATTTTCAATCGGAGCGGTTTCATTCTTACCCTGATAGAGTTTTAACATATAAATCATATCATAAGCATTAAGTCTTTTCATTTCATGAGGTGCAATGTTTAGATATTGCATCGCTTTTATGAAATAGGGTGCTCTTTTTTGAAAACTTTTGAATTGTTTGATAAATCTCCAAGAAGGGACTTTATCCAAATTATAAAGTTGTTCATCAAAAACGGGAAGAAGATTATCGCTTGCATCATTTCTTTTTTTGTCTCTTTTTTTGATGAAGAAATTTGTTAAAGATAAGTCGCTTGGATAATGAGATAAACCATGAAAATCTGTTTTAATCAAAAACTTTTCTTCCGCGCTGATAGGACTTTCTTTTCTTTCAACAAAATTTAAACCTTCTTTTTTCATTAATTGTTCAATGCGTTGTTTTATATCAACATTTTTGCCTTTAATGATGTTTTCGATTAATTCGTCCAAGATACGGATTTTTTGCATTTGAATATGATATTCTTCCGAATTCTTTTTGTTGTTAGGCAAAAAGAAAAGGTCGAGAGAATTTTTTAAGCAAAGCAAATTATCTAAGTTTTCTTGCTCTTCTTGGGTAATTTTTCCGTTTTTGATTTTTTTACGGCGCTTTTTGTGGGAGATATGGCTTAACGCTTTATCTAAAACAATTAGATAGATTAAGTCTTTAGCGGTATCCATATTGATACCTAAATTTGAGCGATTCTTAGCCATATTTTCTGTCCTAACGGATTCTTTTTTCTCCGAAATATAAAATATTATATAAAATTTATTTTGTCTAATTTTTCTTTTAGAAAATAACAAATATATACTTTTTTTTTAAGATTTTTGTTTAATCTTTTAAAAAACGGAGGATAAATGTTAGAAATTGCCTTTTCTCAAGATAAAAATTGTCAATTTTTAGGACAGAAATGCCCTGTGTTTTCTCTTTTTGATGTTGATGATGCCAAAAACTTTGCTTCATTTAGGCGAATCGCTCAGAATATTTTGCTCCAATATGGCAAAAAACGTGTGCTTATTGTGCGTGTAAAAGAAGAATACATCAACGATTTGGCTTTGGCATTGTGTTTGGCAACATATTTAGAAGATTTAGCTTTAGAAACGGTTGTCTTCGAAGTGGATAATCTGCAAGTTGCAAGCTTAAATTATCAACCCTATGCGGCCTTAACAAATGCACTTCGTTATATGCGTGACTTATATCGAATGGAAGAAAAAGAAGCTTTTGCAGACATAAATCGCTTAGGTTATCTTGGCTTGGAAATTTATAGAGATTATTTTCATAAGCAAATTTCCGTGAAATGGAAAAATAAACCTTTTGATAAAGTTTTTTATGCTAAAAATAATTTATCTGTTTTTGTCTTGGTTGCTTTGATGAAATATTGGGCAATTGTAAAGTCAGAAAATTCGATTATGGCATATCTGGGAGGAGAAAATGTTGATAATGCCATAGTCATTCCGGATTTTTTGTCTGAAGACGAAATGATTGATTATGTGATTAATATGGTGAGGGGATAATGCAGAAAGATGTTCGATTAATTCAAATGGCAGAGCAAATTGTTAAGCACTCCATTAAGGTAAAAAAAGGTGAAAAAGTTTTTGTGGAAGGTTTCAGTGATTCCGTAAAACCTTTGTTTGATGAGGTGGTAAAATTAATTACCAAAGAAGGTGGTATTCCTTTTTGGTATTTTAATGACAATGCGTTTATAAAAAGCTTTGTCGAAAACGCAAATACCAAACAGATGAATGAATTGGGAAAAATTCATGCCGAATTGATGAAACAATGCCAAGCATATGTTGGTATTAGAGGCTATGATGATATGTTTTTGCTTTCAGACATATCTGAAAAACAGATGCACCTTTATCAGCAAGAGTTTTATAAACAAGTGCATTTTGAGGTGCGTATTCCAAAAACACGTTGGGTGGTTATGCGTTATCCGAATAATACAATGTCTGCTCTTTCCAGAATGTCTACACAAAAGTTTGAAGACTTTTATTTTAACGCCTGCTTAGTTGATTATAACAAAATGGCAAAAGCCATGTTGCCGTTGAAAAAACTTATGGATAAAACCAAAAAGGTTCGCATTTTGGCTCCTAATACGGATTTGAGCTTTTCAATTGAAAATTTGAAGGCCGTTGCTTGTGCCGGAGAAATGAATTTGCCTGACGGTGAAGTTTATTCAGCACCGGTTAAAAATTCCATTAACGGTGTTATCCAATTTAATACGGATACGGTTTATGAAGGGGATTGTTTCTCTAACATTCGTTTGGAGTTTAAAGACGGCAAGATTGTTAAAGGTACATCCATGGTTAATAATGATAAGTTTCAAAAGCTCTTGAACTTGGATGAAGGAAGCCGTTATATGGGCGAGTTTGCTTTAGGTGTTAACCCGTTTATTACCAAACCGATGCTGGATATTTTGTTTGATGAAAAAATATCAGGTTCTTTGCATATGGCAATCGGTAATTCTTATAATGATGAAACATTTAACGGTAACCGTTCGGCCATTCACTGGGATTTGGTTCTTATTCAAACGGCAGAACACGGCGGTGGTGAAATTTGGTTTGATGATAAGCTTATCCGAAAAGACGGTAAGTTTGTTATTAAAGAGCTTGAAGGTCTGAACCCTGAAAACTTGAAATAAAATTAAAAGCACTCTTTGTAGAGTGCTTTTTTTTAACTTAAAAAATATGACCTTCAATTTTCCAATTGTCATCTTCATATATCAGGTGAAAAGCGGCGCAATTGGCCAACTTCTCAAAATCATAATTCAGATAATTGAGCATGGCGCCCATTGTGCCTCCGTGGATGGCAATTCCCATCGTGGAAAAATTTTGAGAAGTTAAATCTTTAATCTCTGCTAACACTCTGATTAGAGCTTCTTTTTTGCTTTCTCCGTTTGGAAAACGAATGTCAAAATATTGAGGATTGTTCCAATTGTTGACAATTTCGGGAACGTTTTTTTGCAAATCTGCAATTAATTGTCCTTCGGCATCTCCGTAAAAACATTCACGCAAATCGTTGCGGACTTCTACCGGAATATTTAAGCTTTTAGCAACCACGTCTGCGGTATGTTTGGCTCTGATTAATGGGCTTGAAAAAATTTTTTCCAGACCTTTATCTTTGAGCTTTTCTATTAAGCCTTGCGCTTGTTTTATGCCATTTTCATTTAAATCATAATCCATGCCGGAGCCTTGCCAGCGTTTTTGTTTGTTTAACTCGGTTTCTCCGTGGCGAAAAACATAAAAGTCTTTACGCATTTTTATTTTTCCTTTTTTCTTTCAAGTCTGCACCGTTGATTTGCGCCCAAGTGATTGTGGTTTCATTTATTCCTTTTTCCCAGACAAACCATGCAAATTCCATTGCCGGAGAGCCAAAGCCCAAAAAGTCTACTTTGTTTGGAATAACAATAATTTTTGCCGGTGGAAATTTGGCATAAAGTTTTGCTCTTTTTTTACCGGTTAAATATCTGATGGGTAAAAGCAAGGCTAAACATTTTTTTGAGAGTTTTAACCCTTGTTCGATAAACTCATAAGCAAGCTGAAACGGCGGGTTGGTAATGATGTTGTCTGCCGTTTTATCTGAGATAAGAAAATCTATACCGCTTTGACCGTAACCTCTGTCAATCAAATCAGAGCTCTCTACATCTAAATGATGAGAGATTAAAACCTCTGATAATCTACCGTCACCACAAGCAGGCTCCCAGATTTTTCCTTCAAAGTGATAGTTTTCAAGCAAAGCCTCTGTGACATAAGTCGGGGTGGGGTAAAAGTCTTCCTTTTGGCGCAAATCTTCTACTTTGCGGCCTAATAATTTATATTGTTCGTTTACCATTATTGTTTTATTGCCTTATTCATATAATTTTACTATCTCGGATATTTCTTTTCTCGGAGGCATTTTTACATCATCAATGTTTCTGTAACCTAAAGCGATAACAGCTACAACTTCTTGAGTTTCCGGAATGTCTAAAACATCTCTTAATTTATCGGCGTCTCTTAAGCCCAAAATAATGCTGTCTATTCCCATTTGACATGCTTTAAGGCATAAATAAGCATTTTGAAGCCCTAAGTCATAGCAGCCCCAACCGTTTCCAAGTTCATTATCCGGTGTGCCGTTTTTATCAAATCCGGATCTGTTTTTTACAAAAGTGGTGATAATTAATGCATTGACATCTTTAGTGACAATTTGATTTTGCGGATGTAAAGCTTCACGAACTTCTTTGAGCTTATTGTCGTTCATAACAACATAATAACGTCCGGTTTGAGAATTTTTCCAAGAAGGGGCTTCTTGTGCGGTTTTGATGATTTCAAATATTTGTTCTTTTGAAACCTTTTTCTCGGGATTATAGCTACGAATACTTCTTCTGTTGGCAACAATTTCATCAAAGTTCATCTTCAATTGTCCTTTCTTAAAGTCATAAGATTTATTTTGTTATTTTTAAGAAAACATAAAATCATGATAAAATCAATGAATTCTTCTTTACAAAAAACAAAACACCTCATAGCATATTTTTGTTTGTTATATGTTATAAGGATAATATCATGATAAAATTTATTTTACCTCTTATTGTTCTTTTTGCGGCACCTTTGAATGTTAAGGCTCAAGAGAATGTTTCATGTCAATTAAGCACGCATATTTTAGATATCGGTTTAGGAAAACCGGCAGCCAATGTTCCGGTTGAATTATTCCTGCAAGATGAAAATAATCAATGGGTGAAGGTTGATTCTTCCGTGACGGATAAAAATGGTCGAATTGCTCGTTTTTTGCCGGAAACAAAAAATAATCAGGGAATATATAAACTTAATTTTGCAACAAAAGAATATTTTGCCAAACAAGGTCTGAATTCAATATATCCATTTGTTGAGGTTGTTTTTGAGATTGAGGAAAGCACACATTATCATATTCCGATTACAATGTCTGCCAACGGATATTCAACATATCGCGGAAATTAATTTTAGTTTGCAAAATTGATAAAGCCCCATTGAGGGGCTTTATGTATATGGAGCAGGTAACGGGAATTTCTAGTTTGTTTTGTAACATTTGCAGCGTGCGTTGTCACTTCTCGCAAATTAACAAAACTGCACAGCTCACAACGAAAAGCTCCACTGGAGCTTTTCTATCGGTTCGCGCCCTCTCGGGTTCGATTCCGGTCTTTTGTAGTCATATATATAAAGCCCC
>CALXWC010000008.1 GCA_944392265.1 uncultured Alphaproteobacteria bacterium | reverse complement strand
TTCAACCTTTTGGATACTCCGGGACACGAAGACTTCTCCGAAGATACTTACCGTGTGTTAACCGCCGTTGACTCTGCCGTGATGGTTTTGGACTCTGCCAAAGGTATTGAAACGCAAACAAAAAAATTGTTTGAAGTTTGTCGCTTGCGTGATGTACCGATTTTAACTTTCATCAACAAACTTGACCGCGAAGGTTTAGACCCGTTTGTTTTGTTGGATGATATTGAAAAAACTTTGGCCTTGGAAGTCACCCCTGCCAGCTGGCCGATTGGTATGGGTAAAGATTTCTTGGGTTGCTATGATTTATTGAACGACCAATTGATTTTGATGAACAAAACAGGTGATAAATCTCAAATCAACGCAACTATTGAAACCTGCAAAGGTTTAGATGACCCCAAATTAGATGACTTATTGCCTGCACATGCCGTTGAAAAATTGCGCGAAGATGTGATGATGGTTAAAGAACTCTGCCCAGAGTTTTCTCTTGAATCATACTTGGCCGGTGTGCAGACTCCCGTGTTCTTCGGTAGTGCTATCAACAACTTTGGTGTAAGAGAAGTTTTGGAAGGTTTGCATAATATAGCTCCAACCCCTCGTCCACACCCGTCTTTGGAAAGAGAAGTTAAACCTGAAGAAAACAAGGTTACGGGGTTTGTCTTCAAAATCCAAGCCAATATGGACCCTAAACACCGTGACCGTATTGCCTTTATGCGTATTTGCTCCGGACACTTCAAACGCGGCATGACCTTAAATCAAGTTCGTACAGGTAAAGGCATTAAGGTTCCAACCCCTGTTATGTTCTTGGCGCAAGAAAGAGAATTGGCTGAAGACGCATATGCAGGAGATATTATCGGTATTCCTAACCATGGACAACTTCGCATTGGTGATACTTTGACCGAAGGTGAAAAGCTGCACTTTACAGGAATCCCGAGTTTTGCTCCTGAATTGTTGAAATCCGTTCGTGCATTAGACCCATTGAAATCTAAACACTTAGGTGCAGCTTTGCAACAGATTGCCGAAGAAGGTGGTGCAAGCGTTTTCAAGCCGATTGTCGGTTCAGAATGGATTGTCGGTGTTGTCGGTGCTTTGCAATTTGAAGTTATGGCAGACCGTATTCGCTCAGAATTTAACTTGCCGGTTGCATTTGAACCCACTCAATATTTCACAGCCCGCTGGGTTGATTGTAAAGATAAGCAAAAATTAAAGAAATTTATTGATGCTAACCAAGGCTCAATGGCTACCGACCACGATGGTGCCGATGTTTTCTTGGCTCGCAATGCTTGGCACTTAAACAAAGCTCAGGAAGATTTCCCTGATGTTGAGTTCAAGAAAACCCGCGAACAAATGTTCTAAGTCAAAAGCCTCTCTATTGAGAGGCTTTTTTATTTATTCTTTTTCAAGAGTTTTTTATTTTATATTCTCTTTATTTTCCAAAATTCTCGCCTGTTCTAGGTTTATTTGTTTCGGATTAATCTTTATTTTTCCTAAATTTTTGGCATTTTCTTGGATTTTGCTTTTTTCATGCTTGATTATCGGAGAATTAGGTGATTGTCTAAACTTCTTTAATCTTACCTTTTGAGCATTCGTAGACATTCCATTTTCTTCCATTTTATTTAAAGCGTCTTCTAATTCATCAGGAGTGATTAAAAAAACATGTCCGCCTTTACCGTTTTTACCATTCCAATATTCTTTGGCTTTTTCATTTAATTCTACACTACGAGAATCTGCATTTTCATCCAACTCTCTTGGAAAAGGTTCTCCGGGATCGCCAAACATCATGGTATATATTCCGCCTTTTCCTGTTGGACCATATGGGCCATAAATTGCATGAACAATATTTGTTTTAGGCATATCTTGAGGAGAAATAAGAGCAACCTTAATATTGGCTTCACCTCTTGTTCCTGGTTCTCTTACTATTGAAAAAATTTTACTTTTATCTAATTCATCTGTTGAAACGAGGGCATCTGTTCCAACATCTTTATCTGTTTCAATGGCAAAAACCTGTCTTCCGGGGTTTCCGTTTTTTTCAATTGCAGATTGATAGGCGTTATCAAATTCTTTAAGAATTACGGAGATATCTTCTGCCTTGGTTGTTTCTATTGATTTGGAGCCCACTACTTTTGATGATGAATCCGAATGTCTTTGCAAATGTTCTTCATTTTCGGCTGCAGGAACAAATTCTAATTTTTCCATTTCTCTCTCCGTAATAATTATATCTCTACTTAATATATCATATATTTAATTGTAAATCCATGTTAATTATTCCAAAATCTTGAGCCAATAAAATCTCTTACGGTTTTAATTTTGATTTTATCACCGTCAAAATAAAGGCTAGCGCCACCTGCTTGATATGTATCAAAGTTTTTACCATCAATTTCCAAGCGTTTATCTTTGTAAAAACGCACTCTGTTTTTATAAAGGCAAGATTTTTTATCACACTCCAAATCAAGCCAAGATTTATCAACTTTTTTGCCTTTATAAATCTGATATAACTTTTGTTGTTCTTTTTTATCTAATTTTTTATTGGCCGTTTTTTCAAGCCACATTTGTTTGGTGAAATAATTTCCTCTGGCAGGTAAAATCACCAAGTCTCCTTCTTCATCTTTCACGGCCAGTAAAGATGCCTCATTATCTACCATTACATCCGGTGTTTTAACCGTAAAAATGCTCAAAATGCCAATAATTATTGCAATTGTTCCCCATTTGCGCCACGGCATATTCCATAAACACAACCATAAACCACCCAAGATAATTGCTGCAAATCCCCAAGTGGGCATTGAAAGAACTTGATATCCGGCATGAGGCAAAGCGGCAACATAAGTCGTAATATCATTAACTAAGCCAACGCCCCAACCTACTATTTTTAACGGCAACACATCCAACCCAAAGGGCATTAAAATCAGAGCTATCAAAACAAAAGGCATAATAACCAGACCAATAATCGGTCCTGAGAGCAAATTGGTTATGCTTGTATAAACAGCTATTTTATTAAAGTGATAAATGGCAAAAGGAGTGGTTGCCAAACTGGCAATAAAGTCAGCGACCAAAATTCCGATTAAATATGCCCAAATATAACGGAAAAACTTGACCATTTTGCCGCTATCTGGATTGCCTCTTAAAAAGCGTTGCAACGTGCCAGCATATTTTTCATAAAAAGCAATCAAGGCCACTACGGCGGCAAAAGACATTTGAAAGCTTGCTCCGATTATGGCCTGTGGACTTAAAATCAACACAAACATTGCCGCCCAGCAAATTGTTCTCATTGAAATTGCTTTTCTGCCGATTAAAACGCCAATCAAAACAATCAAGTTCATAATAAATGCACGTTGTGCCGGTATTTGAGCCCCTGAAATAAACAAATAAAAAATGCTGATTAAAATTGCCATAACGGCTGCCGGCTTTTTAGAATCATATCTTAAAGCCAATGGTGGAATAAGCGCCATAAACAAACGCACAAAAAAGAACATTAAGCCTGCAATCATGGTCATATGCAAGCCAGAAATTGAAAGAAAATGCGCCAGTCCGGAATCTCGATAATTTTGAATAATCTCTCGATTTATCACACCCTGCTCTCCGGCGACAATGGCTGAGGTTATTCCTGCTTCAGACGCAGGCAAAATTTGGTGAATATGCGCATTTATTTTGCTTCTTAGATTATCTATAAAGAAATTGAACTTTTCTTTAAGACCAACTTTGTTGTCACAATCTGTTTCATATGCCCAGCTTAAGGCATAGCCATTGGCATCTATCTTTTCAAAATAAGCTTTTCTGTCAAACTGATATCCGCCAATCATGACAGGAAGCCCTGCCGGCATAATCTTGGCAGCCATTTCTACGCACTGCCCCACTTTTAGCTTACTTGTCTTTTGTCTGGTGCTTACTTTAACTCGGCCAAATTGTTTATCTTTTTCAAAATTTGTGGTATCTTTTAATAAAAAGCGTTGAAAACCTCTATAATTGTAATCTATTTTTTCAATCATACCGGAAATATAGGTTTCCATAGTTTCTGTTTTAATTTTCTTTTTAGACAGATATTCGGATTGTAATTGGATATTGGTAAAGCCCAATACAACAATTGAAATCACCATCAAAACGTATAAAGCTTTTATATGATAGCGACATAAAATTGCCGCAAAAATTATACTTTCTATCACGCCTAATGTCCACCAAATGGAAATCTCCTGCGGTAATTGAAAATAAACAACAATGCCAATGCCTAACAACACGGGCAGCCATAAAAACCATCTTGGTTGTTCTTCTCTAAATTGGTCTTTTATATAAAAAAATAAATTTTTCATTGGTATAATTAGACTTATTTGTTTTATTTTATCTGATAATAACTTATATTTTGGATATAAGAAATAATATTTTAATCTTTTTGAGCAAAAATAATATTATCTGTTGTTTTTATAAGGAAAATATTTATGAAAAAAATTACTTTATTTTGCTTTTTAGCTTGTTTGTTTTGTTATTCAGAACTTTCTGCTCGCTCCACACCTCTTAATGAATATAACTGGGACCCAAAATTAGGCAGAGGAGCTCAACTTGATGCTTACGGTAACCCGATAAAAAAAGGAAAAGAAATAAAAGCTTGTATGGAAAAATGCGAAGGATACAGCACAGAAATCTCCTCTTGCGACGAAGGATACGAGTTGGTTTCTTGCGAAGCTGACGGATGTTCAAGCCTTTATAAATGTGTTGAAACACCTTGTGATGAAGGTTTTGATACTACGTTGAAGAATTGTATGATTGAAGTTCAGGAAACGAACTATCTTTGCACAAAATGTATTGATTAATAATCTAAAAAAAGACTTACAAATGTAAGTCTTTTTTTATTTATTTTTTATTTTGTATAATTTTTAAGACAATATCACAAGCATTTTGGCTTGGGGTTTGTTCTCCTTTGCCTAAAATCTTTTGAACTTTGATAAAACCTTCTTTTTGTCTGTCATACAATTCTGTTTTATTTAACAAATCTAAAATATATTTTTTAATATTGCTTCTAACACATCGCTCTTGCAATAACTCGGGAATAATCTCCCTACCCAACAAAATGTTGGATAAATTTACAAATTGGATATGCAAGAATTTTTTGGCCAAAAAACCTGTTAGCGGGGCTACTTTATAAGCAATAATATGCGGAATATCACAAATAGCCAACTCCAAAGCTACAGTTCCTGAGGCTGCAATAGCAGCTTCGGATGCTCTGAATGCCCCATATCTGTCTTCTTGCGTATCCACCACTAAAATATTTAACTTTGTATCTTTTAAGCCTTCTTTCACCATAGATGAAACTGTTTTGACTGTGGGAATTACAAAATATAAATCTTTTTCAGCCGCATTCAAATCTTCTGCCGCCAATAAAAACTCCGGCAAAAGCCTTGAAACCTCATTTTTTCTAGACCCCGGCAATATAGTGATAATACGTTTGTCTTCAGGTATATTGTATTTTTTTCTGAAAGCGTTTCCATCAGCATGGATAACATCGCTTTCAATAACGGGATGTCCGACAAAATCCGTTGCTAAATGATATGGCGTAAAATATTTGGGCTCATAAGGAAACAATGTGAGCAAATGGTCAATATATTTGTACATTGTCTTGGCTCTTTTTTTCTTCCATGCCCAAACTTGCGGCGCAACATAATGAACTTGCGGAATGTTTAGATGTAATTTGCGCAGTTTTTTATGTATTCTTGATGAAAAGCTCCAACTATCGATGGTGATAACCACATCAGGATTGACTTTTTTAATATCTTCAACTGTATTTTTAATGTGTTTCAAAATTTTGGGAATACTTGGAATCACCTCAGTTAAGCCCATGACAGCCAAATCTGAAATATCAAACAAAGACTTCAAACCTTCTTGTTCCATTGTATCACCACCGACACCAAAAAACTCAACATTTCCGTTGGTTTTGGCTTTCATTGCTTTCATAAATCTGGAACCGAGTAAATCTCCCGAAGGTTCTCCTGCAATTATATATATTTTCATCTTTTTTCCTTAATTTTGGTTCATATAGTCTGCCGGATTTATGCCTACGATAAATAAATTATTTTTATTGGCATAATCTATCACCTCTTGTTCATTGACAATCAATGCATTTCCGCAATGAACCGCCACACCTCTTAATCCGGAATTTTTGGCATTTTCAAGTGTTCTTATCCCAATGGTGGGCAAATCTATGCGCATGTCTTGTTCTGGTTTTCTTAATTTAACCAAAACGCCGCCGTCTCCTTTGCGTTTATAGTCTTTGCAACGCATAATCAGTCTATCTGTGCCTTCTATACCTTCAACCCCTAAGACCAAACCTTGTTGAACGACAACTGATTGTCCGACATCTAAACGTCCTAATTCCCAGGCAACCTCAACACCTCTTTTAATATCGGCATAAGCTTGTTTGTCTGGCTTATGTTTACCCAAAACACCTGATTTAACCAAAAGCTCAGGCATAACCTCGTGTATTCCTTTTACAATAAGGCCTTCTGATTCAAGTTCTTTAACCAGAGCTCTTAAAATACCGTCATCTCCCAATGACTTCATACCAATTTTGGCAAAAAAAGCGGCTGTGCGAAAATCGGGAACCAAATCACTCAAACTTGGGCGTTTGATTGTGCCAATCATCACCACATCGTGCACTTTTTCTTCTGCCATTTTCTTAAAACCGGTTCCGGCTTGGCCAATACGAATCCAACAATGTGGGATGGAAGAATCTACCAAATCTTCAGAGGCATTTCCTTCAATTGCAATCACAAAAAAATCTCTGCCTTGTTCTTGACAGCGCTTTATTAACATTTGAGGAATGCTTCCGCCTCCGGCTATGATTCCTAATTTTTTTTCTTCCATCTTAAAAAATACCTTAAAAAAACAGCTTTCTCTAAAATCAAGACAACCGGCAAAAGAACATATTTTTTTCTTCGCCGGTTATCTTTTATATACACAAAACCCTTAGTCTGCCATCATTACTTTACGGCGACCGTTTAAGCCTTCATCAATGAATTTGATTTGTTCCATAACCATTTCATTGTCTTTGAATTTTTCTCTGGCAAGTTCAAGTCTTTCTTTAAATACACCTTCTTTACCTTTGAAAATAAACATAAAGGCTCTGGTTGCGGCTTTAATTGTGTGTTCATCATAACCACTTCTCTTCAAGCCAACAACATTCAAACCTCTTAATTTTCCCAAAGCTCCGTTAACGATGGCATATGGGATAACATCTCTGTCAATACCTGTTAAACCACCAATCATGGCCTTTTTACCAATACGGCAGAATTGGTGAACGGCACAGTTACCACCCAAAATAGCGCCATCGCCTAAGCGAACATGACCGCCAATAACCGCATTGTTGGTCATAATCACACCATTTCCGATAACACAGTCGTGAGCAACGTGAGAGTTTACCATAAACATACAATCATCACCAACCGTTGTGGTAAAGTGTTCTTTTGGTGTACCGGCATGCATGGTTACATTCTCTCTGATGATATTACGTTTACCGATAATCAATTTAGCTTCTTGTTTGAATTCGTTACCGTGGTCTTGAGGTCCCGCACCCAAAACAGCTCCGGGGAAAACAATTGTGCCCTCTCCGATTGTGGTGTCTCCCAATACGCTAACGCGGCCTAACAATTGAACATTTTCGCCAATTTTGGCACGGGAACTAATCCAGCACATTGGACCGATTTTTGCACTTGCTGCAATTTGTGCGCCTTCTTCAATAACGGCTGTTGGGTGAATATTTGTCATTTGATTATCCTTTTTTATGTTATTTGTTAATATTTGAAATTAAAATAATGTTTTTATATTTCAATGTAAACACAAAAAAGCTTACAAATTATTACGAGATTTGGAATAAACATATATTTTTAACGGCAAGCCATAGCTTTGGGCCTCTATCTCTTTTATTGCTTGAGTTTTTGGTAAAGCAAATACCGGAGAAATTAATATAGCACTTGGGGATATTTCTTTATATATTCTTTCATGCACAATCTCTAAAGCTTTTGTATCAAGAAAAGAAAATAACAAATCAAACTCTTTTACATCTACCGTTGAAATATCTTGCTTGATGATTTTTAAGTTTTTAAGCTTTCTGCCTCTGAAACCTGCCCATTTTACCATAAACCAATCCCAATCATATCCAACAAACTGATGATTAGGATATTTTTTTGCCAAAGGCAATAACAAACCGCCTGCCCCACAGCCTAAATCCACAACCTTTAAGTTTTTTGAGCTTTGAGATAGAATCTTTTCTGCTTCAGCCAAGGTCTTTTTTCTTAAAGTTCCGAATGTGGGAAATGCGGGCGGATATTTGCAAAAACGAGAAAGCAATATGCTGTAAATTACATATAACTCTATTAAAATCGCCAAAATGGCTAAGATAAACGAAATTATTAAATATATACTATCCATCATATTGCTTTTATTATCCTCTTAAAATTCCCAACGAGCGTTTAAGCTTAAATCTATCGGCATTTTAACTTTTCCGCCCAAAATTGTACCTACGCCTAAATAAACTTCTTGTCCTTGATTGGTATTCAAGTTCATACCGGCTCCTAAGCGGACAAAGTTTTCTGAGCGATCTTCTTCAATATCATAGCCGGCAACAGTAACCTTATGACCGTTATCAACTTCAGAATAAAAATCTGTGCGCACAAAAACATCTAACGGCATATTATATTTATTTTCCAGTCTTTTTCCCATAATCAAACCGGCTCTGGCTAACCATGTTCCTTCATTTACCGCTTCAATTAATGTATTATATGAAGTTCTGTATTTTATATTATCAAAATCTATATAACTTACTTGAGCTTGCGGTTCTAAATAATATCCATTAGCTAAGTCAAAACGCTTTCCGCCTTCTAATGACAAGCTATAACCATCAACATCATAATCACTATCCACTTGCGCTCCGTGAGGCAGATAACTTTTAAGTTTTTGTTTATGCTGGTAATATGTGGCTGCAATGTCAGCATAAAGACCATTCTCTGCTATCATGGTTGTATATGCACCAAAACTATAAGTATCGGCATTTCCGTTTCCGCTTCTGTCAAAGTCTTGCGAGGTATCAGAATAGCCTCCGTGAACACCGACCAACCAACGATTAAAGATATTTTGCGGCAACGCATAGTCATAACCAAACTGCACCCCATTAACTTCTACATCAGACTGAGTGGCATCATCAAAATCTAAGTCAAGCTGTCTATGCATGCCTCTTATCCAGAAGCCTCCGTTTTTATTGGTATGGATTTCGCCTAATCTATTATTCAAATTTTGCAAATGAGCATACATCACGGAATGGATGGCCGCATATGTATTTTTTGCCAAAACTGCCGTATCGCTCAATTGCAATGTTTTAACCAAATACCAATCATTTCCTTGTTGTTGTAAATCATAGCGGAATGCGCCGACATCTGCGGCTCCTCCTACCAAATAAAAATTTTCTCCTTGGATACCCTCTATTAGCTCCATATCTTCTTTGAATACCGGTTCTGAACTATAATCAGATAAGGCCAAACCGATTTTTCCGGTTCCCTTGTGCACTCTTAGAGTATCATGCTCATCTTTTGAAACATCTGTATTCATATGAATGACACCCTCACCTTGCAATTCACCAACATCTATCTGCTTAAAACTTCCGTTATAAGCAGAATATATGGAGCCGCCATTTAAATCTAACTCGTTAAACACCGTATTGCCGTGTAAATATAAATTTCCGTTCGGATTAACGGTTGTAATGCCACCGATATTGGCATCTCCTTCAAAAACCGTATCTCCACCGTTAACAGTCAAGTCATTAACTATTCCACCGTCAAAGACATCAAACAAACCACCGTTTACTTTTTGATTATTTACAATTGCCCCATTTTCGACAAACATGTATCCGTCATTCAATACGGCATTATCGGATGTGCCGCCGGTTAAAATTTCTAAGCTTCCGCCATTGATAACGGCATCAGAAATTTTTCCCGTATCATCAACATAAACTTTGGCAGAAGTATTAACCGTCACTTTATCTGCCCATCCTTTATTGGTTACGTTTAATTGAGAAGAACTGTTAAGAATTGTGTTGGTAGCTTTACTATTTTCTCCGGTAACAGTTAAAGTACCGCGTCTACCAACCGTTGTTGTATCTGCTGTTCCACCATCTCTTACAGTCATTTGTCCATAAGAGCCAACTGTTGTATTGGTAACTGATCCTCTAACAATTAAAGGATCATTACTGCTTACTTGTAAATCGGAAGCACTATCACCGCTTGCAATTTCTCTAGCCATGGCCGTACTTGACATCAACATTAAAGACAAACACAATATTTTTTTCATTTTCTTCTCCTTTCTGATGTCAATTTATGTATGGGCTTTTTCTTTTAATTCAAGCAGACTTTTGATTTTTTTCTCGAAATGAAAAATATTTATGCAATAAATAAGTCAAAATCGTAGATATAACCAAATATGCCGCCTGCCCGATTAACGGATATAAGCCTAAGACACGGACAAATAAATTAAGCGCAAAAGCATTGAAAAAATACATTCCGATATAAACCGTCCAAGCCTTCACATATTCTGCCTTAATATTTCCGTGGCTCTGAAACACATAATAACGCATGGTTATAAATGAAATATTAACAGTTATAAAATATTGCAAAATCAATGCTGGGTTGTATGGAATTTTTGCCAATTCAAACAATGCGGCAAATACGCCATAGGCAAAAACCGTATTAAAACCACCCACCAACAAAAAGCGCAGTTTTTGATTGAGCTTAAACCAAATTTTTTCAATTTTTTTATATAATTCAATCATTTGATTTCTTTTGCCGTATTTTTATCTAACAATGTTGCAAGTTCAACCTCTCTCCACGGAGAAAGCACATTTTCATCAAAAACATATTCTCTATGTTCTTTATCAATCTCAGGCATAGCCGGATGAATTCCGACCTCTACGGCTTTGTATTTTTGGGGAATTTCTAAATTTTTAAATCTTTGTTTTGATAACTTGCAAGTATATAAAATACTATAAAAATATGTATCTGTCGGATAATTGTTCCAAAAAGCCAAACTGCGTAAAACAAAATATTTTATCAATCCGCCGTCATGCAGGTAACTTTTGTCATCATTATGTTTTAATGTATTGAAAATATTTTCATTCACCACTCTTACTCTTGGAATATTATATTCTTCGGCTAATTTTTTAACAACTTTGAATATCAGCGGAATATGGTGAATATGGCGGTGACTGTCTATGTGTGAAAGTTTTATGCCTAACTTAACCGCCTTATCAAGCTGAGCTCTGGTTTCAAGCTCTACTTGACGCGCTAATTCTTTCGGATGCAAGAAAGATAATAAAAGCAAATTTACAAAACCATGCTTAAATTTGCCCTTTTCATCCACCAAAAGCGGAATATTTTCCGGCACAGAAACAGCATATTGATTGGTTAAGTTCAAGTGCAAGCCCACGTCTAAATCAGGCATGTCTTTCTTTAACTCTAAGGCATCATCAACGCAATCCAAATTTATCATGATGCTGGTGCTGTTTAAGATGCCTTCATGATATGCTTTTGCAATGGCGCGATTTACACCCAAAGTCATACCAAAATCATCTGCGTTAAATATCTTTCTTTCCACCATTTCTTATTACTTTCTTGACTTCTTCTTGGGTTTCATAATCTGCCATATACAAAGGACGTTTCTTTACCTCCATATGGATTTTACCGATGTATTCTCCGATAATGCCCAAAACAATTAACTGAACGGCACCTAAGAAAATCATGGTTACCATAATGGTTGCATAACCTGGGGTTGGTTTGTGCAAAATAAAGTGTTCTCCGATAACCCACAAACCTAACAAACCAGACAAAAATGCGGTTAACACGCCTAAATATGTGGAAAATCTGAGCGGTTTGACAGAAAATTGAATTATTGAGTTAATTGCTAACTGTAAACTCTTGCGGAAATTGTATTTTGACTCTCCGCTTAATCTTTGCGGGGCAACAAAATCAATGACTTTAACTTTATCATTAGGCATTATCCAGCTCAATAAACCTCTGAATAATCTGTCTTGCTCATTAAAGTTCTTCAAAAAGTCTATGTATTTTCTATCAATCAAGCGAAAATCCGGTGTTTTTTCCGGAATTTTGGTATCTGACAACAAATTAAGGATTTTATAAAAACTTTTTGCACAAAATTTATAAAATGCGGAAGTTGCCACATTATCAACGCGCTTGGTTAAGACAATATCATATCCTTCCTGCCATGCTTCTATCATCTCTTTAATATAAACAGGCGGATGTTGCAAATCTGCATCCATAAAGATTACGGCATCACCTTTAGCATAATCCATTCCGGCTGTCATAGCAATCTCATGGCCAAAATTGCGCTTCAAATGAACGATTTTGACCATTTTATCTTTCTTTTGCAAAGCTTGGCACTTTTTGTGCGTGTCATCTGAGCTGCCGTCATCAACATAAATAAGCTCAACATCTTTTATATCAACATTTTTTAAGACTTTTTTGACTTCTTTATATAAAGCCTCAACATTGCCTTCTTCATTATACGCTGAAACAACAATGCTTACAGATTTTTTATTCATCTTTCACCTCAACTTGGGGCTTTAAGAACCCATAATATATTACTTTGCTTTTTAGCTTACCAATTCGGTTTTTAAATTCAAGCTTATATTCACTTGGTTCACTCATATTTTTATATTTTTCTTTTACCTGCATATATGAATTTTTGTCAGGAAAAACAACCAGCGCACCTTTCTGCATTATATCATTGGCATCAAACCATGGATTATGCTCTGGTTTCATTCCAGCAATCGGTTTGGGATGAGACGGCGCATATATAGATAAATTGGCAATATACCAAATCTCTCCTCCGGCATATTCTAAAGGCGCTTTGGTATGCAATGACCATGCATAGGTCATATCTTCTGCAAATTTTTCATACGGGAAGTTAATTTTTTCGCTCTTGTTGAATAAAATCACCGAAGTTGCGGCAACGGCAAACAAGCCCATTACCAAGTAAACAGATTTTCTCATCTTTTTGAAAAGAGAATCGCTTAGCTTAAACGGATAATAACTGAACAGAACTATGCCTAACATATACATAGTCGGAAAGCCCCACATACTCTTTAACTTGCTTCCGGAAATTAGGGCCACAGAAGCAAACAACAATATAGGCATTATTCCCATATAGAATAAAAATTGCTTTTTATCCAAGGTTAAATAATTTTCTTCCTTTTCAGCTTTTTTATAGGCCAAAGCGAATAAAATTAATGTCATTAACGAAAATAAAATTTGAGAGCCTAAAAATTTTATCGGATAAAAAATATGTGCCCAAATTTTTGCGCCTAATGATGCGGCTCCGTTGTCTGCCCTTCCCATCAAATATTCAAAAGAATAAAAATCATGCTCATAGAGCCACCATATATGCGGTGCAACAACACCTAAAAAGATTAAAAATGTGATATAAGGACCAACTTTTTTAAATTGGGCTCTACCGCTTGGAGTTAAAAATAAATATAAAGCCATACAGATTAACTCTATGCCGCCAACATATTTGTTAAAGATATTTAATCCGGCAAATAAACCTGTTAAAACCCAGGCGCTTAATTTATTACTTTCCAGCGCAATATAGAAATAATATGCGGTTAGAGGCCATAAAGCCAAAGAAACAACATTGACATTATATTCTTGAGCACTGAAACCATAATAGATAACACCTTCAAGCAACATAACCGCCATAACGGCTTTGTTCTCATTCAAGAAACATTTGGCAAGTTTGTATATATAAATAAAACCAATTAAAACCAAAACTTGATTAAGAATATATGGACCATAATTTCCAAACAGATTATAAAACCAATCTGCAGGAAAACCTGAAAGTGAGGGATGCTTATTAGTTCCCCAATCGCAATATCTGCCCCAAATGATTGCTTCCACCGTATCAAGAGGCATACTCTTTCTTAAAAAAGGAACTAATGTCCATACAATAAAATGCATTAACAAAAATATGCCAAAGCTCTTTTTATATAATGTCTTCATATTAAAAATCTTTCTTTGCTTGATAAAACACAATAATTCATTAGTAATATGTTAAAAATTCTTAGTCAAACATTACAACCTAATATTCAACAGTAAAAAAAATTACCATTTTATCTTGTCAAGTTCATCTGATGTTTGCGCCTCTTGTATTTTTACCTTTAACCCTGTTGCTTTCTCATGACACGCATTAGACCACTCAGCCAAAGCAACCACCAACCCCATAAGCTCTGTTGCATTTAACTCTATGGTCGTATTGTCCTGACATGTCCATACTATTATTGGTGTTTCTTCGGTCATGGTGCTCATTTGCATTGCTTGTGCCGCACATGAAATACGTTGACAAGATATTGGATCTGAATCAAACACTTTTCCCATATATTCAAATCCTCCTTGTTCTGCTGCGTCACGAGCGGCGTTTATTTCAGCTCGTTTTGCAAGCTTCAATTCATCTAGGCTTGGTTTGGGTAATTCCACAATTTTGTATTGTCTGTCACCTAAATCTTCAATCGTTGTGCCAATGTTTTTGCTTACAAATTCATAAGCTTCATCATATTTATCTAAATTAAAAATATCGTTTATCTGCATTGCTTTATGCTCCTTGTCCACAAGCATACCAACTATATGCTTTGTATCTGTTATTTGGCTCATACAAATTAAATCGTGTTGTACTTTGTAAAAATATTTGTCTTGTTGTCACATCTTGGCTTCCAACTTTACCGATATTTTTTCCTATTGCCACAAGAGAATATTCTTCATTTGCAAAAGGTTTCATAAATGTGACGGAATTATTATCTGATGAGATTTCTGGTTGGTTTCCTCCTTGCTCAAGCCAACCACTTTTATATTTTCTATACCATGTTGTTCCGCTTGTACCTTGCTCAACAACATAATCAATATTGTTTGTCACATTACTCAAATCAACATTAGCTTTACTGCCTAAAGCCGTCGTAAATTCTTGAGCTTGAGCTTCACTTGCTTCTGTCACACTTGAATAAAGAACGACATAAGCACGATATATAACGTGGTCAGGATTTACTTTTGCCCCATCTTTATATGTTGATGAACTACGAGAGGCCTTGAAATCAAATACGTTACATGCATTACTATCATAAGAACCAAACCTATCCCCCCATGTTCCATCTTTTACAAAAGCACCTGAAGGAGTATAAGTAGCTAAACCACCATTAAACTTACCTGTAATATTTGGCAAACTTTCTTCGCCAAAAGCTACTAATGTTTGTCCTGCCTTTATGTAAACATCTTTTAACAACGGAACTTTGAAACGCTCGCTTGATATATCTAGCCCAAAGAAACCGCAAGAGCCGCTTGCACTTACTTTGCTATTAAAATCGGTTACACTTGTGCTTTGCAATTTTCCATCAACCAACATTTGATATATATCTGGAAAAGCCTCTTTTGTATATTCAGCACCGTCACACCAAGCTCCGCCATTGGGGACATCTGTTCTTGAGGTATATTTGATATCTCCAATATTACCGAAAGATGCACTTTCCGCATATTGAGAAGCTTTATTTGCTTCTTCCGCAGCTCTATTGGCTTGAGATATTGCTTCTTCAAGTTTCCGGTTTATATTTTCTATACTTTCTGTTGAAAATATATTTAGTTCTTTCGCTGTTTCTTGTGCTTGATTTGCAAAATCTTCACTTTTGTTTTTTTGATTTTTAGCTTCGGTGGCACTTTCTTTTGCCTGATTTGCATAATCTTCTATTATGCTTATAGTATCATTTATATTTATTGTTGAATTTTCAAGACCATTGGCTTCTTGATTCCAGACTAGTGCTTTGCCTGATGATGGTAACGGCAAAACTAAGTTTGGTTTTTCTTGACCATATGGAGGATATATCATTGCTCTTTCTATTTTCTCATCAAGTTGTTGTATTGAGGCAACCTGATAATCTAACTCATGATTGATAACCTTGGCTCTAAATGCACCTCCCTCTTGGAAATCTGATGTTCTTTTAATTTCCAGATTTCTGATAATGGTGATTTTAGAATCTAAGCTCGGTGCTTGGGTGAATATGACCTTGCCTCCGACTTCATCTTCTGTTTCAACATCATAACCTTGGTTGATTAAAACCTCATTGACATAAACGTCTATGTCTTCTTTGGCAAATATTCGGAAAGGAAAATTAAATTCCTTTACCACACCGTCTGCAATAAAATGCACAACGGTTGAACTATTTTGATTTATACTCATAAATTTTCTCCATTAATAAAAAAAAAGCCCTGTTAAAACTAACAAGGCAAAAAAAAAGACCTTGAAAAATCAAGGCCGTATTTTAGATACACTTTTCCCAAGTGATGTTTAATGTTTACAATAAAAAACTTTAATTGTCAAGGAATTTATTCCTATTCTTGAAAAATTCATTTTTTTTGAAAATTCATATTGACAAATTGAAACAGATTGTTTATTAAAGAGATGAATTTGATGGCGGGATAGCTCAGTCGGTAGAGCGGAGGAATCATAATCCTTGTGTCGTGGGTTCGAATCCCTCTCTCGCTACCATTCAGAAGGCAATCGAAAGATTGCCTTTTTTTAATTTTGACCATATATATTTTTTAACAAAAAATATGAAGAACCAATTTGATACACTTTTTTTAAGACTTCAAAATTCGCCTTTTAGGGCAAAATTTAAGCTTTCTAACAAAGATAAAGCTTATATACAACAAAAAACGCTTGAAACAATTAAAATACATTGCCAAGATTTTGTGCAAAAACGCCTTGCACCTGCTCTTATTCCCAATGACGGAAAACAAACACCCATGCGCGGACACCCTGTGTTTGTTGCACAACACGCCACGGCTTGTTGTTGTCGCGGTTGCCTTTATAAATGGCATAAAATTCCTAACAATCGCCCTCTTTCTTCTGCTGAACAAGCATATATTGTGGCGGTTATTATGGAATGGATTGAACGCCAAATGAAATAAATTTAATTAAAAAGCTTTAATAGCTTCATAAAATATGGGGGCGGATTATCATTTTTTGCGAGATTATATCCAATGTAGGCTAGCATGGTAAAATCTGTTTGCTTAATATCTATTTTATCATCCACCAGTGCATTATATCTCTCAATCACCTCTACCGCCAAGTTGCGATTGATTTTATATAGCGGGAAAAAGTCTAAATATTTGGGCTCAACAACCGCATTGGCAAAGTCGATTATGCCCACCAAAATATCTTCCTTTTCCGGATTTAAGAGCATATTACTACCACTCAAATCATTATGGCACAAAGCCAAAGCCTCATTTTTATTATCGCATTGATAATCATCCAAATCAAAAGAGCTGACCTTTTTTAAAGCATCTCTTGCTTTGGCATAATCAAAGTCAGCTTTTTTACTTACATCCCAATTATCAATTGTTTCATTTGTTGGCGGAACATGCAATTTGGTATAATCTATTTGGTGCATCATGGCAAAGAACTCCGCCAGAGCTTGAGCCAAATTTTCTTGCTTATCTTCTGGTAAATTTTGAACCTTAAGCGCATTGACTTCATCATCACGATTATCGCAAATTTTGCCGACAAACCTTTTAACGACAGAAAACGGATATTCTCCCTCAACCAAAGTTATCGGGTGAATTCTGTTTTTGAATTTATCACTTATTAAAGGCCAAATCTCTGTCAAGATTTGATTTTCTCTTTGCATGGTCTGCCAGATAATCTCGGCTTTAGGGAAACGGACAACTTCGTCCTCGACGGCAAAAGCAAAGGACTTGGAACCGCCGACCAAAACCCTCACCTCACCTTTGTATCCGGCTTTTGCAATTATCTCTTTTATCAAATTGACATCTTGAGCTTTCTCTTTAGTTAAATAATTCATTATTGCTCCTCTTTGATAAACTCTGCCGGAATGATACCATCTTTCAAGACAGGAACTTATAATTCTTTAGTAGATTTGTTTTTTTGAGATATATTCAAATTTTCCTGCGTTTTAGCTAGACGGGCTGCTTTTAATCTGCTAGGGCTAACTATATTTTCCATAGTTCCACAATAGCTACGATATACAAATTTTTTTCCATCATCTGCTCGACAATTAAATCCAACACAGTTCTTTTTCTTTCTATCATAGACATTGGAATTTTCATTTACGGAAGCAATAAAATCTCCAAAAATTGTTTTATCCATATTGGTATCCATAATTCGAGGTGCCTTATCTTTCATCGGATTAGCAGGATCATAAACATACATCTGATTATCTTTTTCAAAAACAACATATGCATGTTCTCCTTTTTCTCCACTCGATATTTCGACCATGCTATTAACCAGATAAGACTTTATTTTGCTTTGTTGACATAAATATTGGGCTATAGAAGCTCTTTCTGCACACATACAATATTTATGATCAACCATATACGAAAAAGGCTCTCCATCAAAGATACATGCGGTTCTTTCGTCTTCATCTTTGGCTTGACACCAGGGCATTGCCTCTTCAATAAAACTTTGCATAATTGCAATTTTTTCAAACACTGAGGCTGTTTCTTTCAAATTTTCTTGAGCTTTTTTGATCTTCACACGAAACATATCATTCTTTTGACAACATTCATCGATATCAAAATTCATATTGTCTACGCCTGTTGTTGCTCCATGTAAAAGTATGGGGACATACCCTGACTTTATATTATTCGCTATAACAAAATCTGCCTTATTATTAGCTACAATATCACAATCAAACTCATCAGACATTTATTTCATCTCCGAACATCAAGAATAAAGAAATTTTATCATAAAAAACAAATAAAAACAATAATGGTTTGAGCTTTCTCTTTAGTTAAATAATTCATTATTGTTCCTCTTTGATAAACTCTGCCGGAATGACGCCATCTTTTAAGACAATCATATAATGTTTTATCACGCCGAATATCAGCCCTTTGGAAGCATCGCATTTGTACCAAGGCAAAGGCGACATATCTATCTCATCTTTTGAAACTTGATAAAAATGCTCATTGACACCGCTTGCTTCCGAGCCGTCTTTGCACCAGATGCTTTCAACCAAGCCGGCATTAATTAAGTCTTCCAATTCAAAGGAATATAAAATGCTTCTATCAACAAGCGCTTTTAACACGGCATCATTTCCCTGCCAGACAATCGGCTCGGTCAAGCAAGAGATAGCACGACTTCTCCCTTCAAAAGTTTTTTCTAACCAGTTGATAATATCTTCTTTTTTATCTGAACCTACACGTTTGACATAAGAATGCAAATTGCTATCAATTTTGGAAATGGACTTTATTCCCTCCTCCAAAACCGTATTTTCTTTCGGGGCATAGTGATATAAATGCATGTTTATCTCCTATTAAAATTTTCTTGCATATGAAAGATTTTTAGATTTTTGATGTTTTCACTTTGTTGGTAAATTCTTCTGTATTCTTCAATATTTGGCACCATTTGCTCAGATGCCGTTTCAAGCATTCTTTTTCGCTCACTTTCAACACCTAAGCGATGATAAAAATGATGTAAATTTTTTGAATTATCAAAAGTATAATCTCGTTGAGCTTCAACAAATTGATTGCATATTTTATTATGTGGATAAGATAAATATGTTGCCTCTGTTAAAACAGCTGATAAAAATTCTTCTTTGTTTTTTAGATGTTCGGATTTTATTTTTTTCAATATTTTTGCCGTTTCTAGAGAAGCATACATATCATCTTTGCTATATCCCATTTCATCAACTTTTTCTTTGGTATATTTATAAAGAAGTTTCCAATCTAACAAGCCTTTATCTTGAAGCAAATGAGAACATTTTCCTTGCTTTATTTCTTCAATTATCTTTTTTGTTGCCGGATATTCAAAATATGCCAGCCCTAAATTTTCATTCATCAAAGCACCCGACATTGAGGCTGATTCATTTAGTAAGCGTTTTTCTACCACGGATATTATATTTTCATCACCGGTTCTAGCAGCTTGTAACATCATATAGCAAGTAGCGGCAGAATTAGCCTGCATTTCCTTAAAACACCTGTCGCAATATAATTTTTTTTTCAAATTCTGATGTTTGGCTTTTTGAATCTCGTTTGCTTCGTCTCTTGATTTTCCTTGATACAAAAGCTCATAATGCTCTTGATTATACACTTCTTTTTCTTTGGACGTTGGATAATATTTTCCCTGAACGCCATGCATAAGCTCATGGATTTCCGTGTAAATACTATAAAAAGCATCTACGGTCAGACCAAACGGCGTGATTATAACTTTCTTATTACCGTTTTGCAAAACAGAAATTGGCGGAGCTTTTTGTCGTCCATGTTTGGGATTAACATAATAGTCAAACCAAAATTGTCGCTTATCTGCGGAATAATCGAGCCAATCTAAAATCGGGGTAATTTCTTCAGCTGTTCGGGTTAGAGCATCTTCACTCATAGAGCCTTGCATGTGCACTTCTAAAAGATGATTTTTATCTTCAAGTGTATGTTTACAATTTGCTATTTCGGGCGCTAAAAAGTTTCTAACCATATCTGCATAAGCCGGCTTAAATTCTCCCGTTTTCAAAAGATGTCTTATATCTTTATCAACTTCTTCAGCCTCATACTTAAAATTAATGATATCAGAAAAATTCAGCATTTTTAAAACATCTCCTCTTAAGCTTGTAGGTTCCAAAGTTTGGCGAATTTACCTTGTTTATCAAGAAGCTCTTTTGGAGTACCAACCTCAATGATTTTGCCTTCTTCCATCACTACGATTTTATCCATGTTCTTCAAGGTGGACAATCGGTGCGCTACGGCAATCACGGTTTTGTCTTTTATCAATTTTTGCAAAGAAGATTGAATAAATTTTTCTGACTTGCTATCCAAAGCCGATGTTGCTTCATCAAGCAGCAAAATCTTACTATTCTTCAAAATGGCTCTGGCTATCCCTACCCTTTGTCTTTGTCCGCCGGAGAGTTTAACCCCTTTATCTCCGACCAAAGTTTTATACCCTTGCGGCAAATCTTTGACAAACTCGGTGATAAAAGATTTTTTAGCTGCATCTTCAATTTCTTTTTGCGTGGCTTTGAAAGTTCCATAGCTCATATTTTCAGCCAAGCTTCTGTGGAACAATGTGGTATCTTGTGGTATGAATGATACAGCATTATGCAAGCTTTCTTGCGTGACCAAAGCCACATCCTGCCCATCAATATAAACCGAGCCTTGCGGTGTGTTAACCAAGCGTTGCAGAACGTGAAGCAAGGTGGTTTTACCGCCGCCGGACATTCCGACAATGCCGATTTTTTCGCCAGCTTTTATTTTCAGGCTAAAATTATCAATCGCCAGTTTTTTATTGTTATAAGCAAAGGTCAAATTCTTAAACTCAATCTCCCCTGCTTTAACTTTAAGCTTCTTGGCATTTGGAGCATCAACAAACTCAGGCTCGGCATTTAAGAGTTTTAAATTGCTTTGTAACTTAAACAATTCCGTACGATAATACAGCCAATGTGAGGAAAGCGCACTTAAGATAGAACTCATTGTTCTTCCGGCTGTTAGTAAATATACCACATTACCGACATTTATTATCCCTTTTGCCCACAAAACAACGGCATAAATAATCATAGAGGCATCAAAGAGCACAACAACAATGTCTACAAGCGTATAATTTTTATTTCTGAGCCAAGCATTTTTACGCATGGTTTTGGCAACAAGCGCATAATCTTTACTAAGCTTTTTTAATTCTCTGCTTAGACTTCCGAAAATCTTTAAAACCAGATAATTGCTTATCATATTGGTGGTTTTACCAAAAACTTTATTCATCATATTTTCTTGTTGCTTTGATGCTTGTTTGGTATTTGCGGAAAGTTTATGGAAAAAGATAAACAATAAAATGGAAGATATTACATAAACAAATACCATTGGAAGATAAATTTTACTTATAAAATAAAGTGTTATAACAAGTGTCCAAAATGATATATTGGCAAAGACCCAAAGATCTCCAATTGAACTCCAAGCTGCGGTAGCGCGTCTGGTTCCATCTAATTTAGCATAAACATTGCCGGCAGAATTTTTGCTCCAAAAATTTTTATGCATCCCCAATACACCAACAAATAAATCTTTTCTAACCTTTATGCCTAAAGGAGAAATGATTCCATTTTGCATCAGATACATGGCCAACATCATTAAAATATTACCACCTATCAAAACAACAGCTAAAAATATGAATGTATTAATTAAATTGTTCCATTCTAACTCGCTGATATCTCCGGTATTAAGTGTATTAACAATATTGCTTACATACCATGGTGCAAGCTGTCCGCAAAGAGCTATTATTGGCACAAGAATAAAAATTGCCATAAAGCGATATTTTACCGGCATATAATATTTTTTCAAAAAGCTCCAAAGTGAATTATTGTTCATTTTTTTCTCCTTTGAGTTTTTGCAAGTTCCAATATTGCCAGAATTTGCCTTTCTTTTTCAATAACTCATCCAGCTTACCGTCTTCCACAATCTTTCCTTTTTCGAGCACAATTATTCTATCCATATTCTTCAAGGTGGACAAACGGTGCGCCACGGCAATCACGGTTTTGTCTTTGAGCATATTTTCAATGGCTTTTTGAATGTAAAACTCAGATTCACTATCCAAAGCTGAAGTGGCTTCATCCAAAATCAATATCGGGGCATCTTTCAACAAAGCCCTTGCAATCGATAAGCGTTGCATTTGTCCGCCGGAAAGCTGATTTTGCGCATTCAAAATGGTTTGATAACCATTGGGGAGCTCTTCAATAAACTTATCAGCAAATGCTTCCGAAGCTGCTTGTTTAATATCTTCTTGTTTGGCATTTGGCTTACCGTAAGCAATATTTTCAGCAATGGAACGCTCCAGCAAAGCGGATGTTTGCGGAACATAGCCGATTTGCTGATGCAGGCTTTCTTGCGTGATGTTTTTGATATTTTGCCCGTCAATTAAAATTTCTCCATCTTGAACATCATAAAAACGCTGTAATAAATTGATTAAGGTTGATTTTCCACCGCCTGACATACCAACCACGCCAACCTTTTGTCCTGAGGGAATTTGCAAATTAAAATGCTTGAATAACGGTTTATTTCCCTTATAAGCGAAGCAGACATCTTTTAACTCAATAGTCCCTTCTTTGACTCTCAGCGGACCGGCATTTTCATCATCTACAATCTCGTGCGGAATGCTAAAAGGTATCAAATTAGTTTTCATCTCAGCAAAAGATGAACTATATATAATCGTACGATGAATGAGCCAGGAAACAACTTCCGCAATATCTTGCAAGAGGAAGAAAATTAAGACAACATCGGCAGTTGTGATGGTTTTATCTTTCCATAAAACAAGAGCGTAAAGAACAAATGAAAGATAAACAAAGTGAAAATAAAGCTTTTCTCCTTCTGATTGAAACACTTCAATATTAGTTGATTTATTAGTCTTATCGGTTTCATCATTTAAAACCTTATCTACACGCTTTTCTTCATATTTAAATCCGTTAAACAAGCGTACAAAAAAGTGGTTTTGCAGAGCATCTATCATCTCTCCGGAGACTTTGCTTCTTGCCTCAGTCATTTCAGCGCGCAGATTCATCGATAACTTACCGACTTTAAGTAACACTGCAACCGATACCAGCACAAAAGCTACAAAATAAAGCGAAAATGAGATATTCACAAGTGCTAACATTACAAAAACAACAATCAGACGCAAAACATCTGAAATATAATATAGAGAGCTTTGATAAAAACTGGCGGCATCTGATAAGGCATTGCTTTTTTGGGCTAAAGAACCAGCCATATTATCGGAAAAATAGCTTAAAGAATGTCCGTTTATATATTGAAAACAATCGGCACTCATTTGCTCAAAAATACGCGGACGTAAAACAACTTCCGTGAGTAAATTAAATAAGACGAACATAATCTTTGCCAATATTGTCGTACCGGCCACTGCCCCGAGCAACCACCATACAGAATCGGCAATCTCGGCAAATGTTACATTTTCTCCAAACAAGCCGACCATTTTGGAAAAAAACCAAGGCGCAAGTTTACCGGAAACGACCATTAGCACACAACATGCACAAATTAAAAAAAACAATGCTTTATTGCGCATGGCATAGCGCCATAAAAAAATAAACGGATTACTTGGGAACGGCTGCATTTAATATTCCTTAAAAATTTCAATGGCATAAACATAGCATATTTTTTAGCCTTTCACAACAGATAAAAAGCTTGAACCTCTTAAAAAATTGCATTAAATTTACCTTGTTTAACTAATTATTTTCAAGTTATGGATAAATTATTCTTAAAAACGGCCATACTTTGTATTGCCTCCAATATTCCTGTTTCTGAGCAAGAGAGATTGCAAGTTGTCAATTTACTAAAAAGTTTTCCAAAATTTAGGTATAGTTTTGCCCTAGGACTTTCTAACAATATTAAAAAGTTCTATTTGCAAAGTAACGGATCTAGATTTGAAGAAGCTTTGATTGAGTTCAAAACAAGTGTTTCTAAAGACATGTCTGCCGTGGAAATGAACAAAATTGCTCATTTTGTTTGCCAGAAACACAAGGTTAACCTACAAACAAAAAGTCAATTTTTAACAAAAGAAGCTCTGTTTTAATACAGAGCTTTTTTCTTGCCTATAAACAAAGCATATTTATTGATGTCTGTTTTTTTTGATGATATCCTTTCTTTTAGGTTTAACTTTAATGTTGGTAAGAAAATGGCTGAAAATAAATCAATTTATCTTTCCAAACCTCAATTGGAAGCAGAGCTTAATCGTTGTCTTAATTGCAAAAATATGCCCTGCATGAAGGCTTGCCCAATCAAATGTAATCCGCAGGCTTTTATTGCTGCAGCTAAAAACGGTAACGGCGAGCTCTCCGCTAAATTGATTTCTGATGAAAATCCATTTGGGCAAACTTGTGGACTTATCTGTCCCGATAAGTTCTGTATGAAAGCTTGCACACGTCGTTTGGTTGATTTTCCTATCAATATTACCAAAGTGCAAGCCACTTTGATGGAAAAATTCCGCAATTTCAAATATGATTATTCAAATGTTGTGCCAAATGGCAAAAAAATTGCCATTATCGGTGCCGGTCCATCAGGCATTGCTGCTGCTTATTTTTTGGCGCGCAACGGTTTTAAATGCGTAATTTTTGAACGAGGTTCTCAAATCGGCGGTGCGCTTAACCTCATTCCGCACGAGCGCTTGCCGCAAGATGCCATTATGAAAGATTGGGAATTTGTCAACAATTCTGATTTGATTTCCGTTGTCTTTGAAGCTGATGTCTCTAACCCTTCTGAGCTTTTCTCTCAAGGTTTTGACGAAGTTTTGATTGCCGGTGGTGAACCCAATTGCGCCAAACTCAACATTGAAGGTGAAGAACTGGCTGTTTCTTATCTTGAATATCTTGCCCAACCTGAAAAATATATTACCAAAGGCAATGTGGCTGTTATCGGTGGCGGAAATGTGGCGGCAGATTGTGCAATTGTGGCGCAAGCGCAAGGTGCTGTGTATGTGGAGATGTTTGTGCGTCGCGGTTTGTCTGATATGAGAATTACGCCGGCCGAAAGACACGAGATTTTGGAACGCAAAATTAATGTTTCTGCCGGCACCAGCCCTGATAAAATCATCAAAACCGGCGAAAAATATTCTCTTTATGTTCACAAAAATCGCTTTAACGGCGAAAAATGGTTGCCAATTTCTGACACCTCGGTTGAGCTTCCTGATTTTGATTTGGTTATCCGCGCTATTGGCGCAAAAGCTGATGAAAAGCAAGTTGACCTACGCCTCATTTATATCGGTGACTGCAAAACCGGAGGCTCAACTTTGGTGGAAGCCATGGCTGATGCCAAGAACACTGCTTTTGAACTTATCAAAAAATATCAAGCATAAAAAAACGGCCGTTTTTATCATAAAACGGTCGTTTTTTTCTTTTAATCCAAGAGTTCTTGCATTTTTCCTAATTCTTCAAGTGAAGGAAGCGTATTTTGTTCCTTCAAACTCTGTAAATTTTGTTCAATTTGCAAAAATTTGTTCATGCTTTGCACATAGTCTTGATATTTTTGCTCAAATTTTTTAGACATGCCTTCAAGAACTTGCGCTTGCTTAGATATGTTACCTACATACTCTCTACCATAGAGCTTTTGCTGAAGCAACTCTCTTAACTCACCTTCTTTCAAAGGATTGTCATATGCAGAAAGCATTGATGTAATCTCCCAACAACCTCCATTGCAAACCTCATTAACATGAAACCACAACATCAATTCATTACAACTGGTTTTCGGCATAAGCTCTCTGACCAAAAAAGAAAAATCTGCCCAACGATTTTTTATTTGCATGCATTGTTGATAATACATACGCAAATAAATATCTTTTAGAGCACCTGTTATTTGTTTTATTGACATTGTTGTTATTTCTGCAAATTCTGATAAATCTTTTCTAAGAGAAGCAATTTCTTTTGAAAAATCAATTTTCATTTCGGTGGTTAATTCCAATACGTTGGTTGTATAAAACAACGCTCGATTAGAATATTTTTTGGTATTTGGATTAATAAACCTATCAATCCATAATTTGTCATTTTCTTTACTTCCCAATGCTTCCCAAGAAAAATCTCTTTCCTTCTCAAATTTTATTGAAGGTTCGTTTACCTTTAGATAACTATCAATGTCATAATTTTTTTCTTTAGGATTTCTTTGGTAAACCTGCCAATACAAATATTGAATTATTTCTAGAGGAGAAAGCAATGATGAAGCCTGAATATCCCAATCTACAACTTTTTTTCCGTCATAATTTTTTCCATCAAAAAGTTGATATTGTTTTTCATAATATGGCTCATGAGTTATTTTATAAAAATTAACCACACCCAAATTGAAACAATCTGGCTCATAAATGCATTCTTCATACCAAGAATCTCCATATTTGTTTTTGTCATGGTTGTACTTATCTCCGTTACCGCAAGACATCCACCTGTAAAAATTGTTTTGTTCATCATAGTCTAGGCATTTATATGATTTTTTTTCATCATTTCTGCCTGATTTTGCATAATCTCGAAAGCTGATTTGCCCCGACAAAATGTCAAAATATACCTTAATGACCTCCAATTTTCCATCAAGTGATACTCCGCTTTCTGACCACTGTTGATAAGATGCAGAAAATTTAGCATAGCAACTGTGATCATATGGTAGATGCTTGATGATTGATAATAAATCTTTTTCAGGTTCCGGACTTTCATCAATTTCGGCATACCAATCTTTGACCAATTTTTCCCAACTCCAACCTTGCTTTGGTCTATAAGCTATGGTTTCATAAACCAAGTTATAGCCTAAACTATTATCAAAAAATTTGGGTTTGGTTTCAGGTTTGAAGCGTACTTGTACAAAAAAGACATCGCGGCAGTAGTAGCCGTTTTCTCGTAGATATTTGCTTAAAAAAGCGCGCATCAGGCGCGTGTCCAAAAACTCTGGACGTAAGCTAAAATAAAAATTTTCCATAATATATAAGTTTTAATAATTTATTTTCTAAGTAAGAATTTATATTTATTTCTTCAAAATTTCAAGTATAAAAAAGCCTCTCAAACGAGAGGCTTTTTTCTTTTTTATTGCAGATTTTGCTTGAAAAAGCTTTCTATTTTATCAAAGGGGATTTTTTCCATATTGTCATATAAATCAACATGGTTTGCGCCTTTGATAATCATCAGCTCTTTATTTTTGCCTTGCAGTTTTTTGAACGCATCTTCACTAAAATAGCGGCTATGTGCTTTTTCACCGTGGAGCATCAGAACAGGTGTTTTAATCTCACCGGCATAGCTTAAAATCGGCATATTGATAAAAGACAAGGAAGATGTCATATTCCAATTGCCGTTTGAGTTGATAGAGCGTTTGTGAAAACCGCGTTTGGTCTTATAATAACCATAATAGTCTTGCACAAATTGCGGCTCATTTCCACTCAACTTATCCGGCAAGCCCGAAGCTTTGGCATAAGTGCCGTCTTTATAATCTTGTGTACGTTGAGCGTTCAACTGTTCTCTTAACTCATAACGTGCTTTAGCGTCCATAGCATCAAAATAACCATTGGCATTCACCCTACTCATATCATACATGGTAGAAGTTACGGTTGCTTTAATTCTCGTATCCATTGCGGCCGCATTCAAAGCAAAACCACCAAAGCCACAAATACCGATAATACCGATTTTGTTCGCATCTACTTCCGGCAAAGTGCTCAGATAATCAACAGCGGCGCTGAAATCTTCGGTATTAATGTCAGGAGATGCCACATTTCTTGGTTTGCCACAGCTTTCGCCGGTGTATGATGGATCAAAAGCCAGCGCAATAAAGCCTTTTTCGGCCATATTCATGGCATATAAGCCTGAAGCTTGTTCTTTAACCGCACCAAATGGACCAGACACGGCAATTGCCGGAATTTTCTCTTTGCCTAAATTTTTCGGCAAATACAAATCACCAACCAACTTAATTCCGTAGCGGTTGTGAAAGCTTACTTTTTTAACATCAACCTTATCGCTTTTGGCAAAAGTTTTATCCCAAACGCAACAAGAATATATTTTCCATGACAAGGCTGCCACAACAACCAAGCCAATGATAACACTTAAAGTCATTTTCATCTTGTCTCCTTTTTTTAAGCGTTTTTGCCCATTTCATAGGCTTCTTTCATGGCCGGTTTGCTCATAATCTCGCCTTTTTGCCATGCACCCAAACCATAAAC
Organism: uncultured Alphaproteobacteria bacterium; assembly: GCA_944392265.1. Lineage (GTDB taxonomy): Bacteria > Pseudomonadota > Alphaproteobacteria > RF32 > CAG-239 > CAJLXD01. The sequence goes on along the minus strand of CALXWC010000008.1, from coordinate 33,226 downwards.
AATGCCTTTTTCTTTGGCATTATCCAAACAATCGAGCGTAAAACCGCGCAGACCCTCAATCACTTTCTCAACTGCAGATTTTCTGCCGTCTGCAGCCGTGATGATATAATAAAAATCTTTATTGCTGATTTCTGTGTATCTTGGAACGCATCTATCAATAAAAGTTTTCATTTGACCATTCATGGCATAGAAATAAACCGGTGTTGCCAAAACAATTACATCAGCTTTGACCATTTTATCAACCAACTCAGCCATATCATCTTTTTGAACACACTTGTGCGTATCGTTACAAACACCGCAACCTAAGCAGAAATTAATCTTCTTATCTCTTAAAAAGATTTTTTCAACCTTATTTCCGGCCTCTGTTGCACCTTTGATGAACTCATCGCACAGCGTATCAGAATTACCGCCTTTACGATAGCTTGATGAAATCACTAATATATTTTTACTCATTTTTTAATCCTTTCAACCATTCTTTAACACTACTATCTGCCATTGAAGCAAAACTACCGCGGAAGGCTTCCGCTCCTGTTACATTTGCCTCAGGGATAATACTTTTGATATCTGAAACACTATGTCCTAATCCACTGCCGCCATGGGTCATGAACGGAACAACCGTCTTACCCTTAAAATTATTCTCGGTTAAAAAAGTACGCACCGGAGAAGCAATTGTTCCCCACCAGCATGGAGAGCCGACAAATATCACATCATATTGGCTTAAATCTACCTTGGCATTTTTAATGGCAGGTGTCATTTTCTCTTGCACTTCTTTTTTGGCTTGTTCGGTGGTTTGACGATAATCCTCCGGATAAGCATTAACCGGCTCTATCACCAAAATATCTGCCGATAAATTCTCTTTAATTTTTTCGGCAATTGCCTGTGTGTTTCCGGTTTTGGAATAATATGCCACCAAAACCTTATCTTGCGGTTTGATGACTTGCGCCGAAACATTTCCGGCAACAAAGATACTACCGACCATAGCTAATAGTCCCATCAGTTTCATCTTATTCTCCCTTATATATTTCATTGATTATCGTAATTGCGTTTAGGCTTCGAGGATAACCGATATAAGGCAACATCTCGGTTACGGCATCCAGCAACATTTGCTTATCGTTACCGACATTTTTATTAGCTCCGGCATGAGCTTTGGCTTGTGGCTCTGTGCCACCCATAGCCACCAAAACGCTAAAGGTAATCAACTCACGTTGTTTAATATCCAAACCGCTTCTGGTGTAATAATCTCCAAAGCAGTTAGCGGAAAGATAATCTTGAATATGTTTCAGTTCTTCAGGCGCATTGGCTCGCATAGAATCAATATTTTCTTTGCCAAAAATATCTCTTTGTGTATCCAAGCCTTTTTGTAATCTGTCCTCTACTGTGGTGTTTGATTGTCCTTCCAACGGCAATTTTACACCTGCCTTTTGCAGTTCTTCGTTGGTTATCAGTACAAAGTCATAAACTTTTGCAAAGCCTGCGTAAGGCACGGTTTGGTACAAAGTTTCTTTTATCACAATCGGGTCAACACCTTGTATTAAAGCCTCTTTTATTACGTTGCGATAATTTTCTTTGCCTCCGGCACCGATATGTGCTGCCATTTTAACTGCCGTACGCATATTTTTATCCAGCTTGCCATGCGGTTCGACATCGTTTTTAACAAAGTTTTGCCACAGTGCCGCAAACTCTGGGTCAGTCTTATTAATATCCGTCATTATGTTTCCTCTCATCCAATAGCCGGTTGAGGCAGCGGCAATGATAACCACTGCCGCCGTCAAACAAATTTTTTTATTTATACTCGGCATCGCTTACAGGCTCCAACCAAGTGGATTTGTTATTTGCCCCATTACTCTCTATGGAAATGTGAACGAACCAACTGTCTGGAGCAGCGCCGTGCCAATGCTCTACTTCCGGCGGAATGCGGACAACATCACCTTTATGTAAAATTTGAATTTCTTTACCGCGTTCCTGATATCTGCCCTCGCCTCCGGTCACAAGCAAAATTTGTCCGCCGCTATGTTTGTGCCAGTTGGTTCTGGCTTTCGGTTCAAAAGTCACGTTTCCAATGGGGGCATTCCAAACATCATCTTTTGCACTCAGCATATTCAAATAAGTTTGTCCGGTGAAAAACTCAGAATAAGGATTAATTTCACCTTGTTTGAAAATTGTATCAACTTCACTTTTTTTCATTTCTTGTGCCTCTGCTATGGTATTAAACATTAACAGGCTTGCACCTGCTATCATCAAAATTTTTTTCATTGTTCTATCCTTATTTGTAAGAAGCCTGATAAATGGCAATGCAATCTTCTTTGCTTAATTGGGTACGGTCGCAAGCGAACAAAAAGCCCATGCAATCTAAAGCATTTTCTGCCATGTCTGAAAATTCTTCGGGCTTAATGCCATAATCAGACATTTTCAAATCTGCCACGCCGCAATCTTCTTGCAATTTAACAAGAGCTTTAACAAAGTCCATCGGCTCTTTGGCATCTTCCATACCCAGAGCTTTGGCCATTTTTACAAATCTGTCATCGCAAACATGTTGATTGATGAAGTGAGTGTAATAAGCCTTACTAATCATAATCAAACCGGCTCCGTGTGGAAGTTCTTGATGATATGCAGACAAAGCATGTTCCAATGAGTGTTCACTGGTACATGTGCCCACGGTCATGACAAAGCCGGACATGGTGTTGCCGTAAGCAACTTTTTCTCTGGCTTCCACATTTTTACCGTTTCTAACGGTTTCTGCCAAATTGCGACCAACATTTTCAATTACGCTCAAAGCCAACATATCTGTCATTAAATTGGCTTTATTGGAAATATAGCCTTCCACACTATGGAACAAAGCATCAAAACCCTGGTATGCTGTCATGTGTGGCGGAACGGTTGTCATTAATTCTGGGTCAACAATTGAGACTATCGGGAAAGAATATTCAGAAAAGAAAGCTGTTTTTTCGTTGGTTTCCGGATTGGTAATAACAGCCCCATTATCTGCCTCAGATCCCGTACCTGCGGTGGTGGTAATGGTTACCAAAGGCAAAGGTTTGTGTTGCAAGGCTTTTTTCTTGCCTTTGCCAAATTGGATATAGTCCCACAAATCACCATCATTGGTGGCCATAGCGGCAATGGCTTTGGAAGCATCCATCACGCTTCCGCCGCCTAAAGCAACAACCACATCACAATTGTTTTTTCTGGCGGCCTCAGCACCTCTCATTACGGTAGATTTCAACGGATTAGGCTCAACCTCATTAAACAAAACAAATTCAACTCCGGCTTTTTTCAACTGTTCTTCCACTCTATCCAAATAGCCGTTTGCTTTGGCTGATTTACCGTTGGAAATAACTAACAAAGCCTTTTTTCCGCCCAGATTTTGCTTGTGCAAATTGTTTAATTCTCCGGCACCAAACAGAATATGTGTAGGCAAATAAAATTCAAAACTCATTTTGTTTTCTCCTTAAAAATTGAGGTTTGCGGAATAAAATTTAAGATTGTGATTTCTGAAGGAGCTAAGAAACGCATTTGCGGTCCCCATTGTCCTGCCCCGTTAGAAACATAAATTTTTGAGCCATTGGCTTTTTGATACATGCCTGACAAATATTTATTGCCAAGCTTAGCAAAAATATGAAACGGGAATATTTGTCCGCCATGCGTATGACCAGAAATTTCTAAATCAAAATCAGATGTTTCAAAGTCTTTCGGGGTATGAGAAACCAAAAGCTTATATTGTTCCTTTTTAGCATTTTTCAATGCTTTTTGTACATCTGCCTGTTTGCCATATTGCGCACCGCTGAAAGTATCCGGAATACCGGCTATATAAATATCTCCCTTATTTTCTCCATTATTTTCCAAAAGCTTAAAGCCTAAACTTTCTAACTCTTCAAGGCTAGCTTTGTAGCCGGCGTAAAATTCATGATTTCCGGTTACAAAATATATGCCTTCTTTTGCCTTTAAGCCCTTAAGAATTTCAGTAATTTTTCTTACTTTATCCGTATTATCATCTAAAATATCTCCACCTAAAATAATGATATCAGGATTTTGAGCATTGGTTCTTTCAACAATTTCTTTAACTTTGTCTGCATCAATTACTCTGTGAACATGAATATCACTTAAGAATGCAATTTTCTTTTCTGTATGGATTTTGTCTGAAACAACGTCAACAATTTTTGTCTTTGGCGTTGATGTACCTGCATATAAAGCATATGTGGCGGCAATTATGGCTAAAACCATATAAACAGGAAGTATCCAACATTGATAACACATTGGTAGCGGATGCCATTTGTTAACCGCCCAAAGCACAATGTCTCCTAATATTGTCAGTGTAAATAAAATGATGGAAGTGATGAATATATAATAAAGTGTATAGCGATAAAATCCGTAAAAGCGGCTCAAATATTTTTCAAGACCATATTCTACCAACAAAGGAATACAGCCTATGAGCATAAAAAGAATAAATGTGATGCTTCTATAAAAAATGCCCATATCAAAAAACCAGCTGTAACGCCAGAAAAGATACCCACTGACCAAACAGCCCAGAAAAGATGTGGTTATTGAACAAGTTATCATTCTGTTCTCCTTAATAAAAATATGTTTTACGAATCTATATGTTTGAAGTCTAATCTTTAGAGTTAGCTCTAAGTCAAGACTTTTATTGACATTCGTTTTATTTTTATTTATGTTGAGGATAACTTTAAGGAGATTAAAAATGAGTTACTCTATTGGCGAAGCTGCAAAAATGGTTGGTTTGACCGCACATACCTTGCGCTTTTATGATAAAGAAGGTTTGCTTCCTTTTGTGAAAAAAACTTCTTCGGGCTTGCGCGCCTTTACCGAATCTGACATTGAATGGCTAAAAATCATTGAATGTCTCAAAGGTACTGGTCTACCCTTAAAACAAATCAAGCAATATATTGACTGGTGCATGGAAGGTGATGCAACTATTCCACAACGCCTTAATATGTTTATTGAACAGAAAAAACGCGTGGAAGAGCAAAAAGCCAAATGGGAAAAACATCTAGAAAAAATCAACTTCAAAATAAAATATTATGAGGATGCCGCTAAACACGGTGACCTTAATGTTTTTGAGCGCAATCCCAAACTTCTCGAAGAAAAAAAGAGACTCTTTAAGGACTAAACTTTGCTTTACTCACCATTGATTTTATGATATGTTAAAATCAATGGGAGATAAGCTATGGCAGAAGAAAAAACTCCAGACTTAATTTTATCAAACGAACTTAAAGTTTTTTATAAAGAAAATCCGCAAGCCGAAAGGTTTTCTCTCAAGATGTTTGTCGGAAGCAAAGCAAGTGATGAAAATAAAGAAGTTATCTTTGCTGCAAACCACATTATTGAACATAGCATCCGACTTGCTGACGAACAAAAAGCAGTTCAATATCAACAAGACAATGTTCGTCCGCAAAATTGTATCACCTCTTATGACAATATTCGCTTCGGAAAAGATTTAGAACAATCTTCAAAAATCGAAGAAACATTAAATTGCTACGGCGATATCTTTTCAAATTGGCATATGCCCAATTTGGAAGGCGAAAGAGAAGTTATTTTTGAGGAATGGTGCAATGCAAGGCAAAACGGAAATCCGGCTTTTTTATCAGCTTATCTCGGAAGTAAAGAAGATTTATATACTATACCTGATAAAAATTTAACCTTACTTAAACCCGAATATGTTGAACAGCACAAAAACACTACTATCAAAGGATGGTTCAACGACCAAATCAACTATACAAAAGATTTGAAAACTGAAGATATCAGAGCTTATGCCAAGCATATTTGCGGTGCGGATAATATGACTTTTATAGCTTCGGGAAATATGCCCAAAGAAGAATTTTTGCATTTAGTACAAAAATCCGCACTCACTCAAATTCCGCAAGCACAAAAATATAATCCTTTTGAAAATCTGACAGATAAACAGGCTCACCAAAATCTTTCTTCTCAAATGGATATTGATGATTATAAAGTATCTTCTTTTGAAGTGACCTATCCAAGCAGAAATCCTGAAAAAGCTAAAATAGCTAAAGAATTTTTTAAGCTAAAAATGTGCAAGGGTTTGCAAAAAGAAGAACCTCACGCTTATATTGCCGATTTTACTACAAAAGGAATATCTGCACAAATTACAACGCAAAAAGAAAAACTTATGCAAGACAAGCTTGTTTCTTTGATGGCTGCTTCAGTTAAAGACTTTTCTCTTTCTGCAGCTGAAATGCAAACTCTTCAATCTCGTCTTAAAATGGATAATCTTTCAGCGGAAACTATTCGAGATATTGCATCTCAAGCTTTTCAAAATGCAAAATTATCCGTTAATGGTTCTAAACCCAAATCTATTTCAAATTTGGCTTATTTACAAGGTGTTAAAAATAAAAACATATTACATATTCAACAAAACACCCAAGCTCCTCTTAAACCTAAACAAATGTCCGTTGATATTGCTAAACTTAAATATTGCAAACAACAAAGTTCCAGATAGCAAATATCTGTTGCATAGACTTTGAGTTGTATTGACAATCTTTGTTTTTTGTTTACGCTAACCATAAATAAACCAAAAAACAAGGAGAAAAAGATGAAAGTTGTTATTATTGGCGGTGGTGCCGGAGGTGCAAGTTGCGCCGCTCGTTTAAGACGTTTGAACGAAAAAGCCGAAATTATCATTTTGGAAAAAACTAATGAAATTTCTATCGCTAACTGCGGTCTTCCCTACTATTGCGGCAATGTAATTTCTGACCGTGATGACCTTATGGTTTCTTCAGCCGAACATTTTGAAAATATTTTCAATATACGTGTTAAACTCAATAGTGAAGTCACTAATATCAATCCTTCATTAAAAACCGTTACAACTCTTAACAATGAAGAAATTTCTTATGATAAATTGGTCATAGCCACAGGCGGCAAACCTTTTGTTCCTCCTCTTAACGGTTTAGAAAATATGCCGCATTTTACCATTCGTCATCTTTTCAATGCCGACGCGGTTAAAAAATATATCAGCGAACATCAACCTAAAACCGCAAGCGTTATCGGTGGTGGCTTTATCGGCGTGGAAATGGCTGAAAACCTCATTGAAGCCGGATTGAAAGTTAATTTGATTGAGCTTGCCCCGCAAGTTCTTGCACCACTCGATGAAGATATGGTCGGTATGATTCACAAAGAACTCAAAGACAAAGGAATTAATCTTTATCTCAGTCAAAGTGTTAATGAAATTAAAAGCAATAAGCTTATTCTTTCTTCCAATGAAGAAATTGCCTCGGATATGCTTATTTTGGCTCTTGGTGTGCGCCCTGAAACCAAAATTGCCGCTGATGCGAGTATTGAAACTTTGCCTACGGGAGCTATTCGTACTAACGAATTTATGCAGACTAATTTTGCCGATGTTTATGCATGCGGTGATAATGTAGCCGTCAAAGATTTTGTTGATAATGCGGAAACAAGCATCGCTCTTGCAGGTCCGGCTAATCGTCAAGGTCGCCTCATTGCTGACCATATTTGCGGCTCTTCCTACCCTTATAAAGGTTCTCAAGGTTCAGGCGTGGTTAAAGTTTTTGACCTGACCGCTGCTTTTACCGGCAACAATGAAAGAATACTCAAGAAAAAAAACATTGCATACAAAAAGATGTTGATTTGGGGAAAATCTCATGCCGGATATTATCCTGACGCCAAACCTTTGGCTCTAAAGGTTCTCTACAATGCGGAAGGAAAAATTCTTGGAGCACAAGCTATTGGTAGGGAAGGTGTGGAAAAAAGAATCGATGTGATTGCAACCATTATGCGTTTGAACGGCACTTATAAAGATTTGCGTGACGCAGAGCTTTGTTATGCGCCACCCTATTCTTCTGCCAAAGATCCGATTAACCTTATTGGTATGGCCATTCAAAATGTGGAAGAAAATCATTTAACCCCTTATTTTGGTTCTGATTTTCAAGATATGTTTGTAATAGATGTACGCTCGCCTGCCATGCATCAAGCCGGACATCTGCCCAATGCCGTTAATATTCCTTTGGGGCAAATCCGCTCTCGTCTTAATGAACTGCCTAAAGATAAACCAATCTTGCTGCATTGTATGATTGGATACAACAGCTATCTGGCTTCTTGTATTTTGCGTCAGAACTGTTTTGACAATGTATTTAGTTATGCCGGCGGATTTTCTCAATATAAAGCACAAAAGGACTAAACTATGATTTTTTACTTTTCAGGAACCGGAAATTCGCAATGGGTGGCTGAAGAGCTTGCGCAAAAACTTTCTGATCAAGCGACTTCAATTATGGCTGCAAAATCTGACTACGCCCCCAAAGACGGAGAAAAAATCGGTTTTGTTTTCCCTATTTATGCTTGGGATGCGCCAACTTGTGTATATGACTTTATTGAACAACTAAATATTAAGACCAATAACTATATTTATATGGTTGCGACATGTCATTCTCAAGCCGGAGGGGTTGATAAAGTTTTCAAAAAAGCGTTGGCAAAAAAAGGGCTTAATCTTAACGCTGCCTTTTCTATCAATATGCCGAATAATTACTTGCTGGCGCCTTTTGTTAAAACTGATTCTAATACCAAGCGCACTCAACTCTTAAGCAAAGCGCAAAAACGCTTAAAAGAAATTGCTTTTGCGGTTGAAACTGAAAAAAACATTGTTTCCATTAAGCGAGGATTATCCATTTTAAGCAAGATTGCTCCATTTTTCCGCCGTTTTATGACTGACAAAGCTTTTTATGTTGAAAAAAATCAATGTATTCAATGTGGGGTTTGTGCCAAAGTTTGCCCGATAAAAAATATCTCGCTCAACCCATTCCCTGAATGGAACGGAAATTGCGCCATGTGTCAGGCTTGTTTGCACCATTGCCCCAAACAAGCTATTCAATACGGACATTTTACCAAAGGTAAAAAACGCTACTTTTTTAAAAAGGAATATCTGCCTCATGATTGAGTGCTTTCCTCCGATTATTGATGAAAATTCAAAAATTTTGATTATCGGAACAATGCCTAGTGTAAAATCTTTAGATAGGAAAGAGTATTATGCTCATCCGCGTAATGCTTTTTGGAAGATTATCGCTAGGCTTTATAATAACAATATTGATTTTTCTGATTTTACTCAAAAGAAAGCTTGCATTCTTTCTCACCATCTTGCGCTTTGGGACAATCTCCGCTTTTGTGAACGAAATGGCAGTTTGGACAGTAATATCAAAAATATGATTCCTAATGATTTTGAAAGTCTTCTTAAAACTCATCCTAATATCAAGCGCTTGATTTTTAACGGGCAAAAGTCTTTTCAAATTTTTAAAAAATTTCATCCAGAACTTTTAAAACAATATGCTTATTTTGAGCTTCCTTCAACCAGCCCTGCCAATGCCACACTCTCTTTTGATAAAAAACTCTCCTTTTGGCAAGATGCCCTTCGTTAAAAAAATCTTGAAAATCTATAAAAAAACGATATATTTTTTCTGATTTAAATATATTTATGTTTCACTTTATTATTTAAGTTATGGAAAATATTATTAATTACATTGAGAATGTGACTGGTGCTAAAAATTTGGCTGATAAAAGTTGGCCCGAGATTGTGGACACTGTTGTTTTACCGCAAATGGCCGGTCCTCATAACACAAACCAACGCAGATACAAAATTCATGATATGTTTATGAATTTGCTGGCAAATTATCCTAAAGAGATTTCTGCTAAAAATTCATATTTGGCGCCGATTTTGTTTGAAGTTGGTTTGCAACGATTGTCTTGCGGTGCAGTTATGCATGATGAAACACCTTGGCCTGAACCTCTCCCTGAAAAATATAGGGAATATTCTTCTTGTTGGGATGAAAGGCATGTAATGACTGAAGGTTGCTTTAACTTCATTATGAAGGGTTTGGACGAAAGCCTAAAATTTGAAATGACGCGTAAGCATGCCTTGAAAATTCTCTTTGGATTGATGGAAAAAATCACTCCAACCGGAAAAGTTGATTTTGGCTACATGTTGGGTGATTTCAAAAATAAAGCAGCGTTGCTTTATCATCATGCAGAACGAGTGGTTGAAGTATATGCTTCTTTCGAAGAAATTTATCCATATTATGCCAAACCTCAACAATGGGAAAAACACATTTTCTATTTGAGCCAGCATAAGGCTAAAATTGATTGGGATGACTTCTTTGAAAAAACACAAGCTGTTACCAAGAAAAACTTTATCAGCAGACGTTTACAAAGAAATGCCATTCGAAAAAGAATTGAAAGAGCTGCCTTACCTGCTGTAGGACTTTTGATGTAATATTCTTTCCACTAAAAAAGCTCTGATGTAAAAAAATCAGAGCTTTTGCTTTTTTAATAAGGTCTTTTGTTTGTATCTTGATACCAATCATCCATTACAGCACGAGCCGTTTTTAAGTCTATATGATGCAAGTTTATTACATCTTCATCATAAAAAACTCTATCTCTAAAGCCAATGGCATCAGCATCATCACGGGTGGCTGCATAATAAACTTCTGCAATGTTTGCCCATTTGGCAGAATTTAAGCACATGGGGCATGGCTCGCATGATGTATAAAGGACGCAACCGGATAAATCAAAAGTTCCCAGCTCTTTACAAGCTTTTCTAATGCAATTCACCTCTGCATGGGCAGTTGGGTCATTGTCAATCACTACCGTATTATGCGCTTTGGCAATGATTTTGCCGTCTTTTACAATCACGGCTCCAAATGGGGAGCTTCCGCTTTCAATTGAAAGTTTGCTTTCATCAATTGCAGCCTGCAAAAATTCTTTATCAGTCATAACCTCTCCTTTTTTGCATAAAAAAAGCTTCTTTAAGAAGCTTTTTCAATTTTATTTAAGCTTTGTTGTAATTCGTCTTTGGTTGCTTTTAGCTCTTCAATCAAATCCATAATAAATTCTCTGTTTTGAAGATCTAATTTCAAATCCGGTACAACTTCTTCAAAAAAGTCTTTTTGAATTTCTTCACCTAATAAATTTTTAAGTCCCTTTTCCTTAAAAACCTTTTGAACACCTTCAATCGTATATCTTTTATCATACAAAAAGTTTTTGATAATTTTAACGATTTCAACATCATCGGGGCGATAGTATCTTCTGCCGCCGTTTCTCTTCATTGGTTTAATTTGCGGAAACTTGGTCTCCCAAAAGCGAAGAACATGCGTTGCTACTCCTAATTCTTCTGCAACTTCGGCAATGGTTCTAAACGCTGCTTTGCTTTTGTTTACGGCCATAGGGTACCCCCTTTTTTAAGTTTTATTAGGCGTTAATAATCTTTCTCATGGTTTGAGAAGGTTTAAAAGAAATCACACGACGAGAACAAATTTCTGCTTCTACACCGGTTTTTGGGTTGCGGCCGGCACGAGCTTTCTTATCTCTTAAGGAAAATGTACCGAAAGAAGATAATTTTACATCATTGCCGTTGCTTAATTCTTGAACAATTTCATCCAAAATCATATCCAAGATATCTGATGAATCTTTTCTGGATAAACCAATTTCTTCATATATTGTTTCTGCAACATCTGCACGTGTAATTGTTTTCATTATTTATTTCCTTAAAAACTTATTTATACAATTAAAATTCCACAAACACATATCTTAAAAATATGGTTCTTGCAAGGTAAAAAAAACAAATTATCCAAAGCTTTATTTATTAAATTCTAACTAAAGCTCCACCCCAAGTGAATCCGGCACCCATGGCGTTAAATACAACCAAATCACCTTTCTTAATCAAGCCTTTTTCCATGCTTTCAGACAAAGCTAACGGAATCGTAGCGGCTGAAGTGTTGGCTTGGTGATCAATGGTGACAATCACTTTTTCTTCAGGCAAACCTAATTTTTGTCCTACACCGGATATAATTCTGACATTTGCTTGGTGTGGGATTAACCAATCTAAATCTTGAGATGTAACGCCACCCATTGACATAACTTCTTCAGCAGCTTGTGTCAAACTGTTGATGGCATATTTAAATACTTCTTTTCCGTTCATCCACAAATGACCGGCTGTTTGTGTGGTAGAAACACCACCGTTACTTAACAAATTATCATATTGAGAACCGTCAGCATAAATTTTGGTTGCCAAAATTCCGGTATCTTCTGATGTTCCGTTGCCTTCTTTTGCTCTTAAAACAACAGCACCGGCACCATCACCAAACAAAACGCAAGTGTTTCTGTCTGTCCAGTCTGTAATTTTTGACAAAGTTTCAGCACTTACAACCAAAACAGTTTTAGCTTGAGCCAAACGAATCATATTATCAGCCATAGTCAAGGCATAAACGAATCCTGAGCATGCTGCTGAAATATCAAAAGCAGGTGTTCCGACCTTTAAGCCCAATTTGCCGGCAATTTTAGCAGATGTAGCCGGAGTCGTATTGTCCGGTGTAACGGTTGCCAAAACAATGGCATCAATATCTTCTGCTGAAATGTTTGCCGTACGAATAGCCATTTGAGCTGCTTTAACAGCTAAATCAGATGTATATTCATCTTCTGCGGCAACGTGTCTGCTCTTAATACCTGTACGAGTGCTAATCCATTCGTCACTTGTATCAACGATTTTTGCTAAATCATCATTGGTTAATTCTTTGGCCGGCAAATAATGTCCGTGACCAATAATTTCAGATCTAATACATGTCATAAAATACTTCCTGTGATAATTCGTCTAAATCAACTTTTTCAACTTCAGATTTGATGGTGGCAACAAAATCTTGTCTGACCAATCTTGCCGCATTTCCGACTGCAACGGAAAATCCTAATGCATCGGTTCCGCCATGACTTTTTACGGTTAAGCCATTTAAGCCAACCATCATAGCCCCGTTATACAAACGCGGATCCATGGTCTTTTTAACCTTCAGCATAACGCCTAGCATGAAAGGCAAGCCAAATTTTGCCAAGATAGAGCTTTTGATTGCGTCTTTTAACAAGCGAACAACCAATTTTGCCGTTCCTTCTACCGATTTGAGTGCAATGTTTCCGGTAAAACCATCTGCAACTACGACATCAGCAATACCGTTAGACATTTCATGCGGCTCAATATAACCGATAAAATCAATATTCATATGAGAATGTTTGATGATTTTGGCGGCTTGGCGAATCTCTTCTTTGCCTTTCATTTCCTCTGCGCCAATGTTAAGCAAAGCAACGCGAGGCTTTTCAATATTCAAGGCATGTCTTGCCAAAATATCGCCCATTAAAGCAAATTCTGCCAAGTTGATTGCGTCACACTCTGTGTTGGCGCCCAAATCAAGCATCACATATTTACCGGTTCTGTGCGGCATAATACTTACAATTGCCGGACGATGTATTTTGGTGATTGTTCTTAATACAATTTTAGAAATTGCCATTAAAGCACCGGTGTTTCCTGCAGAAACAACAGCTTTAGCCTCTCCTTTTCTGACGGCGTCAATAGCCATGTACATACTGGTGTTCTTATTACGAATCACCTGTGATGGCTTGTCTTCATTATGAACCATCTCGGTTGCATGACGAAGTTCGCACTTGTCTTTTAGAATAGGAAATTCTGCAAGGATAGGAGAAACCTTAGTTTCATCACCGAACAATAAAAACCTTACATCTGGGTTCTTTTTAACCGCGATTGCAAGTCCTTCTATGACGACTCTGGGGGAATTATCTCCCCCCATTGCGTCTATTGATATGACCAGATTACTTGACAAAACCTGCTCCATACAAATTGAGACAATATATATTGTCTTTTAGATTTAATTATTCTTCAGAAGCTGCTTTTTTTGCAACAACTTCACGACCATCGTATTGTCCACAAGACGGGCAAACACTGTGCGGTCTTTTCAACTCACCGCAATTTGGGCATTCCATGTATGAATTTGGTTTCAAAGCATCATGAGAACGGCGCATATTGCGACGTGACGGTGTTGTTTTCTTCTTTGGTGTAGCCATTTTCTTATACTCTTTATTCTAGTTAATTACACTTCAAAGCCATTATTATACCATTTAGTCTTTTAAATCAACTAATAAAATTGGCTTTTTGAACTGAATGTCGTTTTATATAATAATTTTGCATTTGGCAAGTCTTTTTTTATCTTAACTTGCGCTTTATACTTTATTTTTGCTCCGAATTCTTATTTTTTTAGCTTTTTAAGCACGCTAAATGGATTTAAGCTCTCGGTATCTTCATCTGAAAACTCAGATTTGAAAACAAAAACTTCGCCTTCTTTTCTCGGATTATCATCCATCACAAGCGCCACTTGCTCAATGGCAATTTGGCATAAATCTATTTTTCCGTCTGTTAAAAGATATGGCTCATCATCATAAATATCAAAGTCAAAATCTCTTAAATCTTGCGGTGTGGCTTGTGTATCAAAATAAATTGAAAACTCTGGTGTATATGTCTTATAAAAATTCTCCAAGCTTATTACGCTTTTTAATTCAAACTCGGCATCAACTTTTCCCCAGACATCTAATCTGTGTTCTTTCTTTTTATATTTTAAGAATATTTCTGCCGAAAAGGAACGGACACTCTCAACCTTAAATACTTCTTGTAAATATTTTAATTCTTCTTCATTAGCATGAATATGATATTTTTTTTCAGAAGCACTTAATTCATCCACAACAAGCGGATAAGAAAAAAGATTTTGCATTAATTTTTTCCCTATGTTATAAACTTTCGTATGTTTGATATGATATAATCGTAAGGATATAAAGATGTCAATAAACAAAATCTGTTTTATTTGCGGCTTGTGTGTTATGTTTGCCAGCGCCTGCTCTTCTGATATGTTTGTTTCAAACAACGGCAATATGCCCTCAGACGAGCGTATTTCTCAAATCAGACAAGGCAACACCAAGCAAGAGGTTATCAACATTATCGGAGCGCCCTCTTCCGTGGTTTCTCTTGACCAAAATACTTGGATATATATGTCTTCGGAAATTAAGCGCGTGGCTTTCATGGAACCTAAAGAAGTCAGCCGCGATATTTTGACTATTGAGTTTAGTCAAGACGGTAAGGTTGAAAACATGCAACGTTTGACCAAAAAGAACGGTAAAGAAATTTCTGTCAGCACGGATGCCACAAAATCTATGGGACACACTCCGGGCTTCTTTGAAAAATTCTTTGGCGGCGTCGGCGGATATTCTCCGTTCCCAATATCTAATCCACAAAACTTATAAAAAAAAAGGCTTCTTTACGAAGCCTTTTTTATAATCCGACATCTGGTTCAACACCTTGCAATCTTAAAGTTTGTAAAATCTCTGCAATACAAACCTTTTCTTCATAGGCTAAAAAGCCGTCACAAACACAAACTTTAACCACCTCTTGCACCAAAGCCTCAACATCTTCGGGTGTCTTCTTACTCAAATGCTCTAACGCCTCATAAAAATCATCTCTATCAGGATTGACCTCTTGAAGATGTCCCTCTATAAACTGAGAGGTGATGACCTTATTTTCATAATATTTTTGAATATAATCAATGATGGAATTTTTTTTCATTTCAGAATAATAATCCACCACTTTGGCAATATAGAGCAAAATGATTATATCATCTTTAATTTCATTAAACGGCTTTAATTTTGCACCGAATTTTTCTTTTTTTTGCGTTTGATACTTGTGCCTGATATAGTCAAGCATCAGCTCTCTTGCCGAAAGATATTCTTTTTCCGTATTCAAATCTTGAATACTACGGATAAATGCACCATCAATTACTTTAGACTTTTTGTTTTGATAAAAATATAAATCAAGCATTATATTGTCACCTTGTTCCCATATTTTTTTCAAGGCGACATTAGCTTCTTTTATCTCTGAGGAATCTACAAATCGAACCATTAAATTATAAAATTTTGTATCCGGCATTTAGTCCTCTAACAGTTTATTTAGCTTATTTACATAATTTAATATTGTTTCTATTCTTTGGGCATAATTTTCCAGATTTTTCTCAATAAAGAGTTTTTGGTCCGGTCTAATCTTGATTGCGCCAAACTGTCTGGAGATAAAGTCTATCAGCTTTTCTGGTTTGGCAAACTTATTATTGCGCAAGCTAATCAAAATGCCTTTAGCACCGGCTTCAATCTTTTCAATATTGGCCTTACGGCAAAGTTGCTTGATTTCTATGGTCTTTAACAAGTTTTCAACTTCTGTCGGAATTGGACCAAATCTATCGATGAGTTCTTCTCTCATATCAATCAGGCCTTCTTTGTCTTGAATATCACCAATACGTTTATACAAGCCCAATCTCACGCCTAAATCTCTGACATAATTTTCGGGTATCATAATCGGAATACCCGTGCTGATTTGCGGTGCCCAATCACTCAACTCTGCTGATGCAACTTCTTTGTCGCTGCCTTGAGCTTTTAAGCGCATGATTTCTTCTTCCAACATATGTTGGTACAAAGCAATACCCACATCTTTAATATGGCCTGATTGTTCTTCACCCAATATATTTCCTGAACCTCTGATATCCATATCGTGGCTTGCCAAAGAAAAACCTGCCCCCAAGCTATCTAACGCTTGCAAGATGTTTAATCTTCTTTCCGCAATCGGTTTTAAGGCTTTTTGCTTTGGTACGGTAAAGTAACAATAGCCTCTGACTTTACCCCTACCCACACGGCCTTTTAATTGATATAACTGCGCCAATCCAAACATATCTGCTCGGTGCACAATCATGGTATTTACGCTTGGCATATCAATACCTGATTCAATAATTGTCGTGGAGAGCAACAAGTCTGCCTTACCGTCAGCAAAATCATTCATCACGGCTTCAAGCTGTTTAACCGGCATTTGACCATGTGCCACCAATATCTTTACATCTGGCACAAGTTCTCTTAACTCTTTTTCCACACCAAAGATATCTGACACACGAGGACAAACAAAAAATGTTTGACCATGTCTGAATTTTTCTCTGTAAATGGCCTCTTTTATCATAACCTTATCAAAAGGCATAACAAATGTGCGCGCGGCCAATCTGTCTACCGGCGGGGTGGCAATTAAGCTTAATTGCTTAACTCCGGTTAAAGAAAGCTGTAATGTTCTTGGAATCGGAGTTGCCGTCATGGTCAAAACATGGACATCTGATTTTATTGATTTTAATTTTTCTTTATGTGCCACGCCAAAGTGTTGCTCTTCGTCAATAATCAACAAGCCCAAATTACAGAACTTAATGTCTTTTGAAAGTAAGGCATGTGTTCCGATAACAATTTCAACAGAGCCCTCCTCCAAACCTTTTTTGGTTTCGGCGGCTTCTTTCGGGGTTACCAAACGAGATAACATTTTTACTCTGACCGGAAAACCTTCCATTCTTTTTTTGAAGTTTATATAGTGCTGTCTGGCCAGCAAAGTGGTCGGCACAATTAAAGCTACCTGCGCCCCGCTCACGGCAACCGCAAAAGCGGCTCTGATGGCAACTTCCGTTTTGCCAAATCCGACATCTCCGCAAACCAATCTGTCCATCGGAACGGTTTGAGCCAAATCTTGCAAAACATCATGAATGGCATTAAGTTGGTCATCTGTCTCACTATATGGGAAATGCGAGCAAAATTCATCATACATTCCTTGTGAAGGAATAAAGCTCTCGGCTTTTTTCAAATGTCTTTCTGCTGCAATTTTGATTAATTTTTCGGCAATATCCTTAATCTTTTGCTTTACCTTGGCTTTTTTAGCCTGCCAAGCCAAACCGCCCAGCGTGTCTAAGACAATGTTATCATCATCAACGCCATAGCGTGACAAAACATCAATATTTTCAACCGGAACAAATAATTTGGCGTCATTGGCATATAAGATTTTGAGACAATCGTGCGGTGCACCGCCGGCCATAATATTTTCAAGCCCCAAAAACTTACCAATACCATGCTCTATATGAACAACCAATTCCCCAACGCTCAAAGATTCCACATCGGCAATAAAGTCTTTTGAGCTGGCTTTTTTCTTGGTTACACGGTGCTGTCTTTCACCCAAAATATCTTGTTCTGAAACAAAACACAGACCATCACCTCTAAAGCCATGCGCCAAATTGAGAACAATCAGTGCTGTTTGTTTTTTATCTGAGGCCAAAACCTGTTGCCAAGAGTTGCCAAAATACAGATTTTTTATGCCATGTTCACTCATAAGTGTGAAGATTCTGTCTCTGGAGCCTTCAGAATAACAACAAATTACTCTTCTTAAGCTTGCATATTCTTTCAAATAATCATCAAGCTCCATATAAACTTGCGCCAGATTGACATTTTTTGCTTGAGCAAAACTGCGCCCCGGAAGCACGCCCATATCTGCAATATCTTCACTTTCAACCATGGTCATGGCGCTGAACCAAGTAGCATGCTTTTTATCTAAAATCTGCTCAATTTGCGCTTTGGTCAAATACATCTGCTCAGGCGGAACCGGTCTGTATGTGTCTGTTTCGTTAACGGATTTTACATTCAAAGCCTCTAATCGCGCCTGATAATAATCGGCAATACTTTCAGATTTTGCTAAAAGAGCCTCTGAAACATTGCGCCCTATGATAACGTGTGCTTGCGGAATATAATCAAACAAGCTTGGTAACGGGTCTTCATAAAAAAACGGCAACCAGTTTTCCATACCCAAATGTTTTACACCGTTTGAAATATCGGCATAAATTTCATCATCCTTAAACGCAGCGCCAAAAGCCTCTCTGTATTTTTGGCGGAAGGTTTTAATCGTGTTCTCATTTAAGGAGACTTCGTTCATAACCTGAAAGGTATAAGATTTCAACTCGCCGATTGTTCTTTGACTCATGGCATCAAAAGTGCGGATTCTTTCAACCTCGTCATCAAATAAATCTATACGCAAAGGCTGATTTGTTCCAACCGGAAAAATATCTATAATATCACCTCTAACGGCATATTCTCCGGCTTCAATAACCTGCTCTACACGGTTATATCCATTCAAAGATACATAATGAATAAAATCATTAAAACTCAGTTTATTACCAACCTTAACTTCACGCACTGCATTAAGAAAAACTTTCATCGGAGGCAGCTTTTGGACCACAACACCAATACTGGCTATAATGATTCTTGGCTGTTTTGTTTGCGGATTTAAGGCCAGATTTGTCAGTGTTTCAATTCTTTTGGAAACAACATTTACGTTTGGAGAAACCCTGTCATAAGGAACCGTATCCCATGAGGGTAAGGTTAAGACCTCTCTATCAGGATTGAGATATTTGATAAACTCAGCTGTTTTTTCCAATGAAAAACCATCACTGACGATATACAAAATATCACCATTTTGTTCGCATAAAAACTTTTCAAGCAAAAAGGCATCATATCCATCCGGAACAGAAGCCAAAGTCTTTGCATTTATTTTATTCAGATCGTAGAGCATTATTTTTATTCTATTGTTTACTTAACTAAATAAACTATATACAATGTGTTTATAAGTACAACATTTTTTTGAAGAAAATAACAATGCGTCCGTCGATTTTGTCTCCCTTGTTTGCTCCCTTGTCTTCTATCATCGGGCTGGGAGAAAAATCTCAAAAACTTTTAAAAAATCTTGATTGTCATTCAACCAAAGATTTAATTTTTCATTTGCCGATAAACTTTGTAGACAGACGCTTTGCTCCAAAAGTATGTGACGCTATTGCCGGTCGTGTGGCCACGCTTAAAGTCAAAGTCATTGAACATATTGCTCCGCAAAAAAAATCTCAGCCCTATAAAGTGATTGTGGCTGATGAGACCGAGCAAATGACCATATTGTTTTTTAAGGCTTATCCTTCAACCATTCAAAAAAATTTGCCTCTTGGAAAATGGGTTGCCATAAGCGGTAAGGTTGAACAGTTTAACGGCTCCTTGCAAATGAGCCATCCAGATTATATTCTTCCGGCAGAACAAATTGAAACACTTAAAAAGGTGGAGCCTGTTTATCCACTTACGGCGGGAATTTCCAACAAAATGCTTAATAAATGGATTTCTCAAGCCTTAAATCGCGTTCCGGCACTACCGGAATGGATTGATGAAAATTTGCTCAAAGAAAAAAATTGGAACAGCTTCGGACATTCTCTTTTTGCGGCTCATCGCCCCTCTTGTTTAAACGACCTTGATCCTAATTCTTATGCCAGACAACGTTTGGCTTATGATGAGCTTTTGGCAAACCAATTAACCTTGGCTTTGGCCAGACAAAAAATAAAAAAACAAAAAGGTAGAGAACTCAAAGGCAATGGCTTGCTCAGAAAAAAATTTTTAGAAAATTTGCCTTTCAAACTCACACAGGCTCAAGAAAAAGTTTTGCAAGAGATTTTCACAGACCAAGCCGCTCCTTTCAAAATGTTACGCCTTTTACAAGGAGATGTTGGTTGCGGCAAAACCGTTGTGGCTTTTATTGCCATGCTTAATGCAGTTGAATGCGGATTTCAGGCTGCTTTAATGGCTCCGACCGAAATTTTGGCTAAGCAACATTGGGAAAACTTTCAAGAGTGGTGCTCTTGCCTTAATATTCGTTGTGAGCTCTTAACCGGCAAAACCAAAACTAAAAAACGCCAAGAAATCTTAAGTGATCTTGCTTTAGGCAAAATTGACATTTTGGTTGGAACACATGCTCTGTTTCAAGAAAATGTTGCTTTTCATGACTTGGCATTTGCCGTGATTGATGAACAACACCGTTTTGGCGTGCATCAAAGACTTAATTTTTCAAACAAAGGAGATTTGACCGACATTTTGGTTATGACCGCCACCCCTATCCCCAGAACACTTTTATTAACTTCTTACGGGGATATGGAATATTCTAAAATTGATCAAGTTCCAGAAGGCAGACAGCCGGTTGACACAAGAGTTATGCCGGTGGAAAAAATCCATGATATTGTAGCTGCCCTTAAAAGAAAAATTGATGAAGGCTCAAGAGCTTATTGGGTTTGTCCTTTGGTTGAAGAATCTGAAAAAATTGATTTGGCAGCCGCAGAAGAGCGTTTTTCTTCTTTGCAAAAATATTTTGGTGACAAAGTTGGCCTTATTCATGGAAAGATGAAAGAAGCTCAAAAAGATTTGGTTATGGAAAAATTCAAAACCGGAGAAATTTCTCTTTTGGTAGCCACAACCGTTATTGAGGTTGGCGTGAATGTTCCGGAAGCAACCGTGATGATTATTGAGCATGCCGAGCGTTTTGGTTTGGCTCAGCTGCACCAACTCAGAGGCCGAATTAAACGTGGTTTTCAAGCCTCTACCTGCATTTTGTTATATGCGCACCCGTTGAGCGAGACATCTCGTGCTAGGCTTAATATTATGAAAGAAACCGAAGATGGATTCAAAATTGCCGAAGAAGATTTAGATATTCGAGGCGGTGGTGAGATTTTAGGAACAAAGCAAAGCGGTTTTAACACCTTCAAGCTAGCTGATTTATCCGTGCAAAAAGGCTTGCTCTTAACTGCTTCTAAAGAAGCGCGCCTTATCATTCAACAAGATCCGGACTTAACTTCTACAAAAGGTTACGCTCTACGCAATTTGTTGTATCTTTTTGAGCAAGATGAAGCAATTAAAAACTATAAGCAATAAAAAAGAGGGGTGACTCACGTCAGCCCTCTTTCCATTCATAAATTAAACTTGCTTTTCGCTGTCATGGAAACTTTATATAATGTGTTTGTGTTACATTGTTTTACATTAAAGCAGAAAATTTATTTCCATCAAAATCGTACTTCTCACTCAATCCGCTTTTAGGGTTTTGACTTTCATAGCATCCCTTTTCTTGAATAAACGTTATATACTCAATTTGGACGCATTGATATGTCACTTCCGAATTGGCAACGTTCACCAAAAAACACAGATTGTTTTTATGAGGCATCATCCAGTAGATTGACTTGCCAATCAAACACGGATAAATCTCTTGAATCGGAAATTTGAAAAAATCCACTTGCAAAGAAGGCGTAAACGCTACTTTAGCCTTAATCAGCGCCAAGGCATTTTCTTTGCTCTTACATACAGTTCCCTCACACTCATCCAAGAAAAGATTTATGCCGACACCGCCTTTGCCATCTTCTGTAACATAAGCGTTCAAATATCCTTGATGATAGACATCTTTTTGTGTCAAAGCATCTTTGAATGTCAAATCATCGCAGACATTAACAAGCATTTGTAACGGAGAATAAATCAGATATTTCTTCTCATTCTTTGCTTGTGCGGGCAAAACATATGCCGGAGCATACTCTCTTGAGGTGATGTTAAACAACATTCTAACGTCTAAGTCTTGTGTCTGAAAACCCTCAATCTCGTCTGAAAACAAGGTTGTCAATAAATTTTTGACATCAGACGCTGCAATACTTCTTACTTCCATAGCTAAAAAAATTATAAATTTAACAAAATAATTAATTACAACTGGCTATTATTTAAAGCAGTTTTTTATAAAAGTCAACATATAAAAAGCCTCCTTTCGGAGGCTTTTGTTTGAGTGTTTTTCTTACATCACTCTGTTTTGTGCTATTTTTGTAAATGATGGTTGCTGAACGACCAGGTTTTCTGAAACTTTTTCAGGGCTGATGTGCTGTTTATAATCTTTAAAAAAATCTTCTATATTGGCATTATCATCCATTTTTAGATATTTATCACAAGCAATAACGGCATAGTCTCTGTCTTTCGGGGATAGAATTTCTAACATATCCAATGCCGATTTTTGTTGCTCTTTGCTCTTCATATGTTCTATTTTGGGCAAAACCTGTTGAACTTTATCTGTGTAGCTTTTTATTCTGATTTTTGCTCTTTGACTTTCAAGCGAAACAACCTCTTTATTTTTTGGCAAGTCTAGTTTTTCAATATCTGTTTCGCCCAATCTTTCATGTAGGCTTATAAACAATTCTTTCTTGCTTAAATCCGGCATAGAGAGTTTTTTTACGAATGCGTTGCCCACAGTGGTTAAAGTCTTTTCTGTCATAATAATCATCTCCCCTCTTGAGTTCTTTTTCTTATTATAACATAAATTAAGCTCTTCCTCAATAGAATTAACGAATAATTTTCTTTAAAATCGCATCTTTTTCTATGATATCAATTGCTTTCATATAGCTGTCTTTTTCAGATAAAACCGTATAAAAATCTTTTTTAATCAGAGGAGCTCTTTGCAAAGCCAAAAAGTAATCCGCTCTTGATAAAGGATTATTCATAACATATTCAAAAAAACCGGTTTTTAATAAAAAGTTTTTTAACATCTCTATTTGCGGATTATTTTGTAACAAAGCACAAACATAACTGGATACACCGGTTTGAATGCCGTGAGGTTGTGATGGGCGAGAGATTTCATCCAAAGCATGAGAAATTAAATGCTCTGCCCCGCTTGCCGGACGAGATGTGCCTGCTATTTCCATAGCCATACCACTCAGCAATAAAGATGTGCTCAGATTTTTTAAAAATTCTGATGAAATCAAATTCAAATTTTTAGTATTTAAGAGCGTATCTATGGCATTGTAGGTCAACATGGCGGCAAAATCATTATAACGCTCGTAACCTTTTCTAAACGCTACTTTCCAATCCCATAAAGCCGAAATTTTTGAGGTCATATCCCCAATACCGGAGTATATCAAATATATCGGACTTTTGGATATAACATCCAAATCAACAATTACACCAAATGGTATGTTGGATTTTACGCTTGTTCTTTTGCCATCAACCAACAAAGATGTATTAGGACTGCAGAAGCCATCATTAGACAACGAAGTCGGAACGGAAATAAACGGTTTTTTTAAGAGATTGGCACTGTATTTGGCAAAATCTAAAACCTTTCCGCCTCCGACTCCAATAATTGCATCTGTTGTTCTTGGTAAACTAAAAGATATTTTGGTAACTTCTTCAATATTAATATATTGAACGACCTTGTTACATACTATTTCGATATCGTGTTGTTCAAAGCCTTTATATATCTTGCCGCCCAGTGTTTCTTCAAGACCTTCACTCCAAAATATGGCTATGTTGGACATGCCTTTATCTATCAGGTATTTACCGAGCCTATTTATTTTGCCATAACCTATCTTAACCATATATGGAATATTGATTTGTCTGTTCATAACAAAATTGTGATAGGCCATGTGCTTTCTCCTTGAACATTATATCTATTTTTAGCACATATTTTTTTATCTTTCTATCTTTTTTTATTATGAATATCCAAGCTGATATCTTTTTTTAACAAGCGCTAAATATGTTGGTTGTTCTTTTAACTTATCTCTTAAAATTTTTCTGTTTGCTAACTTATCTGCCTCTTGCTTGATATGAGCACCCAAGTTGTAAAAATAGCCGCTTTTTGAGGTTATTTTGTTTAACTTATCTGCATCCATCTTTATCATTCTATTATTGTTATAGCCTAATAAATATGCTTGGTTATTTTCTGCACCGATAACAGTCATTCTGTGCAGATTGCCGTCTTTTCTCTTAATCCATATCATATAAATACCATCTTGGTTCTTTTTTAATTCTTTAACCAAATCTTTTCTCAAGCTGGATGAATATTGGCTATTAAACGTATTTTTGTTAGAGTAGCATGCATGCGGATTAGGAATTTTCATCAGCAAAGATAAACAAGCTTGAGACACATAGTTTGACTTTTCTACATCAAGAACCTTCAAAAATGTGGCATATGACATAGATTCACAGCTTGAATTCGGAACAATCTGCGCATATTTGCCATATTTTCCAATTAACTTTTCTTGCTCATCATAAAAACGCTTTTTATTGGTTTTTCTGTCTTCCAATAAACTAATGTTTTGTTGAAATTGTTTAAGCAATTTTACGCTGAATTCTTTGTAATCTTGATTGTTATTTTCTTTTGTATCGGAAACTTTTGTTTCTATAGTATCTGTCTTTGCTTGATTTTTATACCAAAAAGATGAATCTGCAAATGCAAAATCTTCCATTTTCAAGGGCGCTTTATTTTCCTCCCTATCTTGAAGCAGACTATTTTTAGCAAGCTTTTCTTCAGCAAAAGTAGAGCCTTTGGCAATCGGACCGACACCAACCGATAATGCACTTAAGCAAATTGCTCCCGCGTATTTTAATTGTGAAACTATCTTTTCTTTTTTTTGCCGTAATTTTGCTTTAATGGTTGAAAAAATACCGGTATTTTCTTTTGTTTCTTTTGTAGATGTTTTTTCTTCCACAATCAATTTTTTAGCCATTTCTTCTTGATGGAGCTTTTCTGAAATTAATTTGGCTTTTTTATATGATATTATCAACGTATAAGGAAGGTTTCTATTTTCCTTCTTATATCTTAAAATAAACTCTTCAGTAAACGCATAAAACTCTGATTTAATATCATCTGCCAAAATATATTGGCCTGCGGCGATATGGTTGAGCATATTTTCTAAATTTTTACTCAAGACAATAAGTCTTTTGTGGTTTGACATATTTTTATTTGAGCTTTTTAAACCATAAAAACCTTTTATTTTTCTTACTTCTTCTTTATCAATATATCTACAATTCAACATCTTCATTTTTCTTCTTCATCTTCTACTAACATTTTCAGGAAAGAAAGAAAAAGAACACATTTATTTGCAATTGTAAATAGTATTTTTTTTAAATTAACAAAACTGTAACATTTTAATTTTACATAATATTTTTTTATCCAAATTATACAAAAAAAGGAGCTTATTTAGACAATAAACTCCTTTTTTTGTTTAAATTTTTAAACTCATTTTTGTTCAAGTTCTTTTATGACATATTCATAAAAAAGTTTATCTTCTTCATGATGCGCCGTTGCCATTTTTTCTTTGGCTCTTTCAAGGGTGATTCCATCTACGCAAAAAACCTTTTCAGTTGATATGGCACATCTGTTTCTGGCGAAATCAGCAATACCACCTTTTACAAAAAAGCTTTCTTGCGTTTTGAGTTGAGCATCAAGAATACGAACAATGCCGTTTCTTAATAACAACATTATCGGAGCTCTATCCGGCAAAAGCGTTATATCTCCCCCTATTGCAGGCAATTGAAGTGCTGCAACCTTTTTGGTACTAAAGATTTTATAGGGTCTGGATATTCTGAAAATAATCTCTTTCATGGGTTTTCTCTACTTTTGTTGTTCAGCCTCTTCCATCTTTTTGGCTTTTTCCAATGCGTCTTCAATTGTTCCGACCATGTAAAAAGCTTGTTCAGGAATATGGTCATATTTACCTTCAATGATTTCCTTAAAGCCTTTTATTGTATCTTCCAATTTTACAAACACACCAGGTGTTCCTGTAAAGACTTCCGCAACGTGGAACGGTTGAGACAAAAATCTTTGTACCTTTCTTGCTCTGGCTACGGTCAACTTATCTTCTTCAGACAACTCATCCATACCCAAGATGGCAATAATATCTTGCAATGATTTATATCTTTGCAAAATTTCTTGTACCTGACGAGCAACTTGATAATGCTCTTCACCAATGATTTGCGGATCCAAAATACGAGAAGTTGAATCAAGTGGGTCAACGGCAGGGAAAATACCTAACTCGGCAATTGAACGTGACAACACGGTTGTGGCATCCAAGTGCGCAAAGGTTGTTGCAGGAGCCGGGTCAGTCAAGTCATCGGCCGGAACGTATACGGCTTGAACAGATGTAATAGATCCGTTCTTTGTAGATGTAATACGCTCTTGCATGGCACCCATATCTGTTCCCAATGTCGGTTGATAGCCCACGGCTGACGGAATACGTCCGAGCAAAGCAGAAACCTCAGAACCAGCTTGAGTAAAGCGGAAAATATTATCCACGAAGAACAACACGTCTTGATGTTCTACATCACGGAAATATTCTGCTTGTGTCAAACCAGACAAAGCAACACGAGCTCTGGCTCCTGGGGGTTCATTCATTTGACCGTATACCAACACGGTTTTTGATTTATCACCGTTCAAATCAATAACGCCTGAGTCAATCATTTCATGATACAAGTCGTTTCCTTCACGAGTTCTTTCTCCCACACCTGCAAATACGGAATAACCACCATGTCCGATACCAATGTTTGTAATCAACTCTTGAATCAACACGGTTTTACCCACACCGGCACCACCGAACAAACCAATCTTACCACCTTTGGCATATGGTTCCAACAAGTCAATCACCTTAATACCGGTTGTCAAAACTTGAGTTTCGGTTGATTGCTCAACAAATGCCGGAGCTTCACGGTGAATCGGAAAATATGTTTTAGCTTTAATATCCCCTCTTCCATCTACCGGCTCACCGATAACATTGATAATACGGCCTAAAAGTTCTGGTCCGACCGGAACTTCAATCGGTTTACCTGTGTTGATAACGTCCATTCCTCTGACCAAGCCATCGGTTGTATCCATAGCAATACAGCGAACAACTTCTTCGCCTAAGTGTTGAGCCACCTCCAAAACCAACTTTTGGCCATGGTTATCACACTCCAAAGCGGTTAAAATCGGCGGAAGCTCTTTAACGCTTTCAAACTTAACGTCTACAACAGCGCCTGTTACCTGAGAGATTTTACCTTTTGAAACAATCTCTTTTGTTTTTTCTACTTTTTCTACCTTTTTGGCTTTTTCAACACTTGCTTTGGCAACAACTTTTTCTTTGGTTGAAGCTACTTTTTTTACCGCTTTTTTTGGAGCGGAAACTTTCTCTTTTTCTTTAGAAGTTTTTTTCTTCTCTACCATTTAGCTCTCCTCTTTTTTAAAGTGCTTCAGCACCGGAAATAATTTCGGTTAACTCGGTTGTAATTGCGGTTTGTCTGATGCGATTGTATTTAATTGTCAGTTTATTAATCATATCAGATGCGTTTCTTGTAGCATTATCCATTGAGGTCATGCGTGCACCGTGTTCAGATGCCTGAGAATGAACAACTGCTTTGAAGATTGAACCTCTGAAAATCAAAGGTAACATTTCTTGCAACAACAAAATTTTGTCTTGAGGTTCATACTCATAAAAAGCACCTTTAACAACATTGGTCGGAACATGAAGTTTGTTATAATCATATTCCCCTATTTTCAATGGTAATAATTGACGGTCAACAATCTCTCTGCTGATTGCAGAGTTAAATTTACTGACAATCACCTCACAAACATCAAACTCTTTATTATTGTAAGCTTCCAAAACATCATAACCGATATCAGATGCTTCATAATATTTTGCACCTTTGGCGGCCAAGCCTTCCTTGGTTTTGAAGAACAAGTTTTCATATCTTGACTTTAAGATGTCTTTGCCTTTTTTACCAACGCAATAAAGCAAGACCTCTTTGCCTTCGGATTTTAGTTCTTCAATTCTTCTGGCGGCTTCTTTTGCCACACTGGCATTATAGCTTCCGCACAAACCTCTGTCTGATGTAAAAACCAGCAAAAGATATTTTTTAGGATTAATGCGCTCCTTCATCATATCCGGCCAGTTAATTTCTTCTCCCTGAGCTTCTTTTTCTTGCAACTCATAGATAATGCGGTTTGCACAAGCTAACAAGTTGTTGCTGTAAAACTCAGATTTTCCGATTAAGCCTTGAGATTTGCGCAGGCGGGCAGCAGCAACCATCTTCATCGCCGAAGTAATTTTACTTGTTGATTTGACGGTGCTGATGCGAGTTCTTAACTCTTTTAATCCTGCCATTTTTTATCCTTAAGCTGCTTCTTCTACTTTTTTGAATTCATTAATCAAACTGTCATAAAATTCAGTCAGTTTTTTATCTAACTCTTCTGAAATCACTTTCGTTTCGGCAATTTCTTCCAAATATTCAGGATGATTTGCACGCAAACTATTCAAAGCTTTTTCTTCAAAATCACCAACTTCTTTTAAGTCCAGTTTATCCAAATATCCTCTTACCCCGGCAAAAATACTTGCAACTTGTTCTTCCACCGGCATCGGATGATATTGAGGTTGTTTTAACAATTCGGTTAATCTGGCGCCTCTTGCCAACAAGTTTTTGGTTGCTACATCCAAGTCTGATGCAAATTGTGCAAAAGATGCCATTTCACGATATTGTGCCAACTCGAGCTTAATTTTTCCGGCAACTTGTTTCATTGCCTTAATTTGAGCAGCTGAGCCCACACGGCTAACAGAAATACCTACATTGACCGCCGGACGAATACCTTGGAAGAACAAGCCTGTTTCCAAAAAGATTTGTCCGTCCGTAATAGAAATTACGTTTGTCGGAATATAGGCAGAAACGTCTCCGGCTTGGGTTTCAATAACCGGCAATGCCGTTAAGGAACCGCCACCCAACTCGTCATTCATTTTTGCGGCACGTTCCAACAAACGTGAGTGCAAATAGAATACGTCTCCAGGGAAAGCTTCACGTCCAGGTGGACGACGCAAGAGCAAAGACATTTGTCTGTATGCCGTAGCTTGCTTGGTTAGGTCATCATAAAAGATGACGGCATTCATACCATTATCTCTAAAAAACTCACCCATTGCACAGCCGGAATACGGTGCCATAAATTGCATCGGTGCCGGATCTGATGCCGTGGCGGCGACAACAATTGTATAATCCATTGCGCCATGGTCTTTTAAGATTTTTACAACTTGTGCCACTGTGGAACGTTTTTGTCCGATGGCAACATAAATACAATAAAGTTTATCTTTTTCAGATTTGGCTTTATCATTAATTTTTTTCTGGTTCAAAATTGTATCAACGATAATTGCGGTTTTTCCGGTTTGACGGTCACCAATAATCAACTCACGTTGACCTCTTCCGATAGGAACCAAAGAATCTACGATTTTCAATCCGGTTTGCATTGGCTCATAAACACTGCGACGTGTAATAATACCAGGAGCTTTAACCTCTGAAACACGGTATTCTTTAGCGGCAATTTTGCCTTTACCGTCAATTGGTTCACCCAAAGCATCAACCACACGGCCCAATAATTCTTTACCAACCGGAACGCTCACAATTTTATCTGTGCGTCTAACCGTATCACCTTCTTTGATGTTTTGGTCTGAACCGAAAATAACGACACCTACGTTATCTTCTTCAAGGTTTAAGGCCATACCCTTAATGCCACCGTCAAACTCCACAAGTTCTCCGGCCTGAACATTATCCAAACCGTAAACACGTGCAATACCGTCACCGACAGAAAGAACACGTCCGACTTCAGAGACATCGATGTCAACGTGAGAGCTGGCAATTTTTTCCTTTATAATGGAAGATATTTCACTTGCTTGCACAGACATTATTGTCCACCTTTCATCATGATTTCTAAACGATTTAATTTTCCTAAGACAGAATCGTCTATCATTACAGAACCGTATTTTATCTTCAATCCGCCTAAAATTTCAGGATCTACAATAAAATCCGGAATAATTTTTTTACCCAACCTTAAAGACAATGCTTCTAATATTTTTTTATTCTGCACATTGCTTA
Organism: uncultured Alphaproteobacteria bacterium; assembly: GCA_944392265.1. Classification (GTDB taxonomy): domain Bacteria; phylum Pseudomonadota; class Alphaproteobacteria; order RF32; family CAG-239; genus CAJLXD01. The sequence goes on along the minus strand of CALXWC010000008.1, from coordinate 3,055 downwards.
ATGCTTTAGCCGAAGTAATTTCCACTTCCAACATGTTATGTTTTTGATAATAAATTTCAACGAAAGCACGCAAAATCAAATCTATTTCAGGGAAACGATCATTATCGGCCACAACAGACAAACAATTTAACGTATCCTGAGAGATTTTGAGTTTTTCAGCAATTTCTTTTAATGCAGATTTTTTAGAATCACGATCCCAAATCGGGTTAGAAAAAGATTTTACAAACTCATTGTTTTTGGTAAAAACATCTAAAAGCAATAAGATATCTTGATATACCTTATCGGTTACCTTTCCTTGCTCAGAAGCCTCATACAAAGCTTGTGCATAAACATGAGCTATTTTATTTTTAGAATCTTTTTTCAAACTTTTACTCTCTACTCAAATATTCTTAAACTTAAAGCATCCTATATTCTAATTAGTTTCAAATTTATTAAAAACAAACAATTTTTGCTAAAGTTTTTATTTTTTCGGTATGTATATTTTTCCTTTTTACATAAAGCTATAAGGGTCAATATCTACCTCAACTTTTACCGAACTGGGTACATTCACTCTACTCAGCCAGTTTTTTAATATTTCTTGTATTCGCACAAGCTTGGTTGTTTTTAACAATAAGCGATATCTATATTTTCCTCTCAAACGGAATATTGGAGCCTGAGCTGGGCCCAGTGTGATTATAGAATCCGTGTTGGGGGCAATACCTCCTAATTGGTTGGCCACTCTTTGCGTTTGTTCTTGATTATTACCGCTTACTATCACGGCCGCAAGCCTACCATAAGGAGGAAGCTTCAACATCTTTCTGGTCTTTTTTTCTAATGATAAAAACTCTTCCCTGTTGCCGGACAGTAATGCCTTTAAGACTGCATTTTCAGGATAAAGCGTTTGCAAATAGACAATACCTTTTTTCTCTCCTCTACCTGCACGCCCCGAAACTTGTGACAGCAACTGATAAGTCTGCTCGGTTGCTCGCAAATCACTACCCATCAAACCCAAATCTGCATCCACAATACCCACTAACGTCAAGCACGGAAAGTGATGTCCTTTTGCCAAAATCTGGGTACCAATCAAAATATCAACTTGTTTATTTTCCATTTCCTTAATCACTTCGGAAACTTCTGCCAGACTGGCGGTAATATCACTTGAAATTACCCGAATCCTTGCATCGGGAAAACGGCCTTTAACCTCTTCTGCCACTCTTTCTACCCCAGGACCACAAGCCGTAAGTCCGCTTTCTGAGCCGCAATGCGGGCATTTTTCGGGAATAGGAATAGAATAGCCACAATGGTGACAAACCAGATTTTTGCTATGTTTGTGTTCGGTCAACCAAGCCGTGCAATGCGGGCACTGCATTCTATGGCCGCAATCTCTACATATCAGCAAAGGCGCATAACCTCTCCTGTTCAAAAACAGCATAGATTGTTCTTGTTTTTCCAAATTGTTTTTCAACGCCTCAACCAAACTTGGCGCCAACCAAGATGTTCCCCACTCGCCTTTTTGGGGTTTGTCTTTTTTCAAATCTATAATCTCAATTTTCGGCAACTCGGCAGAGGCGTAGCGGCTTCTTAGTTTAACCACCTCATATTTGCCCTCATCAACATTATTCAAGGTTTCTAAATCTGGCGTTGCCGTAGCTAAGATAATCGGAAAATTTTCCATCTTTGCTCTGACAACAGCCATATCTCGCCCTTGATAATTGACACCGTCTTCTTGCTTATATGAATGGTCATGGCTTTCATCCACAACAATCAAACCCAAATTTTTATAAGGCAAAAACAAAGCTGAGCGCGCGCCCACAATCACTTTGGCTCTGCCTTCCGCAATGGCTATCCAATTGTCCGTTCTTTCTTTTTGGCTTAAGCCAGAGTGCCAACACGCAGGTTTAACACCGAATCTTCTTTCAAACCTACCTAGCCATTGGCTGGTTAAAGCAATTTCGGGAACCGTGACCAAAACTTGTTTTTCTTCTGCCAACGCAGCTGCCACAGCCTCAAAATATACCTCAGTTTTGCCTGAGCCGGTCACGCCATCTAATAATGTTACGGAAAAACCTTTATTTATTTTTTCAACCAGCTGATCTGCCGCGTTTTTTTGCTCTTGCGTTAAATCAACCTTATGAAACTCGCCTTTAGGTTCGGCAAACTCTTTTTTAACCTCAATTTCAATTGGTTTTAAGACGCCTGCGTCAATCATGGTCTTAATCACGCTTTGGCTAACCCCCGCACCTTTGGCAATCTCGGCTCTGGAATATGGATAATGTTTTAACAAATCTATCACGCGCCAACGAGCATCAGAGTTTTTGAGCTTTGCTTCAGCTAAAGTTTTGCCAGATAAAGTGTATAGCACGTTCATCTTCGGGTCTTCAAACGCACCTTTGGCACTTAAGACCATTTTTAAGCTCAAACCTAAATAAGCCATATTATATGTGGCAACAAAGCTTACTAATTTTCTTAAAGCATCAGATAAAGGAGGAAGCTTTAGCCTTTCAATAATCGGCTTAATTTTGTTTTCTGCAATCTCTGAGGATTGACCAATTTTCCATATTACACCGACTTGTTGTTCCCTTCCCCACGGCACTCGAACAATTGCGCCCAATATGGCATCTGTGTCTTCAACCTTATAGTCAAAGACATCATTAAACGGTAAAGGTAATAAAACGCCGACAATTTGGGTCAATTGATTTTCCTCTTATTGTATTTTTACTTTCTTATAGCAATTATCCCAAATAAACTCAAATCTCTTTGCCGTTTACACACAAAAAATCTTTTTGGCTTGGATATACTTTTTTTTAAACAGTTAAACTTATCATAAATCTTATGAAGCAAGAGATAAAATATAATGTAGACAGAGATGTCAAAGAAGTGATAACAGATTGGCTTAATTGGCTGAAATCTGAACGGGTATATTCGGAGCACACGCTTGACGGTTATGCCAGAGATTTTGCTGATTTTACGCAGTTTTTTAACAAGCCTCTCAGCCTAAGCAAGCTTGAAAAAATGGACGTGCGAGACTTTAGAAACTATATTGCAGATAAAGCTTCTAAAAAAAAAAAAAAAACAT